>JAKEFD010000273.1 GCA_022616245.1 Gemmataceae bacterium
AAAGCAGCCGGCGCGGGGCGAACGGCAAGTCGAGATGGGACACCACTTTCGCGTCGGCCTTTTTGGCGACGGCGGCCAAATCGACAAACGCAATCCGTCGTGGCCACAGACACGCGACGACAGCCCATTGGCCGTCTTCGCTCACGCGCACGCTGACAGGGCTTGCTCCCACTTGGACGCGGCTGATCTCACGCAGCTCGCGCCCCTGGCGCGCCAGCAGCACAAACTCGCCGGTCTCTTCATCAACCAAGCCGATCCGTTGCCCCCCTCGCCCCTGCGGGGGAGAGGGGTTGGGGGTGAGGGGGATCGCAGCCATGTCCGCCAGGCGGCGGCCAAACTTTGCTTCACTGACCGTGTGCAAGCGGTCGGTGTCCACAACTGAGATGGTTCCGCTGTCGCGATGGGCGACGAGCAGAGTCTTGCCGCCGTCGACAAGCAGCAAGCGAATGGGCCGGCGCAGGCGAATGTCTTCTTCCTGGGATTGCACTGTGCGGTCATCCCAACGCATGCATACAAGCGCAAAGAAGACGGGGATCCACCAGACGAGACGGTTCTTTGGCATGAGAGTCGCGGTTCTTGCAGGTAGGAACTGCACTGATTCTACGATGTAATGCCGGCGCGATCAATTGCGTGGTTTTGCGCTAACTTGGAGCAGCATGGCTGGGTGGCATGCATGGCACCCGAAAATCGCGCTTCAAGCAGGAAACTAGGCGGCGCGGGTTGCCTCGTTGCTTACGATGGGCGCTAGTCGCTCGCCGGATTCTGCGCCCAATAGCTCCTCGGTCATGATGCGAAAGTGATAACCCAGGCCGGCCAGAATAAGCGCCTGCGGGATCTTGCTCGGGAAGTTGAAGAGAGCCTTGCCGAGGAATTTCCAGAAGCGGCCTCGTTCGCGGTCGCGAATGCCGAGCGTGAGCAGGATGCGCCCGACATGCAGCAGGGTCTTGAACCAGCCGTCGGCGGGGGGCTCGGCGCGTTCCTGTTCGACCCGCGCCAAGCAGGCCAGCGAGCGCTCGTAAAACTCGGCGGGACTGTAAATGTTTCTCAGGATGCGCTTGTAGCCGTCGACGAGCACGCTGGCGTCCATGCGCGGAATGAAGTTGAGCGAGCCGTCGGTGTTGTTGCCGCTCGAGCCCAGGAGCATGCGGCCTTCGCGCTCCAGACGCCGCGACAATTGCGTATCGGGCAGCGCCGTCAACAGGCCGACCATGGCTTGCGGAATGGCGCTGGCGCGAATGAAGTCAATCTGCCGCTGAAAGATATCGGGCGGATCGCTGTCGAAGCCAACGATGAAGCCGGCCATCACTTCCATGCCGTAGCTCTGGATCTTACGGACCCCCTCCAACATGTCGCGGCGCGTGTTTTGCCCCTTCTGCGCTTCCTTCAGGCTCTGTTCCACCGGCGTCTCGATGCCCAGAAACACGCGGCGAAAGCCGGCGCGCTTCATCATCGCCAAGAGCTCGTTGTCGTCGGCCAGGTTCAGGCTCGCCTCGGTGAGAAACGAGAAAGGCCGGCCATGGCGCTCCGACCAATCGGCAAGATGGGGCAGCAAGCTCTTCACGTTGCGCTTGTTGCCGATGAAGTTGTCGTCGACGATGAACACCAGGCCGCGCCAGCCGGCGGCAAGAAGCGCGTCCAGTTCGGCGAGCATTTGCTCGTTGGTCTTGGTGCGCGGCACACGGCCATAAATCTCGATGATGTCGCAGAATTCGCAGCGGAAGGGACAGCCGCGCGAAAATTGCACCGGCATGGCCAGGTAATGCCGGAAGTCGGCGAGGTGAAACAGCGGCGTGGGCGCGCTCGTGAGGTCCGGTTTTTCGTCCGCTTGATAGATGCGCTTGGGCGTGCCGTTTTCCAGATCGCGGAGGAAATCGGGCAGCGTCGTCTCCGCTTCGCCGATGAAGAGATGATCCGCCTCTACGAGGTTGGCGCTGGTGCTGACGTACGGCCCGCCCACCACGGCGCGCTTGCCGCGCGCTTTGGAGCGTGCCAGAATGCTGCGCAGCGAATCTTGCTGCACGATCATGGCGCTCGTGAAAACGAGGTCCGCCCAGTCGATGTCGGCATCGGTGAGAGGCTGTACGTTCAGGTCAACGAGGCGATGTTCCCAGCCGCCCGGCAGCATGGCGGCCACGGTCAAGAGTCCAAGCGGCGGGAAAGCCGAGCGGCGTCCCCAAAGCCCAAGTGCGTGTTGAAAACTCCAATAGGTGTCGGGAAACTTTGGGTAGACGTGCAGGACTTTTTTACTCACGATTCATTCCTTTGGTGCGCAGCCGGACTGTATTCCTGCAGGTCTTGTGCCCAATCTACCATCGGCATCCATACCCAAAGCAAACGCAGAAACGAATGCGAAGTGGATGCAAACTCGACCTACACGCGAAAGAAAACCGACTTGTACATATAGGCGCTTTGGGAAGATTCTGCCGAGTGAGTTGACTGGCGAATGGAAAGGGGGTGAGGAAACGCGCTACTTCATCGGGTGACGGGAGAAGAATTCCCAAATCACGTCATTGGCGTGCAGGTTCATCGTATACGGCCCAAGGAATCCGCCGCCGATGGGCCGGCCCGGCCAGCAATGTCCTCCGTCTTGCACGACATAGAGAACAACCTCGCAGCCGTTCTTGCCGTTGTTGTAAGACTTGCGCGTGATTTGGTATTTGTCCTTCGGCATGGGCAGCTTGTCCACTTCCGGCGTATCGGAACAGCCATTGACTTTGACCCACGTGGCAATCGTGTCTTCTACAGAACAGAATTTCCAGAACGCCGCTGTCTCCTTGCTGGCGCCTTTGTAGGGAACCAGTCCGTCCGCGGTGCCGTGGAAATGCACAATGGGCACGGGCCGCTTGGGCTTCACTTCATCCAGAGTCAACGTGCCGGCGACGGTTGCGATGGCGGCGATGCGCTCCGACATTTCCGCGGCCACGCGATACGCCATCATCGCGCCGTTGGACATACCGGCAACGTAGATGCGTTTTTTGTCCACGGCGAGCACTTTTTCCACGTCGTCCAAGACTTTGCCGAGAAAAGCGACGTCGTCGGGCTTGTTCTTGGCGAGCGCGGGCGAGAAACCGCCGCAGTTCCAGGTGTAGAGGATCTCGCTGGGCCCGGTGCCGTTGGGATAGACAACGATGCAGCCCTCGCGATCGGCAAGCCCATTGAGTCCGGAGAATGGCTCCATGACTCGCGCGCTCATGGTCGCGCCGTGCAAGGCGAGGACGAGTGGGGCAGGCGTCTTAGGATCGTATTTCTTGGGAACATAGACAAGATAGGTTCGCTTCTGCGTACCGGCTTCGACGTCGCGCCAATGGCGTCCTGGACCGAGTGATTCGGTTTGGCCGCACGAGAGACAGAACAGCGTGAAGGCGACAGTCGAGAACATATGGAAGATGATACCGGATTTACGTCGCTTGGTTTCAGGGCGACACCGACTACCTTACGTCTTGGCAGTACGCTTGCGGGTGATCTTGGCCCTTACAGGTTTGGGGGTGAGCACCGGCGGCTTTTGCGGTGCGGCTTCGATCAGGCGTCTTTGCGCGTTTTGCGCCGCCAATTCCAGGAAGCGCTCCTGGCTGCGCAGCGCCGGCTCGCCCGGTCCACGCTCCACGCGGCGATAGGATCCGTCCGGCAGCAATTCGCGTTTTTTCACATTGTCCGCCAGCGAAATCGCTAAAACCTCGTCGATCAACCGCTTTTTCAGCTCCGGCGTTTCCACCGGAAACACCACTTCGACGCGCCGGCTCAGGTTGCGGTCCATCCAGTCCGCGGAGCCGATGTACACTTGCGGATCGCCGTTATTGTGGAAATAGAACACCCGGCTATGTTCCAGAAAGCGGTCCACGACTGAATAGACGCGGATGTTGTCGCTGACGCCGGGAACTTGCGGCCTTAGCGCGCAGATGCCGCGGCAAACGAGGTCGAACTTCACTCCGGCCCGGCTCGCCTCATAAAGCGCCTGGACGATGGCCGGCTCCAGCAAGCCGTTCAGCTTGGCGATGATCCGTCCGGTCTTGCCCGCGCGCTGATTGGCGGTTTCTTGCTGGATCTTCTCCACCATGAACGACTGCATCCGGCTGGGGGCGACGATGAGCTTGCGAAACTGCGGCAACTCGCAGTAACCGGTGAGGTAATTGAAAAGGGCAGAGGCGTCTTCGCAGAAGTCCGTCTTGCAAGTGAAGAAGCCGAGGTCCGTGTACACGCGCGCGGTCTGCGGGTTGTAGTTTCCCGAGGCCAGATGCACATAGCGACGAATGCCGTCTTCCTCGCGGCGCACGACCAAGGCCACCTTGCAATGCGTCTTCAGGCCGATAAAGCCGAAGACCACGTGGACGCCGGCTTTTTCCAGCTCGCGCGCCCAGAGAATATTGCGCTCTTCATCGAGGCGCGCCTTGAGCTCGATCACCGCGGTCACTTGCTTGCCGTTGTCCGCGGCCAGCTGCAAGGCCTTGACGACCGGCGAGTCGCTGCTGGTGCGATACAGCGTTTGCTTGATGGCCAGGACGCGCTCGTCCGTGGCGGCGCTTTCGATGAAATCGACGACGTGGCCGAACGATTCGTAGGGATGGTGCACGAGGATGTCGCGGGCACGGATGGCCGCAAAGACATTCGCGCCCGGGGCAAATTCCGGCACCGGCTGCGGCACGAATTGCGGATCGCGCAGCGTGGCGTAGCCGGGCAGACCATGAATCTGGAAAAGTCCCGTCGTATCGATGAGATCGGGAATCGGGTAAACGTCCATCGACTCCAGATCGAGTGCTTGTACGAGCGCGTTGCCGACTTCGGGCGGCGCGTCGGCTTCGATCTCCAGCCGCACCGCGAAGCCGCGCCGCCTTTTGCGCACCTCCTCCTCGATGGCCTTGAGCAAGTCCTCGACTTCGTCGTTGTCGATGTCGTATTCACTGTTGCGCGTCACACGAAAAACGTTGGCCTTGTCGATCTGCATACCCGGGAACAACTCGTGCAGGTGCAAACGGATGACGGTTTCCAGCGGGACGAAGGCACTGCCCTTTTCGGAGGCCAATGGCACGAAGCGCGGCAAGACCGCCGGCACTTGCACCACCGCCAGCAGTTTTTCCTGGCTGCGCGGCCGGTGCAGTATCACGGCCAGGTTCAGCGATTTGTTCAACAGATGCGGAAACGGATGTCCCTGGTCGATGGCCAACGGCGTCAGTACGGGGAATATCTCCCGGCGAAACATGTCGGTGAGATACTTGCGATTCTCGTCGGTCAAGTCTTTCGGCGCGCGGATAAAGATGCCTTCTTTCTCCAAACCAGGCAACAGTTCTTCGCGCCAGCAACGGTAGGCGTCGGCGATCAATTGCCGCACCGTTTGGCTGATGCGCTCCAGCTGCTCGCGCGGCGGCATGCGGTCAGCTCCGGAGCCGACAGCAATCCCCGCCTGCACTTTTTGCTGCAAGCCGCCGACACGCACCATGAAGAACTCATCCAGGTTGGAGCCGAAGATGGCGAGAAACTTGAGCCGTTCGAGCAAGGGAACCGATCGGTCGAGCGCTTCTTCGAGTACGCGGCGATTGAATTCGAGCCAGCTCAGCTCGCGATTGAAATACAAGGACGGGTCGTCCAGCGCGGGCGCTGGCTCCGGCGTCTTGCGCTGCGGAACGGCGATTTCGTGGACCAGCACTTCGCCATTGAGGGAAGCAACACTCATTTCCTACATCCTTAAAAGCGAAAATAGCCCCTACCGGGCTGTCGCGAGTCTTGCAGTCTTGGACTAGGACAGTGTCAATTCAACGAACAGACAGGAAACACAATCTTCACTTCAATTTAACACAAATGTAGTGAACGAAAAAGCCCCTCGCGACCTTGCAAGGGGCGTTTTCGCCGCCGAGCCCGCGCGTAAGCGAGGGGCTCAAGAAGAATCCCACGCTTACTTCTGCGCTACTTCACGCGGCAATAAACGTTGCACGCGATATGTTTCCAGATTGGCGCGCAACCACTCTTGCGCCGCCCGGTGAAGGTCCTGCACCGTCTTTACGTTGCGCGGCTGCATCCAACCGTCCTTCGCCGCCAAGCCCAATTGGCTGAAGACCATCCAAGGATGCTGGGCGCCGAACTTTTGCGGAGCGCTCCAGTTGCCGTCGGTTATGGCTTGCAGTATGAGCTTGCTTTGCTCGGCACTGACAGCTTCGGTCTTGCCGCCTTGGTTGCGCGGATTGCGATAAAAAGCAACCAGCAAGGCCGCGGTCTGAAAGCGTTCTTCGGCGTTGGCTGACTTCAGGCCATCCATTGGGTTGTCCAGCCGCTTGCTGGCCTGCTTGGCTTCGTCCACTTCCTTCTTGAAGTTGCCGTCTTCGCCGGCCACCACGTCATAGTACATCGGCGTTGTGTACAAATCTTTTTGTGCGGCTTTTGTCAAAAAGAACAAGCCGTCCTGGCCAACGTTGAGTTGTACGTTGCGCCCGAACGGTCGCGGGCGAATAATTGGCGGCTGGTTCGGGTCGTTGGGAGGCGGCGGGATAAAGCCGACACGAACAGTCTTCAACTCTTTGGCGCCGCGCACGATTTCGGTGATGTTGACAATGGCGACGCGATAGGTCTGCTTCGCTCCGGGCCCGACCATGACCTCAATGTCTTTGGGCTCGTGGGCAACGACACGGCCCACAACGATGACGTCGGCTTGGGCGACGCGGGTCGGGCCGGGCGGCGGCGCCACGACCAAGGCGCGTGCCGGCACCGTGCCGGCAAAAAGCGCGGCTCCAATCGTTGCAGCAAAAACGTTCCAGTTCTTCATGTGATTGTCCTCGATGGAAAGTTCGATATCCGGATGGAGTAACGACGAGTCATTGTCCGGCTTGGTTTTCTGTATTGTTTATAATGAAGGAAATGCATCGTTTTGACGAGTCCCGCTTCGCGAAAACCCATGTCGAGTCCGGAAACGCTTCCAAAGGTCCGCCTCAAGATTGTCCGCCGCTCGTCCCATCCCTGGATCTTTCAAAAAATGGTTGAAAAGCCGGCCTCCCCTCGCCCTCAGGGGTTGGGGTTGAGGGGGTTGGCGCCTGGCACTGTTGTGGACATCATCGACCGCGACGGGCAGTGGGCCGGCCGCGGTTTTTACAATGGCCATTCGCGCATTGCCCTGCGCGTCTTGACGGCCGACCCGAACGAAGCCATCGACGCCGATTTCTTTGCGCGCCGCCTCGACCAGGCCGTATCTTTACGTCGAAGCCTATTACGTCTGGATGAAATAAGCGACGCCTATCGCCTGGTTCATTCCGAAGGCGACGCCCTGAGCGGCCTGGTCGCGGACCGGTTCGGCGGCACCATCGTGCTGGAGTTCTTTGCGGCGGGCATGTATCGCTTTCGGCAGGTCATACAGGACGCGCTCACGAAACACTTTCCGGAGGCGCGCTTCTATTGGTTTGCGGAGGAGCATATCCAGAAACAAGAGTCTTTCGACTGCCGCGAACCGGAAGCGCCGCCGGCAGGAACTATCGTGGAGCACGGTTTGCGTTTTCGCGTCGCGCCGGGGAGCAAGCACAAGACCGGTTTTTTCTTGGATCAAAGAGACAATCGCAAAGCACTGGCGGGGTTTTGCGCCGGCAAGCGCGTGCTCGATTTGTGCTGCAACACGGGCGGCTTCGCGGTTTATGCCAAGGCGCTGGGCCAGGCCGATGAAGTCGTTGGTCTCGATTTAGATGAGCAAGTCATCGCCCTGGCTAAGCAGAACGCCAACTTGAATCAGGCTCGCATCCGCTTCGTACAAGCGGACCTGTTCGCCTGGCTGCGCGAAACTCTACCCTCTGGACAGAGATTCGATGTCGTCGTCCTCGATCCTGCCAAGCAAACGCGCGATCGGGAGGAGATTGGCTACGCGCTCAAGCGCTACTTCGACATGAACAAGCTCGCGCTGCAAGCCGTCGCGCCGGGCGGGATCTTCTTGACGTGTTCCTGCACTGGTCTGGTGAGCGAAGAGACGTTTCTCGAAACGCTGCGCCGCGCCGCCTGGCAAGCAGGCCGCACGCTGCAAGTCCTTAGGCTCGCCGGCGCGGGGCCGGATCATCCGTTTCAGGCGCACGTGCCGGAAGGGCGCTATCTCAAGGCGGTGTTCTGCCGTGTGCTGTGAGACACTCACTTGCGGCGTCTGCTTGGCAACGTCAATCAAGTTCATTCGGAACTTCACAATCCGAGCGGATTGCAGCCATCCTGCAATGCTGATAGAAGCCGCGCATGGATTCGTCGTTAAGCCATCTGCGAAAAACTTCGGCGGGAGATTCGGCGACTAATCTCGCGGTTACTTCCATACCGGCTCATCAGCCAAACGATGCCGTGCGATCGCGTTCTTGATAGCATTCGTCAGCTGGTCGGGTGAAAGTCGTGCGGCGTTTGCAATCGCCAGCGCCTGTTCAATGTATGGAGGATCTAAAGCAAGCCACTGCTCAGTGTTTTCCACAGCTACACCGCAGACAATAATCGAGTTGCATTCGTGTGGAAACGCGCCAAGTTCTTGCCGTTGAACATCCTGCCAACGGTTCTTGTCCGCATCCGTAAAGCGCACGATCAGATCAACGCTTTTTCTAAGGAGGTCCGTTGTTGCAAGCTTCGCCTGCCTCTTTGTCATCGTCGTGCTTTTTCCCAAGGCACCTGTGGTTGGCTCAATGAGTTGTGCATCGCACTTCAGACGCCGCTTGATGCCTTCAAGGAAACCCCGGCTGTTGCGATCCTGACAAACGACTCCGATTCTGTGAATCATTCAAATAACTCCGATGAGTACTCCATCGCGAGCGTCAATCTTTCGTCACCATTCTTGCTCGGTTCAATGTCTGGTGGCTGAATGCTTTGGCTCCGATCGGCAGCCTTTTTGAGAATCGTCACCGATTGACGTTTGTCATCGAACATGTCAATGAAGTACGGCGAATGCGATGTGAAAATGAACTGCGACGTTGGCGCCCACTCCTCATAAGAATCGAAGAACCGTCGGAGAAGCCCGGGAAAGATACCGTTCTCGGGCTCTTCTATAAGAGTAAGCGAAGGGACCGAGTTAGTCGGGGGAGAACATGCTGCCGAGGTCTCAATGATCAATGCTAGCCCGAGCGCGCGCAGTGTGCCGTCCGACAGGCCATCCCAAGAAGCTCTTGACTGGTTACTGAGTGTGACGAACGGTACTGCTTGTTGACCGGGCGCCGTTATGTAGTTTATCGCTTCTAGAGCTGGTTCGACGACTCTTGTGATTTCGAGGAGTCGCCGATATCGGCGGTCGTCGTAATTCTTGAGCTGGAAAATGCATTGCGATAGGCTCTCTCCTTGAGGATCACAAGCAGTCCACCAGCGAATATGTGAAGCACCTAATTGACTTGCCGCGCTACTTAATGGGTTCCCCGTCGAGCCGAACCGAATCAACAAAGGGCTAATTGAGTAATAGCGCCAATTGCGTAGAAATGTGCGAAAAAGAAGGGCTCGTTGATTCGTGGGCAGTTCGTAGATCTTCGAAAGCATCGTGGCGTTTTTTGGGGAGTGCATGCGCTGTTGATGCCACGAGCGGTCTTGCCCTGCTGGCTGTTCTTCGTTCAGCAAGCTCGCTTCGTTGCCATCAATCTCCAACAAAACTTGCACGGGAGAGGCTGATTGGACAGCTAACCGCTCATTGACAACCCGAAGCCCGCCTTGTCCGCCGGGCGGCCCGATTGAAGTTAGTCGTTCAAGGCGCAAGTCGTAGGCGTAAGTGATCGGCAATCCCGCGTGTTCCAAAACGCACTCGACATTCAAATCGATTTGATCATTCTTTTTCAGGTTCCAATTGCAGATTTCGTCGATGCCGCCCGGGATGTTGCTTGCGGCAACATCTAGTTCGAACGTTGCCGTCGATCCAAGAAATCGCATTAGGGTCATTAAGTTCGTCTTGCCGCTGTTGTTCTTCCCAATGACCAAGTGCCGCTGGCTGAACTTGAATTCTGCATTAAGAAATGTTTTGAAGTTGTGAGCTTTCAACACTTGCAACATGGATCACCTCACATTCGACGGCGCTGCAATCACCTCCAATTAAGTATATCTGGCTTCTAGCGCGGTCAAAGCGCGAACGAGGATCTACTGTTTTGGCCGGTCCGAATGCTATTGCGCCGCCACCCGTTGCCCTTCGCCCAGCATGCGTTGCCGAAAGCGCTGTTCCAGCTCCGTCATGTTCATGCCGTAGTGCCTTTGCAGTGCGGCGTCGTAGCCCTGGCGCAGGCCGTCGCGCACGAACTGCGTCACCGTCTGGGGATCGCGCAGCTCCACCAGGGTTTGCACCAGGCATACGCTCTGGGCGTAAAACGCCGGGATGCGCGCGGGTTGCGGATAATCATGGAGCGACACCAGTTCCTTGGCCGTGAACTTCGTGCCATCCTGGTAACACTTGAGCGCGTTGCGGCGATGCTGCTCGACTTTGTATCCCGGCTCGGTCAGGACCGCGATGCCTTCATCCGCCCAGCGCGGCACGTGATGCTGGTCGAACATGCCTGCCAGAACCACGTGCGTCGTTTCATGCGGCAGAATCGCCTCGAGCAATGCCGGCACGTCACAGCGCAGGTCCATGCGCCTGCCCACAACGCGTTGTCCCGACGGATCGCGCTCGATACGCGTGTGCCCCGGCGACTGCGGCGACTCGCCGGTCATACGATGGTAGTCGGCGCCGGTGGCGTGCAGTATCAGCTCGCATTTGGGGTTCCATGGGACGCCTTCGCCGCCGAACCACTTGCGGAACATGGCCCGGCGCGTGTCTTCGGCGATGCGCGCGACCTTTTCCGCCAGCTCCTGCGACTGCGTGTGAAAGACGCGGAAGTGCGCCGTCTCCGCGACGAGCCAACCCTGCGAGTTGCGCCC
>JAKEFD010000274.1 GCA_022616245.1 Gemmataceae bacterium
CGCGGCGTGCGACCAGGCATTGCGTTGCCCATAGTCGAGCACGAGCAGAACCACGAAGACGACGGCGACCAACAGGTTGAGCGCGCACAGCGTCAGCGTCAGGCCCGTGTTCTTGCCCTTGGCAGGCTGCGCTTCCTCCTCGTCTTCCTCTTCTTTGTCCTCGGCGTCTTCCCGATCTTCTTCTTCGTAGTCGTCAGCCATGGGAGCATCCCAAGAGATGGTGCGGAACGGACAACTGTCTCTATTGTGAACGATGGCAGCGAGTATTCCAAGAGGATTTGTCCGGAGAAGCGGGAGAAGAGAGTCCGCCAGGCGGGGAGAGGGGAAGTTTAACCAATGCGCCGTATTCCGTGAGAACCCGCGCGCGCGGTAAAGGTGGAACAACCGGCATTTCGTTTACGTTTCGCTCTCGCGCCGCGCGCCCGCTGTTTACGTTTCGCGCTCACTTCGCACCGGGCGAGAAGTGAGCGCGAAACGTAAACAACAGAGGCAATCACTTCGTCCAATCGCGCGGCCTCCACCCATCATACACCTTCACGAAACTCCAGAATTGTTTGGGCAACCCCGCCTTGATCGGATTCTCTTCGATGTACTGAATTGTGCGAACAATCTGCTCTTCCGAGTTCTGAAACACCTTCCACCCTGGCCCGCCCCACACCGGATGCGTGATGCTGCGCAGACCAGCGTTGATGACGGCATTTCGGCTTTTCACCTGAAAGTTCTCGATCATCGTCTCCGCCTTGTCCCGATGCCGGCGGATGAGCATGTGCACGTGGTCGGGCATGATGGCGCAGGCGTAACAAGTGTAGCCTTGCTCTCCGATGACTTCTTCGATCGCTTTCGCGAGCAACGGGAAATCCGCTTCCGAAAAAGTCAAAAGCGAATGTTTCAACAAATCGGCGGCTTCACCGTAGAACTTCCGCAACTCCGCCGAGCGCGGTTGCTGCATCTTGCGACCGTAATGCACGTCACCCAAGGGTTCGAGCTTCTCGACACGGATATCGAGCGACATGCTGCCGCGCGGGTCGTTCGGGAGCCACTAGCCGTAGGCTGTCCAGATCAGGTGGTGCGCTATGATCATGGTTCCTCCGGACTAGAAGTGAGCGCGAAACGTGAACGGACCCCTGTTTACGTTTCGCGCTCGCGCCGAGTTTCCTTTGTAGTATCCAACAGCCAACTACTTCCGCTTCAGTTTGTCCGCCGCCCCCGCCAGTCGGTAAATCTCCGCCGTGCGGTCGAAGGCCGGGTCATTGCCGCCGATGATGGTCAACGGCGTCGGCGCCAACAGGCCCAGCGCCTCGGGAATGTCCAAGACGCGCAACACGTTCAAGAAGTGCGGCCCCTCCTTGTGCGACTTCGGCGGATCGATGACGACCACTTCCTTGATCGACGGCTCGAACAACGCGGCATAGGCGGCGAGGATACCCGATTCGCCTTCACCAACAAGCCGCCAATTTGATTTCGGACTAACCTCACTTGCGCAATAGTTGACCATTGCACATATGTCCCAAGTACGGCCAACATCTACAGTCCTACCCAAGAGGGCGTGCGCACGCTCAACGTAGTTCGGTGGCGATTTTGTTGTCCAGGCCAGCAGGGTACTGCCGCGCGATCGTAAGAAATCAAATACGTCCTCGTCAGGAAGGAAAGGTTTTGCGAGCCTCTCGATTCGCTCGGTGTCATCCGACCTGTTAGGCAATAACAGGCTTCTTCTACTTTTGAGACCGGGACCGACTTGAACGCCTCCGAAGAACACAAAAATGTTTTCTTCGGTACTGAACTTGGCAATCTCTTTGACCCATTGGGCCTTCTTGATTCTCTGTGAAAATCCGAGAAAGCAACTTGCCCTGAGTCGGATGATCATTTTGTTTTTCCAATCCGCAAACTTCCCCTCCTTCGGCAGTTCCACCTGCGCCCGCGGAACAAACGTCTCGTCAATCCGCGCGTTGAGCGCGTCCTTCGGCAGATCCGCGTCCGTCGCGAACACGCGAAGGTTTTTGCCCGGCAAATCCTTGTACTTCGCGGAGTCCTCGACCGGCGTGGTCGTGTCGCCCTTCAGGTGCTTGTTGATGAACTGGAAGATCGCGACGCGCAAGTCGGGCCGGTACGCATGGCCGCCCTTCGACACATACTCATCCACGAGGTCGGGTTTGCCGTACATCGCATAAATCTTGTTGAGCTTCTCCATGATCCGGCGGTTGCCGTCCATGGGGAAGATGCTGTCGTTGTCTGAGTTGGCGAACAGCATGGGCCGCGGGGCGACGAGGGCGGCGATGGTCGTGTAGTCCCACTGGTAGGTGTTGTAAAGGAACATGCAGTCGCAGTGGCCGTTGAGGACTTTGTTCTTGACGTAGCTTTCCAGGTCGGACATGCCGGAGACGGGGACGGCGACCTTGACGCGCTCGTCGGCGGCGGCGATCCAGAAGGTGGCCGCTCCGCCGCCGGAAATGCCGGTGACGCCGATGCGCTCGGGATCGACTTCGGGCCGCGTGAGAAGATAGTCGATGGCGCGGACGCCGTTCCAGCACTCGACGCCGGCGGGCGTGTAGCCGGCGGACCACCACCAGGGACGGAACTCGCTCGGATCGGCGCCGACCGGAAGAAGGGGCGAAGGGGTGAAAGGGTGAGGGGGTGTTGGCGGAGTGAGGCCATAGGACTTGATGTGTGTCCAGGTACGGCCGTAGGTGCCGTGATGCACGCCGGGGATTTCGCCAAGTTGCAGCGTGTCGAGCACGATGCAAACATAGCCGTTGTTGGCGAACCAAAAGCCGTGATCCTGAAAGGCGGTCTTGTTGCCGTCGCGGCCTTTACCTGAGTGGCCGCACACATAAACAATGGCCGGCAACCGTTTACGTTTCGCGCTGGAGTCTTCTTTCGGCCGATACATATTGGCCGTCACATACAGCCCCGGCTTCGACTGAAAATGCAGCTTCTCGACGATGACGCCGTGCGCTTCGAGCTGCCCGGTGACCGTCGCCTTGAGCGGCGTCTTCTCCGGGACCGGCCAGAGGCCGAGCATGTCCATGTATTCCTGATAAAGGCGCGGACGTTTGCGTTTCCATTCGTCGATGGTCTTGGCGCCGCCCAGAAACTTCTGCGAAAGCTTGTCGGTCTCGGCGCAGAGGTACTTGTAGATCATCTCGTCCCCGGGCGTGAGTTTTTCGTCGGCCTTCTTTTGGGCAAAGGCAGGCACGGAGAAAAGAACGCAAAGAAGTAGGGCAAGAATGGAAGCGCGGAACATGACGCAACCTCCGAGGAGTGGTGTTTGGAAGTAGGTTTTGCATGCATCCTTGCCCACGCTACAATAAGTCAGCGATTTAGGAGAAACAAGATGGCGCGTTCGAAAGCGGTTGGCAACGGCCGACTGGAAGAAGCAATTGCGATTCTTCTGCAGAATCAGGCAACTTTTGTGCAAAGTCAAACCGCTTTCCTTGCCCGCATGGCTGAAACCGATGCGCACATCGCGGAAACGAACCGGATCAATTCCGAACGTTTTGCAAGGATTGAGGGCTTGCTCGTCGAACATAATCGCATTCTCTCCGAGCACACGCTGATTCTGCAGGCGCTAACGGACGCCATCCGCGAAAAGATCGGCTTTAAGCTCCCCGAACCAAAGTGACCAGCCCGCCTGCGGGTTTCTTCTCGTCATTCGCTCAAATTTCCAAGTCGATTCGTGATATTCTGCAGCATCGTCGTGCCTTCATTTCCGGGAGCGATGGATCGCTTCCGGGGCTTGCCATTTGTACAGCCAGAATTGGGGGGAACGACAATGACCGCTGCTCGTAGATTCCTTGGACTTAACATCACGCTCGACCCACGTTTCCGTGTCGATGACCGGGGCCGATTGCGCGTGAAACTTGTCGATCCCAAAGCGCCGGGCTTACGGCTCTTGAACGTGCTGCCGCGGTTGTTTCCGCGCCTGTTGGGATTGGCCGCGGTCAACCGTGTCTTTGGCTCGTTGGCGAAGGACGCTCGCGACGTGTCGTTTTTCCAGAAAGCGGTGGACGCCTTTGACCTCGACGTGACATGGCCGGCGACTGCCTTGGAGCGCATTCCGAAGACCGGCCCCTTGCTGGTCACCGCCAACCATCCGCGCAACGGCATGGACGGACTGGCCATCGCCCACATGGTAAGTCAGGTGCGCGGCGACGTGAAGGTGATGCTCACCTCGGCCTTCGAGGGCATTCCGGGCATGGCGGAGAACGGTATCTTTGTGAACGACAGCGACGGCCCCAGCGCCGGCAGCAGGTCGGCGGCGGTTCGCGAAGCCATCGACTGGCTCAGGCAAGGACACGTCGTGATCCTCTTTCCGGCAGGAGAAGGAAGTTACGTTCGCACCGGCGACCGATCCGCTCCGGTGGATGCCGCCTGGCGGACCGGAACGACATTGCTGATTCGCAAGAGCTCGGCGCAGGTCTTGCCCGTGTTCGTGGACGGCGCGCCGGGACGCGTCTTTCAAATGGCGCGGCGCGTCTTCCATCCGGCCGCGATGTTCCTGCTCATCCGCGAGATGATGCGGCAGAAAGGGGGCAACGTGCGGTTGGAGGTCGGCGCGGCGCGGAGCCGCGCCGAAGTGCTCGCTCAAGGCGATGCCGAGGTCCAAATGAGCTATCTGCGCAACCTCACTTACAGCCTGGACAATGCATCTAAGCCATCTTCTTCCCGAGCGCCTGCGCCACCTTGCGGCATTCCGCGATCATCTTTTGAAATGCGGGCGGGGTGAGCGATTGGTAGCCGTCGCTGACCGCTTTTTCCGGATCGGGATGCACTTCGACGATGAGGCCGTCCGCCCCGGCGGCGATCGCAGCGACGGCCATCGGCGACACCAGATTGGCCTTGCCGGTGCCGTGGCTGGGATCGACGACGATCGGCAAATGCGTGGTCTGCTTCAAGTAGGGGACGGTCGCTAGCGGCAGCGTGAAACGCGTGTGATCTTCAAAAGTGCGGATGCCGCGCTCGCACAGGATGACGCGGGAGTTGCCGGTCTTGAGGATGTACTCGGCGGCGAGCAGGAACTCATCCATGGTGGCGCTTGGGCCGCGCTTTAAGAGGATCGGCAACCTGGTTTCCCCAACGGCTTCGAGCAAAGGGTAATTTTGCATGTTGCGGGCGCCGACTTGCATCACGTCGGCGTACTTTGCGACGAGCGGCACCATCTCCGGCGCCATGACCTCGGTGACGATGGCCAATCCGGTCTTCTCGCGAGCCAAGGCAAGCAGCTCCAGGCCCTTTTCCTTCAAGCCTTGGAAACTGTAAGGACTCGTGCGCGGCTTGAACGCGCCGCCGCGCAAACCCGCCGCACCGGCTTCGCGCACCGAATCGGCCACTTGCAGAATTTGCTCCTTACTTTCCACGGAACACGGCCCGGCGATGACGCCGATGCGGCCGGCCCCGATCTTAAGACCGAGCGCCTCGACGCACGTGGGCTCCTTCTTCACTTCCGTGCTGGCCATCTTGTACGGCGCCAGGATGGGCACGACTCGCTCCACGCCGTTGCCGGTCTCGAGGGCTTCTTTGGCGCCGTCGCGCTTTTCCCCCAAAGCGGCGATCACCGTACGGTCCGTGCCGACGATGACCTGGCTGCGCAAGCCCATTTGATGGATGTCTTCAACGATGTGGTCAATCTGTTCTTTGGTGCTGCCTGGTTTCATGACGACGATCATGGGTTAGAGTCCTTGGCCCCGCTCCACTAACCGTGCCGGCCGCTGAGGCATAACCGAGCACGATGGAAAACAAAAAACCCCGGAACAAGAATCCCGGGGTTGTGAGCTAAACGATGTAGCCTATCAATGGGCCGCATCCCCAGGGTCCGGCGACGGGGTAAAGTAATACCAAAAGTAAAACTTCGCGGCCTTCATGTTATTTCCCTCGCTCGCGCGTCGGGCTGGTGTAATTTCGCAATCCAGAATCGGCAATCCACAATCAAAACAGGGGACCCGCGGCGTAGATACGCGCCGCGGATCCCTACCAAATGCTGTGGCTGCGCCCGACGGCAGCCCGTCGGCTGCGTTAGCGCAGCCACCTCTGCTGGTTACCACTACACACGGGACCACCTCCTTTCGCTAGATCCACCCCGCGTCGGCCGAGAACCAGTTCGGACGCCCGCGAGCTCTAGCCCGTCATGCCACGATTCGCATGACCCAATAGCTGGATTCTAAACAGGGCTGCCCATGCGGTCAAGCGCGCGTCACGCAAATTCGCTTTTCTGTTGCGCTTCTTCGCGCCATGCACACTTTTCCTCTAGTCAAGCCAGAATCGACCCGCCACAATAACCGTTGTTCAGCCTGCTCAGTCGCCGCCCGGAGGTCCGCCGTATATGACGCGTTTGCTCGTCGCTTCCTTCATTGCACTGGGCCTTGCTGTTGGCCAGGCGTCGGCCTTGGAGCTCAAGAACATCCGTCCGTGTTACGGTCCGTTGGGGGCGACGCGTACCGACGTCAAATGCATGCCGGGCGACGTGCTGTTCATGACCTACGACATTGAAGGGTTGGCCCTGGACCGTAAGACCGGCCGCGCTAATTACGTCACCACGCTGGAACTGTTGGACAAAACGCAGAAAAGCACCTTCAAGAAGGACACGCCCAACGATGTGGCCCCGCACCTGGGCGGTACGCGCATGCCCGGCGACTTGCATGTTATCCTGCCGCGCAATCAGGCGCCCGGCAAATACTTCATCAAGCTCACCGTGCAAGACCGCTTGGGCAAGGAATCCAAATCCTTCCTGTATGAGTTTGAAGTGGTGGCGTCGACATTCGGCTTCATCGGCGTCAGCGCCCAGGCGGTCGGCTTTCCCGGACAACATTACAGCGCCCATTTCGCGATCGTGGACATGAGCTTGGACTCCAAAAAGAGTCCCAACGTCGATGTCATGATGCGTGTACTGGACAACAAGCAGAAGCCGGTCGCGATGCCGATATTCAGCAATCTGCCCAAGGACTTACCCGAGGAAATCGACCTCAAGAAAGAGAATTTCGTGCCGATGCAGTATCCCATTTATCTCAACCGCGCCGGCTCGTTCTTCATCGAGATCATGGCCCGCGACAAGATCGCCAACAAGACGATTGAACTGCGCTATCCCCTCACGGTCATCGACCTGGCGGGAATCGGTAAATAGTGAAGCGCGCATTGTTAACGTTTCGCGCTCACGTGTCCCCTGATTCGAGCACACTGGCCCGACGCGCGAGCGAGGGACTGTCAACGGAACCGGAGAGCCAATGAACGACCTGCAAGAACGCATCGCACAGTTTCGCAAGATGGCGAATGACGACCCGGAAAACGAGCTGGGGCACTTTCGCCTGGGCCAGCTCCTGGTGGAAGCCGGCCAGCACGCGGACGCCGTCGCGTCCTTTCGCCGCACCCTGGAGCTCAGCCCGCAGTTTTCCAAGGTGTTTCAGCTCTTGGGCGCGAGCCTCATCAAGCTCGGCAAGCGCGACGACGCGCTGCGCGTGCTGCGCGAAGGCTTTGCGATCGCCGACGAGCGCGGCGACAACATTCCGCGCGACGAGATGGTCAAGCTGCTCGTGCAACTGGGCGAGCCGGCGCCGGAGTCCAAGCGCGATAAGCTGCCCGGAGGCGGCGCGAGCGAAGGCGGCTTCCGCTGCCAAAGGCCCGGTTGCTTTGCCGGCGCGCGGGCCAGGCAACTGCCCAAGCCCCCCATGAGCGATGAAGTCGGCAAGAAAATCTACGAGCAGGTGTGCGCCGACTGCTGGCAATACTGGCTGCGCGACCTCAGCATCAAAGTCATCAACGAAATGCGCCTGGATCTCAGCACCGAACAAGGCGCGGACATGTACGATCAAGTCATGCGCGAAAGCCTCGGCATCACATGAGCGCCATTCCCGAAAGACTGTTGCACGGCGATCATCCCGCCTCGCCCTCGAGGAGAGGGGGTCGGGGTGACGGGTGCGGACTCCCCTCGCCCATTGGGAGAGGGGCTGGGGGTGAGGGGACTCCCGAGTTCTATGTCGTGAGCCACGGCAAGAGCGGCGCCTTGGGCAACTTCGCCGTCGCCCAGGACCTGGTCCTGGCGCGCGGCCAGCGCGTCGTCATCCAATCCAAACGCGGTCTGGAAACAGGCGCAGTCCTCTGTCCTGCCGGCGTGCGGCAGTCACGATTACTGGGCGCCCAATCCTCCGGGACCATTGTGCGGCTCATCGCGCCGGAAGATGAAATCGAGCTCGCGCGGCTGCAAGCGCTCGGCCGAATCATCTTCGACTCCGCCCAAGGTCTGGCGCGGGAGCGCGCGCTACCCATGGAAATCCTCGACGTCGACATGCTGCTCGACGGCCAGGCTCTTTTGCAATTCGTCGGCAGCGAATCGGACGCCCTAAGCGACTTCGCCGCCGACCTTGAGCAATCCTTCGCGCTGCCAATCAAGTTGGAAAACCTCGCCCTGCCCGCACATCACGAAGAACACGGCGGCTGCGGCAAGCCCGATTGCGGCCGAACCGAAGGCGGCGGCGGCTGTTCCACCTGCTCAAGCGGCGGCGGCTGCTCCTCTTGCGGTTCGGGCAACGTCGATCTGCGCCCATACTTCGCACATCTTCGCACGAAGATGGAAGAGCAACGACGTGTTCCTCTTGTCTAGATGCACGCCTCTTGCTTTTTCTTGCACGACATCCAACCGTGCTTTACGATTGCACCCGCTATCCGTTTGAGGAGGCGCGCGTGCTCACCATCGACGCCAAAGTTCTGGGCCGAAAAAAACCGCTCTTTAACGACTGGTCCATCCCGCTGCCTCCCGACCTGGGCGGCGACGGCGAACCGTTGACCCTGCGCGTCCTGATCACGCGCATCGTCCTGGAGGAAGTGAAAGCCTTTCGCGAGCGGCAGGAAGAACGCAAAGTGCTGAAGGCTTTGACAGCGGCCCAGATCGACGCAGGTCTCGCCAAGGGCAAAGTCGATATGGGCGGCCGCGACCTCAAACAGGAAGTCGATGAAGATCAAGCGGTCAGCGCCGCGCTGCAGGCTTTTGAGGACGGCATCTATCTGGTCGTCCTCGACGGCGAAGAAGAGCGCGACCTGGACAAGGAAATACATCTGCACGAAGACAGCCGGATCACGTTTGTGCGTCTGGCCATGTTGTCGGGAGGTTGATCATGCTGAAACCCGAGCAAGCGCAAAAGGAACTGGAAAAGCTGCGCAAAGAAGACTGGGTAGAAGTGAATCTGCGCGACCTCGGCCGGCTGCCGCCCACGGCGCGCACGCTCGGCCGCTCGCTCTTGGGCAAAGAGGAAGACGGCAAACAGATTCGCGACTGGGACAAGCGCTTGCGCGACCGGCAACAGGCCATGGCCGAGCTCGACAAGGATGCAGCGCAGCGGCGCAAGCTCTTCGCGGTGCTCTTTCCCAAATTGGAAAAAGAAGTGGAGGCAGCCTGGCAACTATGCACGCGCTTGCCGTATCAGTACGGTTATGCGCGGAAGGCGTTTCGCGCGCCGCGCCATCGGCGCTATGCTTATTCCCGCATCGGGCAATGGCTGGAAGCTCTTACGCTCACCGATGGCGTCAGCGGCTATGAACAGGACGTTGTCTGGTGGGCGGCCTGGGCGACTTATCGGCTCCCAACTGACACGCTAGGCATCCTGTTTGCCGCCGCCATCGACGCGGGCGGCAAGACCGGCGACGAGGTCTTCGACATCCTGTGCGCTTCCGCCAAAAACGAGCACGAAATTGGCGGGATGGGCCGGCACGTGTCGCGCGGCCTCTTGGCGTCGAGCCGGGCCGACGGCTGGGAATTGATGGAAAAAATGCTGCTCGCCGGCCAACGTCAGGAGGGATTGCGTCAGACCATTCTGGAAAGCATCGACGAGGCCCACCCCGACGCTTTTCGCCGCATGCTGCGCCTCATTCTCGAGCACGACCTGGCCCGCTTCAGCTCCGTGGTCCGGGCCGTGGACGTGTGGTTCGGCTTCCAATGGGATTCCGCCAGCACGCGCGTGGTGAACGAGGCCATCGAGTACGCGCTCAAGTATCTCGAAGATGACGATGCCCGTCAAAAAGCCATAAAGAAAGGCGACGGCGACGATTTGTACTTGGCCCTGTGGGCGACGGCGTTTGACGACGCTGTCGCCGCGGTCGACGTGGCTGCGCCGCTCCTGGCCGACAAGAACCAAAGGCGCAAGTTCATCGCCGCGCATCTTTTGGCACAGCTAAGCCTGCCGCCGGCCAAGGAAAAGCTCGTGCCGGTCTTGGCGGACGACGATTTGCGCATTGCCTGGCATGCCTTTCGTGGTTTCTACGGCGGGTACTATGACGAAGGCGACGAAGAACAAACGTCGCCCAAAGATCTTTTCGAACGGCTCGAAAAGCTCCTGGAGCGGATTCCGGGCAAGGGCGTCGCCCTCAAGGCGCTTGTTTGGCCCTGGATGGCGGAAAAGGCCCAGCCGCGCGAAGTGCTCAGTTCGCTCACCACAAGCCTGGGTGAGCGACCGCCGACGCGCTTGTTGCCCTACCTTTCACGCATGGACGGCTGGACCAAGCAAGGCGTTGTCGACCAGCTCGCCAAGCAAAAGAAATGGGACGCCGTCACGCGCGAAACGCTGTTTGCTTTCGTCGGCGACAGTAACGCCGGCGTGCGCGAGCGCGCGGTGCAGGCGCTGGAAAACTGCAAGGTCAACGACGACGAAGCGGAGCAACTCGAAGGATTGCTCACGCGCAAAGCGAATGACCTGCGCCGCGGCGTCTTGTCGCTATTGATCAAGCAGAAGGACGAGGCGGCGTTGGCCAGCGCCGAGCGCCTGCTCGCCTCGAACGACACCCTGCATCGCCTGGCGGGCCTGGAAATCCTTCGCGAAATGGCCGTCGCCAAACGCCAGGTCGAGAAGTGCCGGGCCCGCGTCGAAAAGTTTCGCAGCGATCGGCCGCGCCTCACCAAGGAGGAGGATCGTTTCCTCGAAACCCTCGCTGACGCCGGCCAGGACAAGCCGACTCTCGACAATGCGCTCGGCCTGCTCGACCCCGCCGAGCGCACCAAAACGATCCCACCGAAGAAGCGGCTCGACAGCGTGTTCTCGCCGGCGGCTGTCGCTCTCATCCAGAGCTTGGATGAGCTGGTTCACCAGCACCGCGAAGAACAAGTCGTCATCCGCTACCGGCCAGTTGTGCGTGACGAAGACGAAGAGGATTATGATTACGGTTACGACGAACCCGTTTTAGATTATCCGATTGAGGTCGAATTACATGACCCGGCCGAGACCGAAAGTAAGCCAGGGCCGCTCGGCGAATTCCACGGCTTCCCGAACCCCGAACCCAAGCTGCCGGTCGAAGAGGACCTCGCCTATCTGCCGTTGGCGGACGTTTGGCAACGCTGGTACACGGAACGGCCCCAAGCGACTCGCGACAAGGACGGCCTCGAGATCTTGCGTGCCCACGGTTTGCTGAAGAAAATCGACGACGAGGAATGGTGGGATGAGCTGACCGCCGCCGAGAAAAAGGCGGTGAAGGCTCTTTACGGCGACACGAAGCTCAAGAAGCTCAATTATCAGGAGCTGGTGGGTAACATCTTGCAATGGCTGTTGCGCTTGCACCCACCCCACGGCGCCGCCGATTTTCTCTTGGACGCGCTGGAAACCAGCTACGCCGCGGTTCCCCAGGAATCGCTGCGCGCGACGCGCGAGCCCAGGAAAGTGAGTCGCTGGGTCGAAACCTATGTCACCGACTGGCGCGACAGCTATCGGGCCGCTTTCACTCTCTGGCACGCCATCGCGCGCGACCATTTCCAGATGTGCCCGCAAGATTGGACGGGCAAACATCACATTCGCCTCTATCAATTGCAAAACTGGAAGGACCATTCCGTGCCGGGCGTCGGCCGGTCCCGGCCCAGTTTTGAGGAAGTGCTTGATGCGTACAAGGCGGGCGGCGCCACGCGCGCCGATCTCGTCGACCTGATCCTGGGGCCGCCCAATGGCGAAGGCTCCTCCTACCAGGGCAGCTTCCCGCTTCTGGCGGATCTCACTGCACGCCGGCCACTCGGTTGGTCGAAGGAGCTGCGCGAGCTGCCGGAGCTGCGCGAGCTGGCCGACGCTAGCCGCAAACGCATCCTCGAAATCGAGCTGCAGCGCGGCGACACACCCACCGCGGCCTCTTCCCCTGCCTTGTCGCTTCAGTCCGTGTGGGGCATCGACACGCTCATCCGCATCCTGCAAGCGCTCGGCAAGGAGAAGTTCCACCGCGGCTACTCCTACCGCGAAAACCTGGGCAAGGCCTGCGTCTTCACCCATCTTGCAGCAGTCTGCTATCCCAACGAGGGCGAGACGTACGACGAGTTCGCCAAGAAAATGCGCGCCGCCGAAGTATCCGAGGACCGGCTCGTTGAGCTGGCCTTCAAGGCGCCGCAGTGGGTCAAGTTCGTCGAGCACACCCTCGGCTGGGAAGGATTCTCCGAAGGCGTCTGGTGGTTCCTGGCGCACACGCGCGATTCCGGGCAGCCGTTCGACAAAGCCTGGAGAGCGCTATTGGACGAACGGACAGCGCTGACCACCAGGGAATTGCAGGAAGGGGCCGTCGACGTCGCCTGGTTCCACCGCGCCCACAATGCAGTCGGCCCCAAGCGCTGGCCCACCCTTGACGAGGCCGCCAAGTTCGCGTCGATGGCCGGCGGCTACCGCCGCGCCCAGTTCCTCGCCTCCGTGCTCCTGGGCAAAGCCAAGCGCAACACGCTCATCGCGGACATCAAGAAAAAGCACCTCAAGGAAACGGTACGTGCCCTCGGGCTGTTGCCTTTAGCGAGCGGCGCGGCCCGCGACCAGGATGTCGCCGAGCGCTACAAGGTGCTGCAAGACTATCATCGCTACGCCCGCGGCCTGAGCGCCATGTCGCGCGAGGGCGCCGTCCGCGCCGCCGAGGTCGGCCTGGCCAATCTCGCGCGCACCGCCGGCTATGCCGATCCGGTCCGGTTCCAGTGGTCGATGGAAGCCGCCGCCTGCGCCGACCTGGTGAAAGGCGTGAGCGCTCGCGCCGGCGCGGTGGAAGTGAACCTGGCTGTCGACGGCGAAGGGCAAGTGCAGTGGAGCGTTTTGAATAAGGGCAAGTCGATGAAGGCTATCCCGCCGGCCCAGCGCAAGGACAAGAAGATCGCCGAATTGGCCGAGCGCAAGAAGGAGCTGACCCGCTCCCGGTCGCGCATTCGCCGCACGCTGGAGGACATGATGTGCCGGGGCGACGCCGTCACAGGCGCGGAACTGGGCCAGCTCATGCACCATCCGCTGTTGGCGCCGATGCTGGGCCGCCTCGTGATCGCCGGCGAAGGCATCTTGGGCTACCCGGAAAAGAAAGGCCAGGCCCTGCGCGATCATGCCGGCAAGCTCGAGCCGGTCAAGAAAAACGAAAGCCTGCGCCTGGCCCATCCGCACGACCTTCTCGACTCCGGCAAGTGGGATAAGTGGCAGCACGATTGCTTCCGGCGCGAAGTCGTGCAGCCCTTCAAGCAGGTTTTTCGCGAGCTTTACGTCGTGACGGCGGCGGAAAAGAAGGAGGGCAACCTGTCGCGCCGTTACGCCGGCCAGCAAGTGCAGCCGCGCCAGGCGACCGCGCTCTGGGCCGGCCGTGGCTGGGGCGTGAGCGAGTACGAAGGCATCCGCAAGACCTTCCACGACGTGGGCATCAACGCCTGGGTCGGCTTCCAGTACACCGCCGCCACCGCCGCCGAGGTCGAAGGCTGGACGCTGGAAGCCGTCGGCTTTGCCCGTGTCAAGGACCACAAGCCGCTCAAGCTGACCGACGTGCCGCCGCGCCTGTTCAGCGAAGTCATGCGCGACATGGACCTGGTCGTGAGCGTCGCCCATCGCGGCGGCGTCGATCCCGAAGCCAGCGCCTCGACCGTCGAGATGCGCGGCAACCTCCTCCGCGAATTGTGCGAACTCCTGAAGCTCAAGAATGTGCGCCAGAAGCAGCAGCATGTGCTCATCGACGGCAAGCTCAGCCAATATTCGGTTCACCTGGGCTCGGGCGGCGTTCACCGGCTCCCCGGCGGCGCGCTGTTCATCATCCCCGTCCACGCCCAGCACCGGGGCCGGCTGTTCCTCCCCTTCGCGGACGATGACCCCAAGACGGCGGAGATACTGTCGAAGATTCTGCTCTTAGCGCGGGACGAGGAGATTCAGGACCCGAGCATTTTGGAACAGTTGCGGTAAAAAGGTGTCAGGACCCGTTTTTCTTGCATCGCCCTTTACGTGGCCGGGCGGCAGCGCTCCGCCGTCAGCGTGGCCAGCCAAATACGAACGATGAGTGATCAAAGAATCATTGACGTTACTGACGTTCATGACGGCCGTGGCAACATCTACACTCACTTTCCGTCGCAGAGTAAAGGTGGGTGGATTCCAGAGGGAGAGTATTATGCGCTGCGTGAGGATGGAACCTTGCTTCTCAAAATCTCGTATCGCAATGGCGTGGTTCACGGACCATTCGTGGATTATTGGTCCGATGGCAAAGTTGCTTCGGAAGGTCAATTCGTGAACGGTCGACAGGATGGACTGTGGCACTTCTATTTCGAAGATGGAAGATTGAGCGAAATCATTCACTTCAAAGATGGAAAAGAGATTCGGGCGGAGCGAAAACTGAGTCGACGAGCAAAACATCAAGACAACGGAATCGGACCATCGGATTCATCTCTGGAACCACCTACCGTACCGTAGGTAAGGAACTCGGATTTCTGTGAAGAAAGGGTGTCCTACCCGTACCAGAATCCGATTCCGCTCGACCAACATGGACTGCGACTTTTGAAAAAAGGGTCCTGACACCTTTTTTCTTGCCGCTTTTATCTCCAATTCAAAACCTTGAAGATGCCTTCGCCGCGCTTGATCTTGCCGGGCAACTGCAGGATGCGATCGCGGTACAGGCTGAGCGCCAGGCCGGTCCCGAATAGCAGGCCGCCGGCGGCGGTCAGGTAGATGCCGACGATGACTTGTTCGTGCACCAAGCGCTGCATATAGGCGAGGATCAATACCAAGTACGCGGCCAGTGCCGCGCCTCCCACCAACGTGGTGGCCCTGAGCCGGCAAACCAGGCCGCTGCCCAATAACAGAACACTGACGAACACCAGGCCGAATTCGTCCAGCCGCGATATCGTTTCGCCGAATCGGTGATACACCACGGCGACAACGAGCGGGACGACGGCCAGCAGGCTGCCAAAGAGCAAGGAATGACTTACGAGGTCGTTGCGCTGATCGTCTTGTTGCTCGCGATACCAGCCGGCGTGACCAATGCACAAAAGGACGGCGCCGGCAGCGACGGCAAACAACTCCAGTTTTTGCCATGGCGACAGCAAACTCAGCCGGTGCAGCGCGAGCATCAGCAAGGCGCCGTTGGCCAAAGCGAGCAAGGCATACCAGCGACGCCACCCGGCGTGCCGCACGAGCCAAATCGCCAAAAGGGCCAGCGCGACCAGGGCGGTTTGCACGACAGCCAGATCGCCGAGCGCGCTTCGCCAGTCGCCGCCCAAGAGGCCGAGCTGTTGATCGGTTAAGACCGCGCGCGAAAGGCCGATGAACGCGCCCGCCACAAATGCCAGGGACAAGATCAGATTGGCGGACTGCGCCGCGGCGCCGGTCATCAAGTCCGCGTCCGCGCTCGCCCGCGACGCAATTCGACTGACCATTAACAACACGATGCCCACTCCCGCGAAAGCAACAGGCCAATGCCCTTGCGGCGCTTGCTGAAACAGCAGGCTCTGTGTCATGGCCGCGCACACCATGGCTGCGGCGGCGAACACCGCCCAACGCGTTTTGCGAAAGCGGGCGCCCAGGGCGTAGAACAACGCGGCTTCCAGGCAGACGGCCACGAGATGCAAGTTGGCGGTGACGCCGCTCAGAGGCTGCAAGCGCTCTTCGACAATCGGGAACGCCGCGGCCGTGGACAAGAGCAGTTCGAAGGCGGCGGCTGAGTGTGCCGCGAGCGCGAGTGGCTTGGCGGGGCTGCGGCCGGCGTAGAGACGCGCCGCCACAAGGTACGCGAGGGGAATCAGCATCAACCACGGCAATTGCGTGTCCCAAGTCCGGCAACCGAGTTGCCAGCCCAAGCCGGCGGCGGCAACCAGCGTGGCGGCGGCGGTCGCCAAGAAGTAGCACGTGGATAGAAGGGGATGCGTTTGCCGAACCAGAAACGCTCCCGCGCGGCAACACAGCGCTGCCACAGCCATCGCGCCGATCTGCGCCCAGCTGAGCGCGTGCGGCCAGATTTCACCAAGGACGGCGTCGGTGGCGCGGCTATGTAGCAGCGCGCCAAACACCACCGGCAGCGCGTTCAGTGCAAATGCCAGGAACGGCAGCGAACGCACGTGTCCGTGCGTTTCGCCCCATTGCGCAAAGAACACATTGGCGACCAATGCGGTGATGGAAAACGCGATCAACACGGCTGGCACGAAATCGGAAACGTCGAGCAAGACCAGCCATTGTAATTGCGCCCACAAGAGCGTGAGCGCGGCGGCATGGACGTAAATGCCGTGCCGGCGCACGACCAGGTCGGAGTAGAGATACGCGTAGGTTCCGGCCACGGTCACAAGAATGGTCCAAGGTAAATACTGGTGCTCGACCACCGCGGGCGGGCCGAACTCAAAGGGAACTTGCAGCCAACCCAGGACTTGGCCGCCCAAGAGCAAACCCAAGCCGGCGGCGAGCAAACCTTGCGCGGAAAAGAAGAACGCCCGGCCAAACTCGTTGCGCGTAAATGGACCCTGGCCTTCAGGAAACACGCGCTCGGCGTGCAAAGCGGCCAGGCCGAGCACGACCAAAAGCGTGGCGGGAGAGAGGATTTCGTGGAGCTTGTCGAAATCACCCAGAAACAAGAGGCCGGTGAGGGCGACGCCGCCACAGAATACATAGGCGAACATGGCGTCGCGCAGCATGACGGCGGAGGCGGCATAGAGAAGGCACACCACTAACGCTGCCGCCCAGAGCGGTCCCTGCAAGGTGATGAGGTCATTGGCGTGATAGAACCAAAGGTGCAGCGGCATCAAAAGACACGCAAGCAACGTCAGAGCCCGTCCCGCCGTTTGATAGCGCGTGAACTGGATCACCGCCCAGCCGCCGGCCAGCAACAGGCCATTGCCCAAGCCCATGGCCGCCGCGACCGTGACCGGATTCTCAAACACTCCCAGACTCGTGAGCCAGATGACGATGCCCACGACAAATAGCAGTCCGCCCGCGGCCAAGAGATACTGGATGCTTTGCGGATCGGTTATGATTTCCAGCAAATTGCGGCGCGTTGAAGTCGGCGGCGCAGGACCGATTGCCAATCCGTCGCACGGGACTTCTTCAAGCGCGGTCGTCGGAGCTTTTTGAGCGGTGTTTTCGATGGCCGATTCGGAAATGGACATGGCGGGATCTCCGCGTGGGCGGGTGTGGGTGTGCCTAAAGGCTAGGCACAGCCTTGCGCAAAATGTCACGCGGAGATATGCGTCTGGTTCGACGCAGGAGCAAATGAGGTTTCCCACCAAGCCGAAAATTGTTCGTGATGAACAGGAATCAGCACCCGAATCCTGACACCTTTTTTACTCCCCGAGGGAAGATTGCCGAGGTGGCAACTCAAGGCCTTGGCAACATTGCCAAATGTTGGCCATCATGGCGATTCATGGTTGCCAAAAAGTGGCAACGTTGCCAGAACGCCTGTGTGTGCCGACTGGCGTCGACGAGGATTTGCACATTGCAAGTGACTGGCAAACCATGAGTTAGGACCGGCCTCCGTGGACGCCAGCTTGTCGATTGAAGTTGCATTCATGGAGGCAGTGGCGCACACGGGGGGTATGTGCGTGATTTTTTTCGCTGCGGGCCTCGAAACTGGATTACGATTCGGGGGGGTGGGCATGCGCGATTGCGAATTATGCGACTCCCTTGTCCGGGCGAACTGGCCCGTGTCGAGCGCGGGTGGGTTGCGTTTCCTCGCGAATCGCCCGGATTTCCGCGTCGCGGCGAAGGACGGCCTCACGGTCGGCCCAGGGAAGCGGCGGGGCCACCTGGCTGGCGTTTCCGATGGTCGGGCCCGTTGGCGGCTTGTCGCGCAAGTAGGCCCATTGAAGGTTGAGCGTGTCTCCGTCGTGGATCCCGATACGTGTCATCACGTCCGTGGCCGGGCCCCCGAATGGAGGTTCGGCGCCCTCGTGGCAATACACGTCGAGGAAGGAAATCTCTTCGCGCGTCAGGATCATGGTTTGGTTACCTGTTGATCGGCCTGTTGAACTTCGCTCGTTGTGCCAGTCTAGAATGAGTTGACCACAATGCGGGCACGGTTCGTTTGGCGGCATCACGCGGCTCCCGCCGCCTGCGCGGCTTCGTCGAGTGCGAACAGGTCGAGGTCGTGCACGCGGATTTGGGCGTTCATGAGTTGGTGGAGAGCCGTAGCTCGATTCAAGCGCACTCGACGCGCGGTGTAGCACGCGTCAAATCAAATCATGGTTTCAATCTCAGCAGGAGCGCATGCTCTTGTCAAGAAGCCAGACAATTCTTGTTTAGTTTCCGATCGTGAGGGACGGGCAGAGTGTGGTCAGCCACGTCTGACGCGAAGCTAGAAAAAGTGGGTTCCGGCAGTCCCTCTTTCCCCAGGGGGCGAGGGGAGGATTGCCAGGGAGGCAGCGCAAGGGCGTTGGCAACGTTGCCAAAAGTTGGCCATCTTGGCGATTCATGGTTGCCAAAAAGTGGCAACGTTGCCAGTACCCCTGTGTGTGCCAACTGGCGACGACGAGGATTTGCACATTGCAAGTGACTGGCAAACCATGAGTTAGGACCGGCCTCCGTGGACGCCAACTTGGTCGATTGAAGTGGCACTCACGGACGCAGTGGCGCACACGGGTATGTGCGTGACTTTGTCGATCCGGGCATCGAAACCGATTGACGATTCCTAACAGAGAGGGGGGGGTGTAGGTGTGTCGCGCGACCAATCCCACAACTTCCTTGCCCTGAAACAAGTTACGGCAACGGAAAGGTCGCGCGTGTCTGTCATGAATCTGCTCGCAATGGTCCGGGCTTGCCGCCTTGGCAAGACACGCAGCGGTCGCCGTGCAATAATAAGTGCATGCGGCCCTGGTCCCCAGCCCGGCAATTGTTTCTCGTCGGCACGCTTATTTTCTGCGTCCTCTTGGGCATCGCCTGGCCCGTGTTGGGGCCGTCCTTGGGACTTTTCATCGCGACCATACTCGCGGCCGGCATCCTCGCGTATCAACTGCTCATTCCGTTTAGCACGGTGGCACGGCTGCGCGCATTCCTCGGTTCGCCGCGCGCCTTCAAGGTCTTCGATGAATTGCATCCGCGTTTTCGCTTTGTCGATTTCTATCGCGCCCTCAAGGTTTTTGCCGAAAGCCAAACGGACCACGAGTGGATCGAGGCCCACTTTCCCATGCAGCAACCCTTGGGCACGCTCATCACTCCCGGTGTCTACCACAACGCCAAGAAGCCCGAGCGCCGACGACTGTGCATTGGCTATGAGACCTTCGACTTCTTCCCGAACGAGATCTTCTGTCTTGTTGTGTTTGTTCACGGCGGCCAAGAAACCGCGCGCCTGATCGTTCGCCTCTGCCAGCGGCAATACGGCGATCTCATGGAAGTGGCGGCGGCGGATGCGGAGCAAGCCGCCAGCGTCATGGAGCGGCTTAACCGGCTGGCGGCCGAGCATTCGATCTATCGCGGCAAGTTCCTCGAAATCCGGCCCAACACCACGCCCATGGCGGATTACGGCTACCCCGCACAGCCCGGCGATTTGGCGGTGAAGTTCAAGCAGCGGCCGCGCGTCACGGAGAAAGAGATCGTGCTCGACGAGCGCATCCACGCCATCCTGCGGCGGACGCTGTTCGACTATTTCACGCATCGCCAGCGACTGCAAGAGCTCGGCTTGCCCAAGAAACGAACGCTGCTTTTGTACGGCCCGCCCGCCACCGGCAAGACGCACACTTGCCGCTACGTGCAGACCACGCTCAACAACATCACGACCATGCAGGTGTCGGGCCAGGCCGTCACGCAATTGAGCGAGATCGGCAAGTTCGCCCGCCAGCTTCACCCGGCGCTCGTCATTCTCGAAGACATCGACCTCGTCTTCACCCAGCGCGAGATTAACGTTTACGCCACCGTGCTCGGCGAACTCATGGACCAGCTCGACGGCTTCACGGAGGACGAAGAAGTCTTGTTCATCTTGACGACCAACGCCATCGAGCGCGTCGAGCAAGCGATCAAGGACCGGCCCGGCCGCGTCAACCAGTGCCTGTACTTCGGCCTGCCGCCGTCCGACCTGCGCAAGCTTTACCTCGAACGCTACCTCACGCCCTACGAGAAGAACGGCCTCGATCTGGACCACCTCGTCCGCCAGACCGAGCGCACCAGTCAGGCCTTTTTGAAGGAGTACGTGCAGCGGGCGGTGCAGATCGCGGCGGCGGACGTGGACTACGATAACGCACGGCTCAAACTGGTAACCCGCCACTTTGATACGGCCTTCGACGAATTGACCTCGCATGGCGACCCGCACGGGCTTTCGATCATGGGTTTCCATCGAGAGAAAAAGTAGAAGGCACACTCCGTGTGCCGTTCAAACAGACGGCACACGGAGTGTGCCTTCTACTTTCTCTCGCCTTGACCCTGTTTCGGGCAAAACCTAAACTTCCCTTGAGGCCGCCGGAACGGTCCGCGCATCACCTGGTCTGCAGAATGAGCAAGCCCGACAAAGAGCAGAATCACGCCGGCAACGGGCTGGAGCCGCGCCTGTCGCGGGCCAGCGTCGGCCGTTTCAGCCTCTATCTCCGCCGCCTGCAACGCTTTCTGCGCGAAGGCGTGCCCACGGTGTCCAGCGGCATGCTCGGCGAGGCACTCGGCATCACCGACGCCCAGGTGCGTAAGGATTTGGCTTACCTGGGTAACCTTGGCCAACCCGGCATCGGCTACCCCACACAGGAATTGATCGACGCTTTGCGCGGCCGGCTCGGCATTAACCGCGACTGGACCGCCGTTGTCGTCGGCGTCGGCAACCTGTCCCGCGCCCTGTTGCGTTATCGCGGCTTCGAGAAACAGGGCTTTCGCTTTGTCGCGCTCTTCGACGTCGACCCGGAAAAAGTGGGGCAGCAGGTGGAAGGCATCGACATATTTGCGCTTGAGAGCATGCCCCAGATCGTAAAGCAGACGGGAGCGGAACTGGGCGTGGTTGCCGTCCCCGCCGAAGCCGCCCAGGCGGTCGCCGACGCCCTCGTCGCCGCCGGCATCCGCGGTATACTAAACTTCGCTCCGACAGCGCTGCGGCTCCCGGCTGGCACGAGTCTCATCGCCGTGGACCTGGCGGTGCAATTGGAGCAGCTTGCGTTCTTGGTGCATTTGAATCAGGGTCCCATCGACCACACCAGCCCGACGCGCCAGCAAGGGCTCGATACCCGGTAGTGTAACGGTAGCACAAGAGATTTTGGTTCTCTTTGTCCAGGTTCGAATCCTGGCCGGGTAGCTTGATCCTCTCGCGTAGAATCGCAAGCGTTCGCAAACGCCAGTAATTCCGGGGTTCCGCAACATCCACACCCGCCGATGCGTGGTTGGGCGGGTCGTTGCGACTAGGTACGAACGCGCTTTTGGCAGCGCTTTCGAAAGTGGCTTCGCTCGGTTTGAGGTAGTGCTCTGCCGCAACCTTTGGTGAGTTGCCGATCCAACTGCAAACGTCCACGAGCGGGTACCGCGCGGCCAG
>JAKEFD010000275.1 GCA_022616245.1 Gemmataceae bacterium
TGATCGGCCTCGTTTTCCAAGCGCGTGATCTCCTGCAGTCGCGCTTGAATCTCATCCGGTTTCTTGAGGTTGCGCAACAAGCGAATCGCTTGCTCCAAGTGAAGGCAACAATCCTTGATGATGGCGGCGAGCTTGATGGCCGCCGTCGTCGGCTTGTCGATGCGAAAAACCTCGAACCGGTGCGAGGTTTCCTCCATATTGTCGAGAATGTCGTCGAGCGAAGACGCCAGCGTGTGAATGTCCTCGCGGTCAAACGGGGTGATGAACGTGCGATCGAGCGCCTTGATGATCCTTTCGACAATCAGATCGCAGGCGTTTTCTTCCTGTTTGAGGTCGTGGCCGCGCAAGGCGAGATTGTCGAAGTTCATGATCATGTCGAGGAACTTCTGTGCGGCACGCGTGATGGTGGCCGCCGCGTCGTCGAAGAGGTCAAAAAAACGCATTTCGCGGGGGATGAGGCTGAAGCGCATGTGAAGATTTCTTAACCAATTTTTCTCTGAAGTTTCACAGCAATTCTATGAGCAGGCGCGGAATCGGCTTGGGAATAGTGGATGGCGTAGAAAACGACGGCTGTCAAAACGAATTCAGAAGGCGCTCGTAGGGAAGCGGATAGCGCCATCGAATGCGCTTCGAATCCAGACGGGCGGCTCTGAATTCGGCTACAGGTGAATCAAAATCTGACGCGCCTCTAAGCCGCAATTCCATTCTCGCGCCGAATGGCCGAGACTTGTAATAGCGACGGCATCGCATTTCTTGCGTCTTTTTTACGCAGCTTCCGTCTGATCAAGTGAGAAGCGTTCACTCTACTTTTCTTTAGGAGAATTGCCATGAGTCAAGAATCCGAAGTTCCAGCAGCCGCATCCCACTGTTGCTCGAGCCAACAAAGCAGTGCGGCGGGAGAAGGAGTGCCTTCACCCCAGAGTTCCTGTTGTCCGGACTTGCCGGCCATGGTGGACGCGGTGCGGCGCGGTGATATGGCGCAGGCACAGGCAGCCTTGCAGCGGGCCGTTGACACGTCAACCTGCAGTTGCTTAAGCTGACGATCCATCTAGGGGCATACATGTCAGCTCCCTCAACCGAAAGTGTCTGGGCGCAATTGAGTGCGGACCTCTTGCGGTTCATTCGCCGCAGGGTCCCGGACGACCACGTCGCCGACGATCTGCTCCAAGAGACGTTCGTGCGCATTCACCGCAATATCGCGAATCTCCAGGATGCCGATCGTCTGGCGGCGTGGGTATATCAAATTGCTCGGCATGTCATCTACGATCATCACCGCAGCAGCTCGAAATCCGTCCCCCTTGTGTACGAGATTGCAACAGTCGAGGATCGGACCGGCAACGGGATTCCCTGGACCGCAACCTGGCTTGCCAAGATGGTTGGCCAATTGCCCGATAGTTACTCGGATGCCGTGCAATTGGCGGAGTTGGGCGGTCTGACCCAACAAGAAGTTGCGGAGCGATTGGGCCTCTCGTTATCGGGCGCCAAGTCCCGGATTCAGCGCGGCCGGGCGATGCTCAAGGCGGCGCTGCTCCGCTGTTGCGACTTCGAGTTGGACCGGCGCGGCAATGTTCTCGACTGCATTCCGAAATCGGATCGCACAGCGTGTCTGGACTGCGATGACACATGACTTTCGGGAACTCAACTTGAAGATCGATTAGCACGCGCACCGGCGTTGAAGGCTCGCAAAAAGAGAAATCGCTTCCATTCGCGAGGGGCGCTCGCTAAGATTCCATGAAACTGAATTGGATAAGGAAATCTTGCATGCCTTCCACAGCACGGTCGGCGCGCCGGAAAGCGGGTATTGGAAGCCTGCCGCCGCTTTATCGCGCGGCTACCGAGTGGGGCGGATATGAAATCCATTACGCGGACGCATTCGAGTGGCTTCGAAACGCCACGCCGAATTCCATTCACGCCGTTGTCACCGACCCGCCGTATGGACTCGTCGAATACACCAAAAAGGAGCTGACGAAGCTTCGCAAAGGCAAAGGCGGCGTGTGGCGCATTCCTCCAAGTTTCGATGGTTGTCGTCGAAAACCGCTGCCGCGCTTCACGGTCTTAACGGAGGACGACAAGAGCAACCTCCAAAGTTTTTTCCGCGAATTCGCACATGCGCTGCTTCCGGTTCTGGTTCCTGGGGCTCATGTTTTCATCGCGACGAACCCGCTCGTCTCGCATTCTGTGTACGGCCCGTTTCTCGAGGCGGGATTCGAAAAGCGCGGCGAAATCATTCGTGTCGTGCAGACGTTGCGCGGCGGCGACCGGCCCAAGAACGCCGAGACAGAATTTGCGCATATATCCGTGATGCCGCGCTCGTGTTGGGAGCCTTGGGGTTTGTTCCGCAAACCGTGCCAAGGCCGCGTGCAGGACAACTTACGCCGTTGGAAGACCGGCGGCTTGCGGCGCATTTCGGAGGCCGAACCGTTCAAGGACATCATTCTTGCTTCCCCAGCGCGCGGCGCGGAAAAGGCCATCGCGCCGCATCCGTCGCTCAAGCCGCAAGCGTTTCTCCGTCAGTTGGTGCTGGCCGCATTGCCGCTCGGCGCCGGCGTGATTCTCGATCCTTTCATGGGCTCTGGCTCGACCATCGCCGCGGCCCATGCTTGCGGCTTGCGAAGCGTCGGCATTGAGACTGACGCCGACTACTTTGCTATGGCGGAAAACTCCATTCCTCTACTGGCTCAACTCGAAGTATAGCCACGTGCCATTTGCCAAGAAGAGCCGACTTTGATGCCGATGTTGCCTTGCCACCGGGCCTGGAAGTCACCGCCGTCCGTAGGGCTATCGATTTCATCGAAAGAGAATTGGCCGACTTGGTGGAACTCTACTTCGAGCAGGCCACTGTGTTCAGCGCTTTAGTGGGGATGTTCGGGACCAAGGCCCTGGATTCTGTCAGTAACTATGAGAAACATCGCCACTCTCATACCGCACAACAGCGTTTTCCTGATTTGCATCGCCGTGGCGCCCGCGCTCCTTTGAGCCCCAACGACTCATTGGAAAGCAAGGGCAGCAAACGCCCCTGGGCACTCCAGTCGCATTTTGATCATCCGGGCTGGTACATCGTTTGGCGATATCTGATCGATCCCACCGAGAGCCTTGAGCCGGGTAGACCAATCATCGTCTGGCGCGTCGACGTAGTCTTCTTGAACAAAGACGACTGGAAGTATGAAGGCAGCACGGCGAGTTCCGCAGGCGGAGGAAGAACCCATACCTTCGGCGTGAAGAATCCAGCGGCGAAACTTCGAGACAAGGCCGTCTACCAGCGAAGAGATGTCGTCTTGCGTGACGGCAAACCGATTCCCGTGAACGGCAATAACGACGAGAGCTAAGCCGCGGTTCCATGCTCGCGCCGAATGGCCGTAATATGTATGACTGCGCACCAGACGACGGCGTCATTCGTCGGATCGCCGATCACCAAGGTGTTCTTGAGAATCATGACCGCGTCGGGATGCGTGACGCGGTAGACCTGGCCGCTGGAAAGCTGAACTTCAAACGGCTCAAACGGTCTTTTCTCGATGAACTTGCGAAGTGCTTCCGGGTTCATGTCGTTATCCTATGGAAGGCGGACAAGTCATTGAGGGATGCAAGTAGCCGGGATTTCTCTTCACCATTTCCTCGATGCTCGCCTCCTCCATTTCCCAATCGGCGCGGATCTCCGCGGGATTGGATCGGCAGTAGGCAATTGCCTCTTGTACCGCCTCCACGGGCAATCCGTATTCCGCCGCGATTTCGGCAGGGCTCATCGGCTCCTCTTCGTTGGCAAAGAGCCCATATAGCACGCGCGCCATTATTCGTGTTCCCTTGACGAATAGCTGACGATACGCCGAGCCCGGCTTCTGTTCCAGATGCTTCCAATGGTGGGATGTTGAGGCGGTCATGACGAGTTCAGGTTACGACATAACGTTCCATTTCGCAAGCGAGCATCGGCAGATAGCGATTGACAGCAAATCGCCAAACGGACTATAACACGATGCCCGGAAAACAGGCGCGCGGTTGGAAGAGTATTTTCTTTCCTTGGTCAGCGGACGGCGCCGCGGAGTTTGGCCCACCCTGCAACGTTGCGGCTTGTCGCTGGCCAGCGTGCCGTATGGCTGCGGCGCTCGGCTTCGCAACTGGCTGTTTGACCGCGGCTGGAAAAAAAGATTCCGGGCGGCAGTGCCGGTCGTCAGCGTCGGCAACCTGACTCTGGGCGGCACCGGCAAAACCCCGTGCGTGGAATACATCGCCCGATTGTACCGCGACAGGGACCAGCGCGTTGCGGTGTTGAGCCGGGGCTATGGCGCTAGAGCGGGCCGGAACGACGAGGCGCTGGTGCTGGAGGAAAACCTGCCGGACGTGCCGCATTTGCAAGGCGCCGATCGCACCGCACTTGCCCGCACGGCGGTGGAAGAGCTTGACAGCGAAATTCTGGTGCTGGACGACGGCTTCCAGCATCGGCGGCTCGAGCGCGACCTGGACGTCGTCCTCATCGACGCTTCGAACCCGTGGGGCTTCGGCCGGCTCTTCCCGCGCGGATTGCTGCGTGAGCCAGTCAGTGGATTGAAACGCGCCGGCGCGGTGCTGCTGACACGTTGTGATTTGGTTGAGCCGGAAGTCCTGCAGCAGATTCGCCAACGCGTGGAACGGATGGCGCCGGGCAAACCGATCGCGAACACGACGCACCGTCCGGCGGGCTGGATCAACGCACAGGGCCAATCGCGGCGCCTGGATGCGTTCACGCAAGTTCCCGTCGCGGGCTTTTGCGGCATCGGCAACGCCGAAGCGTTTCGGCAAACTTTGACGAAAGTGGGCGTCCGCCTCATAGAATGGCGCGTGTTTCCGGACCATCACGAATACACCCGTGCGGACATCGAAAGCTTACGTAGCTGGGCCCGAGCCTTGCCGACGCAGGCCGTATTAGCCGCAACGCAAAAAGATCTCGTCAAGATCCGCCTGGAACGGCTGGGCGAACGCGAGTTATGGGCTCTGAAGATCGAACTGCAGGTTTACGAGGGCGAGGAAGCTTTTCACGAAATGCTGTCCAACGTTATCCAACCAAGGAGGGGCGGATGACTACCACGTCCGATCACGCCGTTTACAACCCGCCGCACAATACGGCATTCGAGGGAACCAAGCCGTATGACCTGAGCGGCTTGAAGACCTACGATCTCACGTCGCGGCCATCCAAGGTTTTTCACGACGACTTGGGAAAACCGCAAGGCGCGGACGCCACGCTCACCGACTGGCTGGACAGTCTGCCGAAACAGCTGGCGGGATGCGAGGTGCGGCGCGTGGCTCAGCACTTGTGCCGCGCCCAGCGTGACGGCCGCATCGCCGCCGCCGGATTGGGCGGCCATGTCATCAAGACCGGCTGCGCTCCCTATCTCATTGACTGGATTCAGAAAGGGCTGCTTAAAGCGGTCGCCCTCAACGGCTCGGCCGCAATCCATGACTTCGAGCTTGCGGTGGCCGGCAAGACCAGCGAGAACGTATCGCTGCAGCTTCCCAACGGCCAGTTCGGCATGGCCCGCGAGACAGCCGACGCCTTCGCCGTCGCCGCCCGCATGGGCTCGGAAAACGAGTTGGGCCTGGGCTGGGCGCTGGGCAAACATCTCGACGGCCTCGATTGCCCGCACGCCGACGCCAGCCTCGTGCTGGCCGCTTATCGCGCCGGCATCCCTTGCACGGTGCACGTCGCACTCGGCACCGACATCGTCCACATGCACCCGCACGTATCCGGCGCGGCCTTGGGCGAAGCGTCGCTCATCGATTTTCGCCGTCTGTGCAGCGTCGTCGCCGCCATGGACCACGGCGTTTGGATGAACCTCGGCAGCGCCGTCATCATGCCCGAAGTCTTTGTCAAGGCAGTGTCCGTGGCCCACAACTTCGGCCACAGCCTTGATGGTCTGGTAACCGTCAACCTGGATAAGCAGGTCCAATATCGCTCGCGCGTCAATGTGGTGGAAAGACCCGCCGCCGAGGGAATTGAATTGATCGGCCACCATGAGATCATGTTGCCGCTGTTGCACGCCGCAGTTGTTTGCCAAGCATCCAGAATGCAGACTTTGCCCAATGGAGAGCCGGCAAAAGCCGCCTAAACGGAGGTAGGAACTGCCGCATTTCTGAGCAGATGGTGCTTCGTTTTTGAGTTAGCAACTGCTTACAGCTTTGGGGGTATGCCTATGCACGAGTTGGCAAGAACGAGGGAGTTCACGATCTGCAAGCTGTTTTGAATAAATAGTTTATGACAATACTCCCGTGCTTGCCACCTGGGCATAAAAAGTGGCAAGAACGAGCCGTTCTTGCCAACTGCAACCTGAGTTGTCAATTAAACCGGTTATGGCGATCAACATGACCTGTGACCTAATTGAACTTGTTCAAAACCTGGGCCAGCCACGCGTGCTGGTCGTGGGCGACGTGATGCTGGACCGCTACGTCTGGGGGGATGCGGAGCGGATCAGCCAGGAAGCACCTGTGATATTGCTGCGCGCGGACCGGCGCGAAGAGCGGCTCGGCGGCGCCAGCAGTGTGGCCATGATGTTGCGGGCCTTGGGTGCGCGCGTGGCGGTCGCCGGCGTCGTGGGCGGCGACCGGGACGGAGAATGCATTCGGCATCTTTTGAATGACCTCAGCATCGATCACGAAGGCGTCATTACGGATGCGGCCCGGCCCACCACGGTGAAGGAGCGCTACATTGGCCGGGCCCAGCAGCGGCATCCGCAACAGATGCTGCGTGTCGACTACGAAGAGCGCCGGGCAATCGGCGAAAAAGCAACTGAGCAGCTTTGGCAGGTGCTCAAAACTCAATTGCGCAAAACTGACATCGTGCTCGTGAGCGACTACGACAAAGGGGTGTGCACATCCCAGTTGCTCGCACCGCTCATCAGCGCTTGTCGCGGCGCCGGTATTCGCGTCATCGCCGACCCCTTGCGCGGGCATGACTATCGCAAATATCACGGCTGCTCCGCCATCACACCCAATCGCCTCGAAGCCGGTTTGGCCACTGGACGAGTGCTGAACGATTGGCACGAAATCCAAAAAGCGGCGATCCATCTGTGCGAGAAGCTTGATCTGGACGCGGCGATTATCACGTTGGACAAAGACGGCATGTATGTGAGCCAGCGCGACGGCCGGCTGAAGCATTTGCCGACTCGGCCGCGCCAGGTTTACGACATCACGGGTGCAGGCGACATGGTCATGAGCGTCTTGGGCATGGCGTTGGCCGCGGGCGCGGACTACGAGGCTGCCGTCGCACTCGCCAACGTCGCCGGCGGCCTGGAAGTGGAGAAAATCGGCGTGGCCACCGTCACGCGCGACGAAATCCTGCGCGATCTTTTGCAAACGGGGATTCCGCAAAGCGGCGGCGCGGCCCCCAGCAAGGTCCTCGCACTCGACATGCTCGTTCAAGAAACCGATTATCGCCGCCGCCTTGGACAGCGTGTCGCCTTTACCAACGGCTGTTTCGACGTTCTGCACGCGGGCCACGTGCAGTATCTGCAGGAAGCCCGCGCCCAGGCCGACGTATTGGTGGTTGCGCTCAACAGCGACGCCAGCGTCCGCGCCTTGAAAGGGGACAGCCGTCCGGTGCAGCCGCTCGCCGCCCGCGCCACGGTGCTCGCGGCCCTGCAGGCAGTCGACTACATCACCATTTTTGACGACGCAACGCCCATCCGACTGATCGAAGCTCTGCGACCCGATGTCTTGGTCAAAGGCGCCGACTATCGTCACGATCAAGTGGTCGGGGCGGACTTAGTCGAATCGTACGGCGGACGTGTCCACCTCGCTCCCTTGGTTCACGGCTATTCGACCACGCACTTGATCGAAAAGATGCGCGCAGCGGCGTGATCATGAACATTGTTCTCTTCCTACCCAACTGGATAGGCGACGCCGTCATGGCAACGCCGGCAATCCGTGCCGTTCGCGCGCACTTTCCCGAAGCGCATATCAGTGGAATCTGCAAGCCCTATGTTGCCGGCGTATTCGAAGGGGCGCCGTGGCTGGACGAGATGGTTTTTCTCGATCGACGCGGTCCGTGGGCGCAGTGCTGGCCGGCCGTGGCCTGGCGGCTTCGCAAAGAGAGAGCCGATCTGGCTGTCCTATTTCCCAACTCCTTTCGATCCGCACTCGTCGCCCGATTAGCAGGATGCCAGCGTCGCATCGGTTTTCGGCGTTATCTGCGCGGCTGGCTGCTTACCGATCGGCTTGAGCCGTTGCGCGACGAACGGGGCGCTTTGCGTCCGACGCCCATTCTCGACGATTACAACAAGCTCGCCGAAGCCGCGGGCTGTCCTCCGCCGGGTTACCGCATGGAGTTGTTTACCACACCGCCGGACGAAGAAGCCGCAGACAGGATATGGGAAGAATGCCGATTCACCGAGACCGCTGGGGTGATCGCTCTGAACCCCGGGGCGGCTTTCGGGGCCGCAAAGTGCTGGCCGGCGGATTCTTTTGCCCGACTCGCTCAAGAACTTACCGATCGGCGCGGCTGCCAGGTGCTCGTCTTGTGCGGCCCAGGAGAACGCGACATTGCCCGGCAAATAGCGCGACTCGCCGCACGGCGCAATGTTCATACGGTTGCCGATAAGCCATTATCTCTGGGACTGACGAAAGCTCTGCTGCGGCGCTCGACGCTCTTGGTCACCACCGACAGCGGGCCGCGCCATGTCGCCGCCGCTTTTGACCGTCCAGTCGTGACGCTGTTTGGTCCGACCCATATCGCTTGGACAGCGACACACTACCCAAAAGCCGTGCACTTGCAGAAGCAAGTTCCCTGCGGCCCATGCCAGTTACGCGTGTGCCCCTTGGATCATCGCTGCATGCGTGAGCTGACCCCCGTTGAAGTCCTCGTCGCGGTAGAGCAGATGCTTGACCGTGCCGTGCCGGAGCGAAAGGCATCGTAATGGCGTTTGCTTGTGTTCAACCCGAATGTCAAGACTGGTTGCGCGGCCTGGGGTTGGTGCACGCGGAGGACTTTTTGCGCCTGGACGGCGTGATTCTCAGCGGCCACCCGGATCGTCATGTGCTCCGTCTGGAACTAGGTCAACAGTTTCCGCTTGCGTTTCGCGCTCGCAACGAACCGGCGGAGTACAAAACCGCAATCCTGAAAAAGGAACACCGCGTGCGGCTGCGCGACCGGTTGACCAACGCCTGGCACGGCTTTGGTTTGGTTTCCAAGTCCACGCGCGAAGCAATAACCCTGAAGGCGTTGACCGCGGCCGGGATCTTTTGCCCACGCGTGCGCGCCCACGGCGAAAACAATGGCCGCGCGTTTCTGATGCTGCGCGAAGAGACGAACGGCGTCGACTTGCGTAGGATTCTACAGAATCTGCAAGAGGGACGCCGGGCGGTGCTTGAACCCCTCGGCAGGGAAATTGCCCGCATCCACGCCACGGGTTTTGTCCATCGAGATTTGTACGCAAAGCACGTTCTGGTGAGTCAGGAAGACGGCGAGCATCGTTTTTGTTTTCTCGATTGGCAGCGGGCGCAGCGACTTAAAAGGGTTCGCCTGACGCACCGTGCTCTGGACCTGGCTACACTGCTGGCCAGTCTGTCCGCTGAACTTGTTGACCAAGACGATCGCGCGGCACTGTTGTATGCGTATTGGCCGATTGGCCCCTTCGGCAATGTGTCACGCGTCCGGTTCTTCCGAATAGTTCTCGAACAATGCCATCGGCTCTCGAAGCAGCATCGATTTCGCCAGATGCATCGTCCGCCGCTTCCAGACGGTCAACAGAATCTTGTTTGGCTGGATGGCGAGGCGTTGGTCGTCACCGCGGCATTTCGCGAAGATTTTCAACGACTGGGGGCTGAGCATCTACGACGCCCGGATTCCCCTATGGTCGAAAACCGCGCGCTCCCGCTTCCGGGCAAGCGCGTGGCACAGCTCACGCGCAGGTTGACGCGCGGCATCTGGCCGTGGCTGTGTTCCTTTTGGAAGAAGCCAACTCCGCCGGAATTGGAGCAAGCGATTATGCTATTTCGATTGGAGCGGCAGGGCGTCCAAGCGCCGCGGCTCTTGGCATTCGGCCATCGGATCGACGTTCATGCACAGTTCTCGTTCGTGCTTTCTGAAAAGCCTGATGTGATTTCGACATTGGCTGACCTCCTTTCCTGCTCAACTTCGCGGAAACTGCGGGATTTTTGCCGCTTGGGACGGCTGCTGCGCAGCGTGCATGAGGCCGGCTACTGCTTAAATACATCGGCCACGAGTTGGGACGAATGCGTGGCACGAACGGCCGATACGGACGACTGGGCGTTGCTCAGTTTAAGCCCTTTGCGGCGAAACAAAGCGCCCTGGCCGCAGTTGGCCGCGCGCGATCTAGCTTTGCTGCGGCAGCGCTTCGATCGAATCTGCCACAAATGGGAGTTGCTCGCGTTCGCAGCGGGCTATCGTCAACGGCACACTAGCCCGACGCGCAAGCGAGGGACACTAGCCCGACGCGCAAGCGAGGGGGAGAATTAGAGCGGCCGTATGATCGATCTTACTGAACAATCTGTACTTCCGGCACAGACCGGTTGGCGTCATCACAGCAGCCTGGGCTCGTTGTGGCAACGCCTGACGCGCGGCGGTTGGCGTTGGCGCGAACGCTCGGACTGGACCGGCTATGCCGGCGTCGGCTGGGCCGAACACATCATGACCACGCCGTTGACGGATGACATTCACGTCAAGCAAGGCCGCTCGACGGGTCGGTGGGCTCTGGAAAAATCCGGGCGCGTCCTCTCGGTATACGTGAAGCGTCACCACCGCTTGCCCTGGTGGCGCGGCGCGCTGTCCCTGCTTTGGCCTTGGCGGGATTGGTCGCCGGCGCTGCACGAATGCCGCGGCTTGGAGTGGGCGGCGGCACAGGGGTTCGCGGTGCCGCGCGTCGTGGCCGCCGGTGAGGGGCTTAGGCCCTGGGGCCGGTTGCAGAGCTTCCTCATCGTCGAGGAGCTCGTCGGCATGCTGCCTTTGCATCTGGCCATCCCGCAAGCGAAAGAGCGCTTGGATGCGGCGCTGTTCACGCGCTGGAAGTCCGGATTGGTCAAGGAGATTGCCCGGCTGACACGCGCGCTGCACGGCCGCCGGCAGTTTCACAAAGACTTGTACCTGTGCCATTTTTACATTGCCCGCGCCGATACCTGGTCCTTGCCGCGTTGGCAGGGCCGCGTGCATTGGATCGACTGGCAGCGTCTGGGACGGCACTTTTTCACCGCGCCCTATCGCCGCATTAAGGACCTGGCACAGCTTCTTTTTTCGTCGGCTGTCGAAGGCGTCGGCGCTCGCGACCGGCTGCGCTTTTGGCGTTATTACTTGCACCCCGAGGGGAAGAAAACGCATGCGCCGTTTTTGGAATGGTGCGTGCGCGGCAAGGCGCAGCGCTATCGCCGTCACAATGAGAAGAGAAAATGAACATCGCCTTTTGCTACGAGAGCGTATTGCCGGCGCGCGGCGGTTGTGAGACGTACATCAGCGATCTCGCCCGCCGCCTGGTTGCCGACGGTCACGAAGTGCACCTGTATGCCTGCCGCTGGGATGAAAGCGCGCTGCCGGCCCAAATGCAGTTCCACCAGCTGCCGTCGGTGCGTGGCCCGCGCTTCCTGAAACCCTGGCGCTTCTCGCGTCTTTGCCGTGAGGCCTTAGCCGGCGCGCGTCACGACGTGTCCATCGGCTTTGACAAAACCTTCGGACTCGATGTGCTCTATCCGCAAGGCGGTTTGCATCTGGCGTCTGCCGAACACAATCTGCGCAAGTTCCGCAGCCCAATCGCGCGCGGCTGCGCGCGTCTGGCTAAGGCATTGGACATTGCCCATTGGTCTTTCCGCGCGATCGAGCGCCGGCAATATGTAACGGGCGCGCCCGCTGCCATAATCGTCAACAGCCGCATGGTGCGCGATCACTTCCGACAATACTGGAACATCGGACCGGAACGCCTCCACGTTGTGCACAGTGCCATTGACCCGGGACGTTTTCCGGAACGCGACCGCCCGAGCCGCCGCCACGAATTCCGCGAACTGTGGGGCATCAGGCCTGATGAGTGTGTTGGCCTGCTCGCGGCGATGAATTATCGTCTCAAAGGGCTGGACCCATTGCTGCATGCCTTGGCGAGACTTATTACGCTTTTTGCGTTTCGACAAAATCCATCTTCTGTGCGGTTGGTTGTCGCCGGCAATCCAAAGTTCCACAAATACCAGCGTTTGGCCCGGCGCTTGGGCATCGACAATCACGTCCACTTCACGGGCCATTGCGGTCAGATGCGGAATGCTTACTTCGCCGCCGACTTCCTGGTGCATCCGACGTTCTATGATCCGTGCTCGTTGGTGGTGTTGGAAGCATTGGCATGCGGCCTGCCGGTGATCACGACGCGCTACAACGGCGCTTGCGAGCTGTTCACCGACGGCAAGGAAGGCTTGGTCATTGCCGATCCGCATGATCACGAGCAGTTGGCCGGTTGCCTGGAACAAATGTTGGACAAAAGGCGGCGTCAGGCAATGTCCCAAGCTGCCCGGCAGGCCGCCGAACGCTGGACATTCGAGGATCACTACAGGAAATTGCTGCAGGTGCTTCAGACCGTTGTCGTGCGCAAACAAGCCGCCTGAGATAGTAGAATGAAAGAAAAGTTCGTGCGCCATCCATGACTCCGATTTCGGTCCTTCAACAACGAATAAAGCCGCTGGAAGCAAAACCCGCCGGCGCCCTGCTCTTGCACGAAATCTACCGTAGCGTGCAGGGGGAATCGGCGTTTGCGGGGTTGCCGTGCGTTTTTGTGCGCACCGCGGTTTGCGACTTACGCTGTGTCTGGTGCGACACACCGCACGCGTTTAACCAAGGTTCCGTTTGGACGATGGACGACGTGCTGGCGAAGGTTGCCCGCTTCGAAACAAAAGTCGTCGAAGTAACGGGCGGAGAGCCTTTGGTGCAAGCAGAGGTCTTGCCGCTCTTGTCGCGCCTGGCGGACGCGGGTCACACCGTGCTTCTGGAAACGAGCGGCGGCCGCGCCGTGGCCCCGGTCGACCGCCGCGTCCATATCATCATGGACCTGAAATGCCCCGACAGCGGTGAATGCGATAGCAATCTCTGGCAGAATCTGGATCACCTCAAGCCGGCGGACGAAATCAAGTTCGTCATCGCCTCCAAGCGCGACTTCGACTGGGCTGTGGATATCATCCGCGCCCGCAGTCTGGACAAACGATTTCAGATTCTGGTTAGCCCCGCATTCGGCCTGGTGCAGCCGTTGGACCTGGCAAACTGGCTCCTGGCAAGCGGGCTGGAAGTGCGGCTGCAGCTTCAA
>JAKEFD010000031.1 GCA_022616245.1 Gemmataceae bacterium
GCATCGGCTGGACTCCAAACAGCTGCGGCACGAAATAAACCAAAACTCAAACCCAGAAGAGGTTTAACACAAACTGCAACAACGGTTCGTTAACGCCGTTGCATGCCACCCAACATGTAACACATTGTCACGCAAGACCGACGGGAGTTTGTCCGGAAGCTGCGACAGTTGAGAGACCGTTTAGTGTTCGCAATTCTTGCGCACAAACTCCACCACCGCCCGGCCCACTGGATCGCTCATCGAAATTGCGCGGAACAAGATGGAATTGTGGCTGCGATTCTGCACGCGCAGCAGCTTCACTTCACAGCCATTCTCCGCAAGCGCTTCTTGAAAATTCTTGGCCATTTCCGGCAACGTCGGCAAGTCGTTCTCCGCGGAAACGAGCAGGATCGGCGGCATACCTGCCCGCACGTGCGTAATGGGCGACGCCTGCTCGCGCACTTCCGGATCATCGCCGAATGCCGGTCCAAATATGTTGAGGCGCAGCGGAATGCCGGGCCCATTCAACCAATCGGGCCGGCGGAACAGAGGCTCGCGGCGAATGGTCCTGACCGCCGCCAGGTGAAAGGCGGACGCGTCGGTGCCGCCGAGCGTGACTTCCATCTTGCCGGGCGGGATGCGATACACGCCGCTGATGGCGACGACGCCGCGCAGGTCGTCCGTACCAAGCCCTTCGGCATTGAGATAGCGTTCATCCGCAGCGACAAGGGCGACGAGGTGCCCGCCTGCGGAGTGGCCCGCGAGGAAAAGCTGGTCGGGCCGGCCGCCGTAGTCGGCGATATGCTTTTTGGTCCAGGCCACTGCGCGGGCCACGTCGCGCGCGTGCTCTGGGTGCCTGACGCGCGGCGACAGCCGGTACTTGGGCAAAACGGCGGCGATGCCCTGGCCGGCCAGGAATTCGCCTACGCTCGTATACAGTCCGCAGCAGCGGTTGTCGCCGACCAGCCACGCGCCGCCGTGAACCAAGACGACAACCGGAAATCCCTTTTTGCCCTTGGGCAGATAAAGGTCCAAGGTGTGCCGCTCATCCGCCAGGGCGCCGTCGCAATACTTCACGTCGCGGACCTGCTCGACCGGACAGGCATCGGACGGTGTTTCTTCCAGCCGCCAAAAAGGCACAGATATTACGCGGCAGCCGATGGGCGCAAGCAGCCCGAGCGCGACCAGCATCTGGATCGCTGCACGCCCGCAGGCGAGTCTTCGAGCCTGCGGGATCGAACTGGGCGGCAATGCAACCATAATGGAATCCTTGGAGGGTCCCTGTATAGCAAAACCGCGGCCTGCGCGAAGAGCACTTGTTGATTTTGCAAGTTGCAATCTTTTTTCGCCATGCGCACAATCTCCTGATCTGCTCAACTGGTTTCTCCAAGCCGACCGCCAAGCGGTCGGCTTGGGCTAACTGCAGCGAGGGTTCTCATGAAAAAGTCTCCCGAAGTGGACGCCTACATCGCCAAGGCGGCGGATTTCGCCAAACCGATTCTCCAAAAGATCCGCACGCTCTTTCATAAAGCTTGTCCAGATATGGAGGAAGAGATGAAGTGGAGTTTTCCCCACTTTGTCTATCGCGGCATCCTCGGCAGCATGGCGGCATTCAAACAGCACGTCAGCTTCGGCTTCTGGAAAGGTTCACTCCTGAGCGATCCGGAAGGCCTATTCAAGAAAGTGGGCGATACGTCGATGGCCGGCCACAAGGTAACGAGCGTGGCCGATCTACCCGCCGACAAAGTACTCCTCGCTTATATCAAGGAAGCGGTCCAACTCAACGAAGAAGGCGTCAAGGCGCCGGCGTCAAGGAAAAGGCCGAAAAAGGCATTGGAAGTGCCCGATTACTTCCTGGCCGCACTCAAGAAAAACAAGAAGGCGCTGGCGACGTTCGAAAAATTCAGCCCTTCGCACAAACGCGAATACGTGGAGTGGGTGACGGAAGCCAAGCAAGAAGAAACGCGGGCCAGGCGGCTCGCACAAGCCGTGGAATGGATGGCCACTGGCAAGTCGCGGCACTGGCAGTATCAGAACTGTTGAGTGACGCCGTCGGCTCCAGGCAAGGATCAACAATCACTGGGCGAGAGGAAAACGATGTTTCCGGACTGTTGGTTGTTCGCGCCTGCCCGAAGCACGACGGCGATGGGTTGACCGACTTCGGGTTGCTGCCCGGACGGATGGACGAACGAGATCACCAAATCATTTTGAATCGTCAAGCGGATGACTATCGTAAAACCGGCGTCCTCGGGACTGATCCATTCGCATGGCCAACCTTCCTTGAACCCTGTCGATTCCGCCTCGATCCGAGCGCGCGCGAACCACGCGTCCGCCGACATCCCGGCCGGAAGGACCAAAGCGTCTTGGCCGATGGTACGAAGCACGCGCAGCGAAACGCCAAATCGAGCGGCAAGCATTTCCAACGCCAGAGTCAGCCCTTTGTTCTGCAAATGCACGCGCGACGCATTGAGGACGAGAGACATCGACTGATCTCCTTCCACGTGTGCCGGGGAATCCGTAGCGGCGACGCCCAGAAGTAGAATGGGCGTCTACAGTGGATATGCGTTTTTCGCCTGGCAAGCGGCAAAAAAAGTGGAGATCTACTTGTAACGAGGGTTTTTCAAGACCGGCTGGGTTCTTGTGCGAATACCTGCTCATACGCCGCTACCGCCGCCGGTCCCAGCCGTTGCGCCATGCGTCGATAGGCGCTGCGGCGGTAATCCCAGCCCAGACGCGAGCGCGGCGCCTGCTCGAGCCAATCGAAGAGATGAACGCGGCACAAGTCTTCGAAGTCGGCGCGCGTGAGCGTCACTTCCTCATTCGTCAACCGGTCGCGAATGCGATAGGTTTCGCCGTCGTCCTCCAAAGCGCGATCGAGCGAGGCGCGATCCATGGCGCAATTGAGATATGCCAATCGTTCGGCGCGCGCCCCGATCCTTTGTGCCAGTTCCGACCGGCTTTCGAGCGGCAGCTTGAAGCCCTGAAACTGCTCCGTGCCGTAGATGGAGTGGAACATGCCCGCCCGGCAAAGCTCCAAAGTGCAGCCCGCGCGTTCCATGAATCGGTAGACGCCAATGAGGTGCGCAAGATAGGTCTTGCCCGTGTGCGGCACTCGTTCGATGCCCGTTTCGATCAAGAAATCGGTGAGGGGCTTGAAGCTTTCGTCCATGTTTTCTCCGCACGGAACCGAAGCGATCATACCTTGTCAAAACCTGTTTCTCAATAGTGCATGCGCACGCGCCCGCCAGTAAATGGGAACAGCGGTGCCCATACCACATTGAAATGCTGCGGATTCTCGCTCGGTCGCCGCGTTTTGCCGCGTATCCGTTCGCACGCGCGGCCGCGGTCGCTCGGCGTTCAAGTTGGCACAACGTTTGCTATTAGGTGCGTCAATCACGATTTGCGGCTTCTCTTTTTCAGAGGGAGAGGGCGATGCCCCGCTACAGTCTCGAAACAATCATTCTTGTTTTGTTAATTGTCTGGCTGCTTGGCTGGCTTGTTTTTCCTGTCGCCGGCGGCCTAATCCATCTTTTGCTGGTATTGATCCTCGCGGTCATTCTGGTGCGTATGCTCCAGGGCCGTTCGCCTTTTCCTTAAGTTGCCAAACTCTCGCGTACGGAGAATTCAACCATGACCATCGTAGAGATTCTGCTTTTGTTGTTCGTCGCCGCACTGGTCGGCATGATCGGCCAAGCCCTCAGCGGCTATTCCGTCGGAGGCTTGATCGCGTCCATTGTGGTCGGCTTCATTGGCGCGCTCTTAGGTGTAACCATCGCACGCGCTATGAACCTGAGCGAACCGGTTGTCCTGCAGATCGGCGAAGTGACGTTTCCAGTCGTGTGGTCTATCGTCGGGGCGACCGTGCTTATCCTCATCATCGGCCTCCTGCGCCGCCCCTATCGTCGCGCTTAGCATAGGTTGAAAATCCCCGGTCATTTGGCGTCTTTGAATGTCAGCTCCGCGACCGGGGATTTTTGTCGTGCGAGACATGTCTTTACGCGCGGGGTTAATCCCTCCATTCCTACCCCTCCAACTCTCACGAGGTCGCAATGATTCCCTGCATTCGTCGCGCAACCGTGGCCGGAATTGTCCTGGCGCTGTCGGCCTGGACGTGGGCCCAAGAACCGGCCAAGATCTCTCAAGCGCCAAAGGGCTTCGACGCCGTGCGCAAGAAGATCGAGCACGGCAAACTCGAAACCGTGGAGTACGACTCCAAAACCGTGGGCGAGAAGCGCAAGCTCGTTGTCTACACACCGCCGGGATACTCGAAGGACTCCAAGTATCCAGTCTTCTATCTGCTTCACGGCAAGGGCGGCAACGAATCGAGCTGGACTTCCAAGCAAGGGGCGGCCCACGTGATCCTTGATAATCTCCACGCCGACAAGAAGCTTGTACCCATGATCGTCGTGATGCCGAACGGCGCCGTCGCCGCGGCCGGCAAAGGCAAGGATTTCACCAGCGGGTTTGAAAACGAACTCTTGAAAGACGTGATTCCGACCGTCGAAGCACGCTATCCCGTCAAGGCGGACCGCGAACACCGGGCGCTGGCGGGGTTATCGATGGGCGGCGGGCAATCCTTGCGAATAGGACTGAAGCACCTGGATAAGTTTGCCTGGATCGGCGGCTTCTCGTCCGCGATATTCGGCAAGTTCAATCTCGTCGCCGACCCGGAGGACGCCAACAAGAAAATCCGCTTACTGTGGGTTTCCTGCGGAGAAGACGACACTCTATTGAATGCGAACAAGTCTTTTCATGAAACACTCGAGGCCAAAAAGCTCGCCCACATCTGGCACCTCGAGCCCGGTGCGCACACGTTTGCGGTTTGGCGCAACGATCTTTATCTATTTTCGCAGTTGCTGTTTCGGGAGAAGTAGTGATACCCCCAAGCTTGACGCGCTCGCGAAGGCCGGCTGCCTTCGCGAGCGCGTCGGGACTTGTCACTAGTTGTCGGAAGAGGCGATTTCACCGCCGCCGACGGAGCACAGGGCGCGGTAGCGGGCGATCGGGATGGTTTCGCTAACGAAGCGTACAGAGCCGTCCCCCAGCGCAAATTGCAGGCCGTTGCTGTGCCGGCTGCGGAAGGAATAGACATTGGGCCAATCATTTGCGGCGTAGTCGGTGCCGTTGACCCGCTTCGAATTGGGGCCGATGCCACACGTGCCGCAGGCATTGTTGCTGTACGGCCAGGACGTGTGGATATCGAGTGACGGGATGACTTCGCCGATCATGAAGGTGTTGCTAGTGCCGTCGCGGATTTGGTTGATTGCGAGCTTGCGCAAATAGTCCGCACGGAAGAAGATGCCGTTGCCGTTGAGAATGCCGGAATGGTTGGCGGTGCCCAGCGGTGAACCGAACGGGCCGTTGGGCGAACCCCAGCGCCAGCGGGTTTCGCCGTTGCCCCAGTTGCCGCCGCTCACTCCCTTATAGTTGGTGGTGCCGACGCGGATTGGTGATAGGTTGGCGGCATCAGTCCGCGGCGTGATCGCGTTGTCGCTCGGACAGAGCAGAATCGGAATGGTCCGCGAGATGGCGTCGAGTACGACCGCGTTGGCATTAAGATTCGTCGTTTCGCTGACGCTGGCCTGCTTGAACAGGTTGTCTTGCTCGATATAGGGCAGAATGCGGGCAATCCAGCTCCAGCGCGGCGCGCCGGCGCCGCAGCAGCTTTGGCCTTGAGTAGTGAAATTGCGCGAGCCGTTGTGCGGTAGAGTCTTATGCACGTCGTTGAAACCGTGTACTCCCAAGGCCAATTGTTTGAGATTATTCTGACACTGCGCCCGGGCCGCCGCCTCCCGGACCTTTTGCACAGCCGGCAGCAGCAAGCCGATCAAAATGGCGATGATCGCAATCACCACCAAGAGTTCAATCAGAGTGAACGCTCGTCGCGCTCCCGTAACCGTTCGCGCCCCCATGTTCGTCTCCTTTGAGAAATGAATAAAAACAGCCGTTGCCGCGAATGTGCGGCGCCGGCGAAGTCACTTCGGTATATCCAGGTCGTAATGTCCCGGCTTGGGATTCTCCACGACATCCAGCTGCAATATGGGCATGTCCGGGTCGCTGTATTTCAGATTGACCAGAGACTTCGGGGTGTCCGAGGGCTTATTGGGGTCGACTTCTTCCGTGGCGGCGACGAGGACTACATATTTGCCCAAGGGAGCGCCGAGGTTCTTGCCGGTGTAAAGCTTGTAGACGCCATCCGGGCCAATGTCGCCGAAAGGCTCGGAAGGGTCGTTGTTGCCGCGTGCTTTATCGGGACGAAAAGAAACGCTGCCGCGCGTGAGCACCTTGCCGCCCACCGTGACCTTGCCGGAAACGGGCGTCAGGCTGGGTCCGCCGCTGCCGCCCCCGCAACCTGCCAGAACGAAAAGAACAATGGCCAAAAGGAGCAATGAGCAAGGGAGGGAGCGCGCCATGATCGACCGTTTGCAAGGCGATAGTATTTAGAGTTAATGAGTCTGTAATACTATCATTTCACGGCTGGAAGATTCAACAAGAATTTTCTCGCAATTGTCTCTTGTTCGTCATAGCGCCGTCACGCCGGGCCGCCTCGTCTTGCTTTATTGGCGCATCCCTTGAATGAGCTGCAACGCTTCCGCCGCAGAGGTTTGTACTGCCCTGGAGTTGTCTTTCAGCAACGCGCGGATTAGTGGTACGGCGGGGTCAGCGTTCTTTCCAAGCGTGCCCAGAGCTTGCAGGGCAGCGACAATCGTGCTTTCGCTCGACCCCTCTTGGAGCAGGGCCGTCAGTGCCGGAACGCCATCCGCGGTCCCGGCGCTGGCTTGCGCCAATGCCTGAGCCATCATTTCCGTAACGGTAAAATGGAAGATATTCGCGTCGGTTTCGTTGATCTTGGCCCCAAGCCCGGCGACGAGTGCGGGAATCGCTTCCTTTGCTTCGGATCCGAAGCGCGCGAGCAGCATCGCGGCGTTCATGCGCACAATCGCATCTTCGTCCGAAAGGGCTTTCACGAGCGCCGGCACGGCCGCGTGCGCCGGCACGGCCGCGCGCGGCGCACTGCCCGCGTGCGTCACTGGAAAAATCTTCAAGAGGGCCAGGCCCGCTTGGCGGCGCGATCCAGCATCGCCGTCTTCCAAGAGGATCTTACTCAGCCTCGGCACCACTTCGGGGGCGCCGATGCATCCCAGTGCAAAAATGGCTTCTCGGCGCGCTTCGACGTCGTCGCTGTCAAGAGTCTTGATCCAGTAGCTGGTTGGCTGGCCCTGGTGCTTGCCCGCGCCGGAAAAGAAATTGGGAAAATACCACGGGCTGGCAGGAATCAGGAAACTGAAGCCTACGACGACCAAGGCGACCACCAGAATCCAAGCGGTTTGTCGTTTCATCTGCCGACCTGTTCTGTGTTTGAGGTTCGAGCTGTGCGGAACCTCCGCGCCTTCAACGAATACAATCCGTCGTTCCCGACAAGTCGATAAGGGCTTAATCTTGTTTTCAGATAGTACCGCGTTCCCCATGTCACGCAACACAAAAACCGGGGAATAACTGGCCAATGCCTTAGTTGATCTTGTGCGCTCGCGTTTCATCAATGAGCTGGCGCAGCCATTTCATATAAGGCGTGCCGCCGGTGCCGCGCGGATCGTCCACCCAGCGATGGATGTAATCTTGGGCCCAGCGCAGATGCACTTCGCGAAACGTTGCCATCGCTTCCAATACTTCGTTGTAAGCTTCCTTGGCGGCGAGCGGCCGGACCGATGGCATGGCCTCCACCTCGGCGACCAGAGCGCGATGTTCGGCGGGCATGAAATTGCGCATGTCGGCGAGGTGGTCGGTCAGTTTCGACGGCTTGTGGTCGATCTTCATGAAAGCCACCAAGGTCGGCATGATGCTACTCTGCGCGCCGGTTTCGCCGCGATGGTGGATGGGCACGTCGGGCACGCCTTCGTAAACGACGTGCTCGAAAAAGCGAATGTACGGGCGAAACTTCTTGTAATAAAGGCTCGGGTCCATCTTCTCCGGGATGCGCGCGAGCACAGCGACTTGCCGCCACACGGCGCGTGAGGTCTCTTTGAGCGCGGAATTGATGCGCTCTTCGTCTTGAATCGGCAGCGCTTCTTGCACTTTGGCGATCGCCGACAGAATCTCGGCGGCGATGGCTTCGATTTCGACGTGCACGAGGACAAACCAATGCTCGTCGTACAGATGGACGAAGTTTTGAATCGTGTCGAGGTTGCCCAGAGCGATAGGACCGTCCGGGCGAAAGCGCTTCCAGTTGTAAAGCGCATAGCCGTCGTAGCTGAGGATGGGCGGCCGGCCCAAGAGGCGGCAGGCGTGGTACAAGGGAGCGGCGAGCCCCTTGGGCAAGAGCGTTGCCCGCGCCTGCGACACCTGGTTGACGTAGGCGGAAGCGAGAAACCCCAGGCGAACATAGTAGAGCCGCAACTGGGCCAGGGTTTCGCTGCGCGGTTCATCCTCGGGCCAGCGTGGAATGTCGAGCTCGTTGACATACGTGCGGAAGCTCGGATCCTCGAGCAAGCTGGGTAGATCGCGGCCCAGTTCATCCAGCAAGGCAAGCGGCGAGTCGGGACCGAACGAGATGAGCGGATCGGTTTCGGGGAGAAAGCCGCGCTGGGTAAAGACCGGGTTCATGACGGCTCCTGATAGGCATCCATTCCCTCCCAACCCAGCATGTCGGCATCTTCCGCGGCAAGCAAGTCCATTTCTTCATCGGAGTCTAATGCGCGGGTTCGACTCTGACCTTTGCGAACTTCAGGTTTCGCACGCGGTCAGTCGAAATGATCAATCCCGTCACTTGTTGCTCGGCATTCGCGGCCGTCTTCAACGTCAGTAGTGAAAAGAACGCGCTTCCCGGCTTGGCGAGAAACTCAGTTTCGGAAACGGCGTGCAGCTCGGCTTCGCCCTTGGGTTGGCGCAAGACCGCTTTGCCGGCGCTCGTGTCAACGCGATACAAAACGCCAAGCTCTTCGCTGTAGTAGGTCCCCGCTAGCCCTGCCAGCTTCTCTGCCGGCAGCTTGATGAACTGCAGGCGTTTGGCCGTCGTCTTTTTGCCCGCATCGTCCGCTTCCAGGATCATGATGTCGTTCTTTTTCTCAAAGCGAACACGCTGATAGTCGAGAAGCGCGATGAATTCACTCTCGCCAATGGGCGTAAGCGGGCGTATCTCGCCGCTTTGATTGACGACGAGCCGGCCAGTTTGTTTGCGTACTTCCCAGACGTTGAAGCCAGTCTTGTAGTCGCCGACGAATGCTTCGAGCTTTTCGGGAGCAAGAATGACTTCCGCCGGCTCGCGCGGCCGCGGTGTGAGCTTGTGGGCGAGGTAGATGTCGGCGACCTTGTGCGCCATCGGCACGCGCGGAAAATCGGACATATTCGACAAGAGTATGACGGAAAAACGCTGGTCGGGGAAACGCATGAGAATGGTCTTGAAGCCGCCGTGCGAGCCGGTGTGCGAAACTGTTTTCAGGCCGCGCTGCGTGCCGTGGACAAGCCCGCCCGCGTAAGCAATGTCTTTGCCGCTCGTGAGTTTCCCTTTTTGCAGCATGTCATCGAGCAGCTTGCGGCCGCCGACCTTGGCGTCGTAGAAGTTCTGGTCCCAAAGCGCGAGATCGCCAGCCGTGGAATGCACGTTCGACGCGCCGGGCGGCCCATGCCCCAAGCGCCGCAGCGCGAAGGCGTCTTTGTTCTTGGCGTAACTAACGGCGAGATGGGGAATGAGCTGGCGATGGTCTTCGCGCACCGTCGTATGCTTCATGCCCAGGGGTTCGAAAATCTGCTCGCGCGCGAATTGCGAGAACGGCTTCTTGCTGACGCGCTCGACGATGATGGCCAGGAGGTGGTAACCGGTGTTGCAATAGAGATACTGGTCGCCCGGCTGGAAATTCACGTTTTTTTGGTTCTTGACGAGGCGCATGAAGTCCTCGCGCGTGATGGAGTCGTCGCCGCGCCAACCGGCCAGGTTGAACATCGTCAGATCTTCGCGCAGCCCGCTCGTGTGATGGATCAGGTGGCGGATGGTGATCGTCTTGTCGAACTGCGGCAGCTCGGGGACATACTTGCGCACATCGTCGTCCAGCGACAGCTTGCCTTGTTGCGCTAAGAGCATGATGAGGAAGACTGCAAACTGCTTGGACACCGAGGCGAGCAGAAAAACCGAGGAGAGCGACAGCGGAATGCCGAGCTCCAGATTGGCCATGCCATAGGCCTTTTGGTGCACGGTCTTGCCGTCCAGCCGAACCAGCGCCACGCAGCCGGGCGAGTCCTTGCGGTCCCATTCGGCGAAAAGGCGGTCGACCGCGTCGGCTTTAGATGTCAGCGCGACATCGTCGCCGGCGTCGCTGGGTAGGAGTGAGCCGGCGGCGGCGCCCAGCAACAACACTAAAAGAGGATAGCGCAAACGAAGTAAAGCACGCATGTGGTTTCCAGCGCGGAGCCAAAGCACGAGATTAAAAACGTAATTGCAGCCTTCCCAAGCGGGCCACCGTTTCTGCCATGAGCGCGTCTTCTTCCGTTTCGTCGTTCGCCAAGTAGGTAACCGAAAAACGCAGATACGGGCCGGCATTGTCCCAGGGAACGCAAATCACCGATTGTTCCTGAATCAGAAACTGCGACGCCTCTTCGGCATTCGCGAACAGCTTGTCGCCGCTTGCTTTCGGCGACTGCACATACAAGAAGTACGTCCCGCCGGGCATCTGGGCGCGAAACCCGACTTGAGTGAGTGCGGCGACCAGTTTGTGCAAACGCCGGCGATATTTCGCGCGCGTCCGATCGCCGATCTCGGGCCGCTCCAGCGCCGCCTTGGCCGCGTGCTGGATCGCCATGAATTGTCCCGAATCACTGTTGTCCTTCACGTCGGCGAAGGCTTGTACGATCTTCGCATGGCCGGCGACGAACGCCATGCGCCACCCGATCATGTTGAAACCCTTCGACATCGAATGCACTTCGACGCCGACGTCCTTCGCCCCCTCCACCTGGAGGAAACTCAAAGGCGGGCCGTCGTAGGTCAACAACAGATGGGCCGCGTCCTGAACGACGACAATTCTGTTCGTATGAGCAAAGTCGATGATTTGGCGATAAAAGTCGCGCGTCGCCACAGCGCCCGTGGGACTGTTCGGATAATTGATGACCAGCAGCTTGGCCCGCTTCTTGATGTCCGCGGGAATAGCCGCCAGGTCGGGATAAAAGCCGTTGTCCGCGCGCAGCGGCAGATTGTACACTTCGCCGCCGTAGTATTTCGTGTGTGTGCCCGCGACGGGATAACCGGGGACGGTCATCAGCGTGACGTCGCCGGGATTGATGAAACACGCCGGCAGCATCGCCAGGGCCGGTTTGGAGCCGATGGCGTGGTTGATCTCGGTGGCCGGATCGAGCGACACGCCAAAGACCCGCTTCATGAACTGGGCGGCCGCCTCCTTGAACTCAGCGATGCCGTTGTCCGCGTAGCCTCGGTTTTCAATCTTGTCCACTTCACGCTTTAAAACCGCGCGCACCTCGGCATCCGCCATGTCGTCGTTTTCGCCGATGCCAAAGTCGAGAAGCTGCCGCTGGGGGTGAGCCGCCACAACGGCGCGCTTGGCCCGTTTGATCTTCTCGAACTTGTAAATCTCGGTGCCTTTGCCGTATTGGACGCCGCCGATGCGCTCGGCGAAGTGCGCTTGAAACCAAGGATCGGCCATGAAAATGCCTTTCTAATTCCTCGTTTCGCGCTCGCTGATCACTTGCCATGATGCAACGAGCAACGCGAAGCGATGAATCAAGATTCTAGCAGTCCGGCCTACCGCGCCAAGCCCGCGCCCGGTACAATGCCTAGGAATCCCCAACCCGCGCACGGGACTGTCCGATCACTGCCTGGGAAGCTTTCCGTGGCCTTGACACCCCACGACCGGGACTTGCTGAGGCGCTGCTTGCACCACGAGCCGGGCTCCTGGAACGATTTCGTTGATCGCTTCCTGGGCCTAGTTTATCACGTCGTTCAACACACCGCCGACCTGCGCAGCTTTCCACTCACTCCGGAGGACGCCGACGACATCGCCGCCCAGGTGCTGCTGCAGATTGTCAACAATGACTACGCCTCCCTACGGCAATTCCGAGGGCAAAGCAGCCTGGCCACCTACCTGACCGTGATCGCGCGCCGCACCGCCGTCAACGAACTGGCCCGCCGCGCCGCCACTCACGTGGCGCCGGCGGGCAACAACCAACCGCAAAGGGCCGAACCCGAAGCCGACGAGCCGCCCCCCGGCAAGAGCATGGAAGCCCTCGAAGAAGTCGGCCGTTTGCTCAAAAAGTTGCCGGAAAAAGACCGCTCGGTGGTCCGGCTCTATTTCCTCGAAGGCAAGTCCTACGAAGAGATCAGCCGGGAAATGCACATTCCGACCAACAGCATCGGGGCCATCCTCTCGCGCGCCCGCAAGAAACTGCGCGAAGACGTGCACAAGCCTCCGCGCGAAATCGACCCTAAGAAAATGAAAAAATAACCCCTCCCGTTTACGTTTCGCGCTCGCAGTACGCCTTGGTTAGTCATCTTTTCGACAATTCCTTGATGTAGATATTCTTGAACCATAACGGGTCGCCGTGATGTTGCAGCTCGATCGGTCCCGCCGAGGGCAGCGGCTTGCCGCGCTCCCAGTAGTTTTCGAGCACGGTGTCGTCCACCACCAGTTTGCCGTTGAGCTTGATGGTGACGCGGTCGCCCTTCATGACGATGTGAAACGTGTTCCACTGGCCCACGGGCCGGTCGGCGGCGACCAGCGGCTTGCTCGGATTCTTCTGGTTGTTGTACAGCCCTCCGGAACCGATGAACTTGCCGGTCGCCTTGTCTTTGGCGCTATTGGCGTCCTCGGCCCACATTTGCACCTGCGGATTGCCGCGCAGGTAGAGGCCGCTATCCCCCTTCGACGCGAGCTTCCAATCGACATACAACTCGAAGTCGCCGTAATCTTTCACCGACTGCAAACTGTTGCTTTTGCCGTCGTAGTGGAGAATGCCGTCCGTCACTTTCCAATTGGGCAAGATCTTGGCGTTGGCTTTCTTCTGGGCGGCTTCCAGTTCCTCCTTGGACAGTTTGGCCCGCTGATTGATCGGCACCATTCCCTGCCAGCCGGACAGGTCCTTGCCGTTGAACAATGCGACAAAACCCGGCGGCGGCGTGTTATCCTTGATCTCCAGTTCGCCCTGCGCGGTTGTTCGCGCGGCGCAAAACCCAAGTGTCACAATCATTCCGGCGGCAAATACGTGTCTCTTCATCGGTAACTCCTAAGAGGATGTTGCTTCGAGGAAACCTTATCCTGCGAAGCACCGTCTGGAAATGCAAGGAGAAAATCCGTCCGAGCCGCGCTGGTCAGAGCCGCGCCCGTGAGGAAGCGGATTGCCCGAAGTACCCGCTCCCACACGGGCGCGGCTCGGACGAGAGGTGAAGAACACCGCTGCACGATGATGCGTAGAATTCCTAGAAAATACTCACGCCACCGCCGCTGGCGCGATGATTCGCCTGCGGCGTGGTTGGGAGATCGAATTCATGATCCAGGTGCGCGACCTCACCAAATTCTTCGGCCCGATTCTAGCCGTCGATCGCGTCTCTTTCGACGTGGACAAAGGCGAAATCGTCGGTTTTCTCGGGCCCAACGGCGCCGGCAAGACCACGACCATGCGCATCCTGACAACCTACCTCCCCGCCACGAGCGGCATCGCCAAGGTCGCCGGCTTCGACGTCATGACCGAATCGATGGATGTGCGCCGCCGCATCGGCTACCTACCCGAAAGCGTGCCGCTCTATCCCGAAATGCGCGTCGAAGAGTACCTGGTTTTCCGCGCCAAGCTCAAAGGCGTGAACCGCAAGGACCGGCCCGGGCGGATCGAGTATTGCCTGGACCGTTGCCGGTTGCGTGAAGTGCGCCGGCGGCTCTTGGGCACGCTTTCCAAAGGTTACCGTCAACGTGTGGGTTTGGCAGACTGCATGGTCCACGATCCTGCCATCCTCATCATGGACGAGCCGACAGCAGGTCTGGACCCGTTGCAAATCCGCGAAACGCTCGCCCTGATCAAGGAATTGGGCGACAAGCACACGATTATGCTTTCGACGCACATCCTTTCCGAAGTGGAAGCGGTGTGCGAGCGCGTCATCATCATCGCAGCCGGCCGCGTCGGCCTGAGCCGCAACCTCGATGAGATTGAATCTCAGGCTGTGACCCTGGTCGAGGCGCGTGGGCCGTCCGATCAGATTTCCGGCGCGCTCCGCGGCATCCAGGGCGTCTCGCAAGTGATTCCCAAGGGGGGCGACGACGGCCTGTTCGCGTATGAGTTGCATACGAACGACGAAGCCGACCTGCGTGAACGCATCAGTCAAACCATTGCTGAAAAAGGCTGGTCCATCCGCCGGCTGGAGCGCAAACGCCGCCGGCTGGAGGA
>JAKEFD010000276.1 GCA_022616245.1 Gemmataceae bacterium
TTGCCGGCGATGCCTTTGCCGCCCGTGCCCTTACCAATGACTTCGCCCGCGCCTTTGCCGCCGGTTCCCTTTCCGCCAAAGCCCTTGCCGCCGCCACCGCCGCCTCCGAAGAAGCCCTTGCCTTTGCCGCCGCCGGCGGCCGTGGACATGTTCCAATCGATGCGGTGGAAGCCCGGCTCCTTTGATTTGGACACGTCCAGCTCGCGCACGGTCTTGCCCTGGACGTCGATCACCTTGAGCGAAATCTCCTCAGCCGGTTTCGCCAAGGTGAAGTCGATCGATGCCGTCCGTGCCGGATTCTGGCCGGTGAAAACGCGCGTGCCGGTGCGGAACATGCCTTCGCGCGTGGTGTCAATGCGCCAGCGGACGACCTTGCCGGGCGAAAACAGGTGCGTCTTGTCCTTGGCCAGATCGGGCTTGAGTTGACGCAGCGTCGTCACGTCCAGCACCCACAAGCTTCGGCCATGCGTCGCCGCCACGATTTCATTCGCGGTCACCGGTTGGGCAAACTCGTGGACGGCGACGGTCGGCAAAGTGTCGCCGTTGAGCTTGAACCACGTCTGGCCGCGGTTGATCGACGCAAAGGCGGAAAACTCGGTGCCCACGTAAAGCAGATCGGGGTTGATGATGTCTTCACGTAGCACGCGCGTCGAGCCGGTGGGCAGGTTGTTGCGAATCGACTTCCAGGTCTGGCCATAGTCCTCTGTGACGAAGACGTAGGGCTCGTCGTCGTTGGAACGGTGGGCGTCGTACGCGACGTAGCAGCGGCCGGGAGCGGCCCGCGAGGCTTCGAGGCTGGTCACCCAGCGCGGCCCCGGCAAGCCCGCCGCCTTGATCTGATCACTGACGTTGGTCCAGGTCTTGCCGCCGTCGCGCGTGACCCAGACCGCGCCATCGTCGGTGCCGGCCCAAATCACGTCGGCGTTGCGCGGCGACTCGGACAACGCCGTGCCGCTGCCGCGCTTGGTGCGCGTGATTTCCGGCGAGATGATCTTGAGATCGTCGCCTTGCTTGACCGAGCGGAACACATAATTGCCCGCGCAATAAAAGATATGTGGATTGTGCTCGGACAAGATGAACGGCGTGTTCCAGTTGAAGCGATAACGGGCGCCGCCCTTGGCGCCGGGGCGAATTGCTTTGCTCACGCCAGTTTTGAGGTTGCGGCGGCTCATGTTGCCGTCCTGGCTTTCGGAATAAACAAGATCGGGGTCGAAAGGATCGACGCGGCAAACGAAGCCGTCGCCGCCGCTGACGAAGAGAAAATCGGAGTTCGTCGGACCGCTGGGGCGGAATGTTTGCGAAGGGCCGCCCCAACTGCCGTTGTCTTGCAACCCGCCGTAGACGCGATAAGGCGTACGGCGATCCGTAGCCACGTGATAGAACTGGCCGAGCGCGAAGTGATTGAAGTGCTCCCAGCGGGCGCACTTGTCGTAGCTGACATAAAAGCCGCCGTCGTTTCCGAGGAGGACATGCCGGCTGTCCTTGGGGTTGATCCACATGTCGTGGTGGTCCGAGTGAATGCCCGTGTTGATGCCTTGCGAGTTGAAGGTTTTGCCGCCGTCGGTGCTGCGGTAGAGATTGACGCCGAGGTGGTAGATTACCTTGTCGTCGTTGGGATCGACGCGGATGACGGAGAAGTAGAAGGGACGTTCGTTGAGGCTGTTGATGCGCGTCCAGGTTTGGCCGGCGTCGGTGGACTTGAAGATGCCGCCTGTGTGGACGCCGTCGGGCCCTTGCTGGTCCTGGACGTTGGCGGCTTGGCCCGCGAGCCGGCCGCTATAAGGCCGTTCGGCGGTCCCAGTCGTACGGGGATCGAGCGTGAGGTCCACTTCCTTCTTTTCCGGTCCGCGCATGTAGCCCACTCGGATCTTGTCGCCGGGATTTTTGGCGGCCAGAACCTTCAGCACCTGGAAGCGGCTGGTCGCCTCGATCTTGACGCCGTCGAAGGTTTGCAAAACGTCGCCGACCTTGAGTCCGGCCTTTTCCGCGGCGCCTTTTGCTGTGATATCCGTGAGGGCAATGCCGTCGTCGGTAATGTCCAATTCCGCGCCGATGCTCACGCGCGGCGTACCGGGGGGGCCTTCGGGAGCGGGCCGCGTGCCGAGCGTGAGTTCGATTTCGCGCTCGACGCTCTTGCCCTCGACTTCCCGAATGAATGCGACTTTGACCTTGTCGTTTGGCTTGCGCGGCTGCATGAGCGCGGTCAATTGCTTCATCGAGGTCAGCGCTTTGCCGTCAAAGCGGACGATGACGTCGTCCTTTTTCAATTCGGCTTTGGCGGCGGCGCTGTCGGTGGTGACCTCGGAGATAAGTAGTCCCTTCCCCGAAGTGTCGCCGGTGACGCCGAGATACGCCTGCGTGGGCGGCAGACCGGTGCCCGCTTTGTCGGTGTCGATGATCGCGAAGACGATATTCGGGTCTTTGCGATACCAGTCCAATCCGATGCAGCCCAGCTTGGCGTTGGGCAGCCCTTCGCTCAGTGGTTTCCAGGTTTCGCCGCCGTCGGTCGAGCGATACAGCCGGCTGCCGGGTGCGTGGACTTTCGACGGAGCGTACTGGTCTGCCGCCGGCGGGGCTTTGGCGTCGCCACGGAAGCTATCGAATTCGTCGCGCTGCCGCTCCCAGGTAGCCGCGATCAGGATGTTCGGGTTGGCGGGATGCATGGCGATGTCCATGACGCCGGTCGCGTTATCGACCTGAATGACGCGCTTCCAGTTCTTGCCGCCGTCGGTGGTCTTGTAGAGGCCGCGTTCCTCGTTGGTGCCCCAGAGCCGGCCCAAAGCGCCCACGTAAACGATGTTCGGGTCTTTGGGATGGATGACGATCTTGCCGATCTGGAAAGATTTCTTGAGGCCCATATTCGTCCAGGACTTGCCGCCGTCGGTGGACTTGTAAACGCCGTCGCCCCAGGAGACGGAGTTGCGCGGGTTGGCCTCGCCGGTGCCGACCCAGACGATGTTGCGGTCCGTCTGCGCCACCGCGACCGCGCCGATGGAGACGGTCGCTTCCTTGTCGAATTGATGTACGAAGGTGGAGCCGTTGTTTTCGGTCTTTAAGAGGCCGCCCGAAGCAGTGGCCACATAGTAGCAGCACGGATCGGCTTCATAGACCGCCAAACCGGTGATGCGGCCGCTCATGTTGGGCGGGCCGATCGAGCGCCAGGCGAACAGCTTGGAAAAGCTTGCCGGCAGCGGCCCCAGGTCGGTGGGCGTGGCGAGCGAGTCGGGCTGATCGTCCTTCAGTTGCTTTAGGCGGGCTTGCAGCTCGCGGATTTGCCTTTCAATGTCCGAGATTTTCTTGGCGCGATCGGAATCTTGTTTTTGTTTGACGTCTTGGCCGGCGCCGCTCCACACCAGGCCGAGCATCACTACGGCGGACAATACCAACCGCACAAACGAATGACGAGTCATGGGGCATCACGTGAAAGTTGGCAGCGTCTCCCGCTGCGGCCTGCTCCGCGTCGTGCATCGCGAATCGTGAAGTGCTGAGTGCTTCTCAGGATACCCAGAAAATGGCAGGAGGAAAGGGAAAAAGGCCAGATTTCGCGCATTCTCATAAACTGGCGCGCACGTTCTGGACGGTTAGCGCCCGCTGCGTTTGGACCACCACGCGACCTTTCTTGTCTTTTTGCCTAGTACCGTCCGCGATCGACGCACAGCTAAATCGAGATTTCGAGATTCGCAACAGTTCTTTTTTTCTTGACAAACCTGCGCCATCGCTTCTACTATGAGGGAACTCTTTTTCGAGAACGACTTTCTTTCAGGAAGGAGTCTAATGATGGCGGCTTGTCGCCGTCTTCCAGCTGTTTTTGCGGGTCCGATTCCGAATAGCTTTCGCGTCGTCCAGCGGGATGGCGGCATCTTGTTCCAACTGTACGCATTCCCAAATGTCCTGGTTTCCCAGAAGTCGGAGGAAGTATTATGAACGCGCGAGCCTGCTTGTTATCGTGCATTGCGGCCGCATCTATTTGCTTGGGGCTGCATTTGGCGATTCGTGTCCATGCCATACCAGATTTCCAAATCTGCCCGACCAAGGACAACACGACATGTGAAACATGCTGCGTGAGGGACGTGGATGGTGTAAACGTCTACATTTATAACCCCAATCCCCATACATACAAAGTCTGTGAGAAACATACGTCCGAGGTCTGTTCAAATCTCGAAGGCTTGGTGTGCGGGGGAGAAGCATGGAGCAAGCCCGGGTGTACGGGCACTTTGATTCTTTCAATCGCGCTTTGCAAGAAGCTTCATTGTACGAGTACTCCCTAGGGAGTGATCTTAACAAAGGCTCCGTCTTCGCTTCCGACGGTGCGCCGCTCAGAGGGTTGGAGCCTTCTAATGCTCAAGCCTGTCCTTATGGCTGTTTTGGGCGTCGGTATTTTTGTCTCGGCGTGCTTGACCGGCCAAGACCAGGGTCACGACCAACTGATTGCCTCGATCAAGGACCGACACGGGAACTCAAAACAATTGATTAAGAGCATAGTCGCAGAGTATGAAGTAAGCGATTGGTTTGGGCCAGGGAAAGCACCTAATTCGCGAAGACGGTTGTCCTGGTATCAGGACGGTGATCTTGTCCGTTGCAAGTCCCAAACAACGCTCTTCGACGCTCTAGCACCCAAGGACAAACTTGGGGGGACGACGAAACCAATGCTACTACAGGAGGACTTTTTGCTCAAGAATGGAGAGTTGAAATCACTCCGTCGACAGGGCAGTTCGCCAAAAGGGTCGGCCAGTTTTCGTCCCTTTCAGCCAAAGCAGGAGTTGGTCCAAAACCTTTGGGCCGATGCACTTTTCGTTCTTTTCAAAAAAAAGGGCGTGACTTTGCTGGAGCTGCTGGAAGACGCCACAAAGATCAGGAGCTTGGAAACGCTTCGCGATGGGCAGCATGTACTATACCGTCTCACTGTCGATGTTTCTGATTCGGGTTCGAAACAACAACTCGTAATTGATGTAGATCGCAGACACAATTATCTTGTCACTCGGCTGGCCGAGGAGGACCTTCCCGCAGAAAAGGGTTCGATTCGCAGTGAAATCAAGGCGCTGACCTTCCGAGAAGTGGCTCCAGGGATTTATTTCCCCATGAAATTGGAGCGCAGAGCTTATTCTCTCGGCCCTGACAACAAACAAAACTTGCTGTCAACCATCGAAGTCCGTTTCGAGACTGTCACTGTAAACGAAACCATTGATCCGGACCGATTCGAGCTTACACTCCCGCCTGGAACGTCGGTGGTGGATTACCGCGATAACACCAGTTACCTCATCGGTCCGGATGGGCGACCGACGGACAAAGTAAATGTAGTTCCGAAGCCGATCCAGAAGGTAGTTCAGCCGACTTACAAGGAGGAACCGTCCAAGATTTCTCCTTTTCTTTGGGGCGCGGTGTTCTTCTTAGCCTGCGCCGCTTTCGTGCTCTACGCTTATCGGCGGAAACGCCCTACGAAAAACGGCGCGTAACGTCCGGTGGGAGACATCCAAGGGCGAGGATCTGCGATGCAAAGGCGTTTTGGCTACTTGTTGCTATTAGTGGTCGCCTTGGGAGTCGGAGGCTATTGCTTGGGGACTTACATTTTTCAGTTGTCCCCTCGCGTTGAAGTACCTCGCCTTGTCGATCTGGGACGGCACAAATTGGGCCAGCAGGCAGTCGTCGACTCCGAATCGCGAAAGGCAACCTGATTGTGGTCCCGGCCTACAAAAGCGTGGAGTTGCGCGCAATTCTACCCAGCGAGTTAGTGATACCGGAACTCGTGATTGGCGAACGCACTTCAAGAACGCTGACTCTGCGTGTAGGTATTGGCCACAAACCCTTTGCACTTCGCCGCATTGAGAATCCACTTCCGGAGATCCTAAAGTCCATCAAAGCGATTCCGCTAAACGCGAAGGGAAGCATAGCCCGGACAACCAAACCTGACAACGAGCATGCCGAACAAGATCTTTACGAGATCGCCTTGGATTTTCAGGCGCCCAGGACGGGGATATTCAACAAAGTTTTCTTAGAGATCATCGGAGAAGGCGACATTGCGCTCAAAGTGCCACTGTCAATCAATGTCGTCAGTCGCGTTCGGCTTATGCCTTCCGTCCTTTACCTGCCGAGACAGTCTGAGAAGGGACCTTTGTTCCAGGCCACCTGCTTTTGCAGAGTACCGTCCTCTGAGACGGTCGAAGTGATGCCCTCTGGTCTCCCCAAAGGTTTCCATGTCAAATGTGTGTCGAGTTCACTTTCTAGCGGGTACGCGATGATCGTCGTATCATGCCAAGCGGATAGTCTTCCCAGTGCAGGAAAGCATATCCTTGAGTTTGACGTCAGGCATGGACAGGGCGTGGAGCAAGTGGAGCTTCCTGTCATTATCAAAGCACATGAACAGGCGCAGGAGTAAAATGTGGACGCTTCAAATTGTGCCACACTGAAAAACGTAATAGCCCCCCATTCGCGTCGCGCCTTTTCCTTGATTGAGCTCCTTGTCGTAATAGCCATCATTGGAATCCTGGTTTCTTTGACCCTACCCGCTGTGCAGAAAGTGCGTGGGGCGGCCAGTCGATCCATTTGCCAAAACAATCTAAAACAGATTGCCTTGGCCCTGCACGGCTACCATGACGCGTTTCGTCATTTCCCGCCCGGCGTGAGTTCGCCGACGCAAGATCCGGCTTTTCCTTACTTGAGTTGGAATGCCCGACTCTTACCGTACCTGGAACAAAAACCGCTTTCGGAACAAATAAGGCTAGCTTTTGCAGTTGACCGAGATTTTCGGCGAATTCCTCCTCATCTTCATCGAGAGACCGTCGTCCCAGTTTTTTCGTGTCCTTCTGACCCGAGGGGCCTGGCCTCGAGCACAAAACTCGGTTTTCAAGTGGCGTTCACCTCTTATCTCGGTGTGCAGGGGTTGAATCTGTTCGACGCAAGTGGAATGCTCTTTCTGGACTCCAAAACAAAGATAGCCAATGTGTTTGATGGAACGAGCAATACGTTAATAGTTGGCGAACGTCCTCACAGCTCGGATGAGCGCTACGGTTGGTGGTATGCGGGTTGGGGACAAAACAAGGACGGTTCCGGCGAAATGATCCTCGGAGTACGCGAGAAAAACGTGGCGGAGCCGACATGTTGGAGCGGTCCTTACGCATTTGGGCGTGGGGGGATTCATAACTTGTGCGACGTCTTCCACTTCTGGAGCTTGCACGATGGCGGGGCCTTGTTCCTCTTCGCCGATGGTTCCGTGCGTTTCCTCATGTACCAGGCCGATAGTATCTTGCCGGCCCTTTCTAGCCGTGCCGGCGGCGAGGTGATTAATTGGGCTGATTGAACCACTTTGACGCCGCCGATGCGCTTAGGAAGGATGAGCCAATACGGCGGCTATTCCTTTGCGCGCAAGCGGCGAATCTGCATCGACCCAAACTCCGCCCGGATGCCAAGCGCGTTGGTCGCGCCCTTATTGGCGGCTGCCTTGAGCGCTTGACCGTTCACCTTGAACTCGACTTTGTCCCCCTGGGCGACGATGTCGAGTTCGTTCCACTCCCCGTCTTTGACGCCCTTGAGTTTGAGGGTAATGTCGAATTTGTTGCCGCGAAAGAACAGGTCGTTGTTGCAGGCGGGACCGGGCAAGAATTCGAACTTGATGTGCACGTCTTTGGCGAATTCCTTGGCCGTCGTGATGATGACGTCTCCCTTGACCTTTGGATCGATGACCAAGACATTCTTCTCGACTTTGAACCTGCCGCCGAAGGCTTCCGTCTTGCCTTCCAGAGAATCGCCCTTCTTGGTTTTCCAACCGTCCAGGTTCTTTCCGTTGAAGAGAAGGACGAAGCCTGGCTCGGGTTTGAAGTCATCGCCTGCTGAACCAACGCTCGAAAGGAAGAAAGCGGCCGGTACCGCCCACAAAATTCCGAGTGCTAGTACGCGCATAGCGCACCTCGATATTCAACGTTCGGTGTTCACAGTTCAACGTTCAGCGTTCGTGACAACGTTGAACTGTGAACGTTGAACAATTAACGCCGCGGCTGGACGCGGCTCTGGCTGTTACACCAGCGCCTTGCGCCGACCGCGAATAACTTGGGGTAGATCTTCGGCGAGGATCGACAGCAATGCAAGACTATTCGGAATGCTGGACAATGCAATCGACGTTTTGGGAAAGAACCAAGCGCCGATGTGGAAGAAATTGATGTGCGCGTTTTCGATCTCATATTTCTCGATGTCTTCCCATGCGTATAACTCGCCGTGCAGCACCAGGCCGTCGCGGCGGATGACCACCGCGCCGAAATGCGCTTCGCCTTCTTTGGCGAGCGCCTGCCGTTTGACTGCGGCCATCCAGCCTTGGTGTCCCCTCTGAATGGCATCGGCCAGTACATCGAAATCGCCGTACGTGTCCGCGGCGAGCCGAATCTCTTGATCGTCGTAGAGCTTCAAGCGCATGCGGCTGACCCTATCTTGCCTTACCCCGTTCATGAAGAAGATGGTGTCGTCGCGATACACCTCCGCGATGTCTTGCCAAAGGGCGGCGTGCGTCTTGTCGGCTTTGGTCCAGCGCAGACCGCTGGGGTAAACGGCGAAACCGTCGATCCCTTGAAACAAGGTGCCGCCGGACATGAAGGTGGAATAAACGCCGGCTAGAAAGAGCAGTGCCGACAGCGCTAACGAAATCACCAAGTAATCTACGCGGCCCTGCTTGAGGGCGCTCACGCCGACGAACACAAACAATAAAGCGCCGCCCCAATACAGGAGCAGGAAGCCGGCGCGATTGCCGGCGCGGTGCAGGATCAGCCGCCAGGAAAACGGGTGCAGCGACAATTCCTGCTCGCGCTCCAGCTTGTCGTACGCCTCTTTTGGCAGCGGCGCGGTCGGCCTCGCGTTCGCATTGGACTTGGTGGCACGACCCGAGCGCAGCCCATTCCACAGACAGAAGATGCCCACAATCAGCGAGAACGCGACCGCGCCCCAAGCAATCGTTGTCGTGTACTCACCGAGAAGGATTTCTGCCTCGATCACGTCCCCATTCGGCAGCACAAAGACCGGCTCCGTCAAGACGGTCAGCTTCGAGGATTCCTCAATGGGATGAGCGCTTTGGAACGTCTTGCCCGTACGCATGAAAAACATCGACCTGGAATCGAACTTACTCGCCACCAATACCTGGGGAGCGGTCTGCTTGAGGTAATCGTCCAATTCCTGCTGATTGCTGATGCGCGCGAGCCAGAGTGCAGCCGACGGCGGCGCGTTCTTCGCCGCCTTGCTCGACAACACCGGCAGCCAGACGCCTTTCCATTTGCCATCCTTTTTATCGACAATCGGCGCACCGAATGCGAAATCTGCAAGCAGCACGTGCAAGTTGTTGCCGGGCCCTTTTTCAACCAAGTCAACCACGGAAAGCGTTTGCGGCGTCGCTAGCGCCTTGGAATTAAGATCCCTCAACGTATTGGCGCAATAGAGGGAAAACAAACCCAGCGTGATAAGGACAATGCCGAAAACGAACAGCACCAGCTTGCCGAAGGACATGCGGATTCTCCACCTGCGGGGTGACTTAAAGGGTTCGAGCAAGCTTAGTATTTTTTCTGGCGCGGTGCGGCTTACCGGACCAAGTTCGTGAAAGGATAGGAGTTGACGATTTGTCGCACTTGGCGCTTCGTGTCGCGGCGGTAACGAGCGGCATGGACGGGCCGGACACTTGCCTCGATCCGCCGTCTCGGTTATGTCTGTGTCATGCGGCGTCAATTGGGGAACATCGTTATGGTGCTTGTAGGCATCGCTGCGGCGGCCGCGGCGTGGCACTGGCCGCACGGACCGCTGTGGCGCAGCGGTCCGCATGCCGGCCGGTTGCATCATTTCAGTCCCGACAGTCGATTACTGATTACCACGCGCATTCCCTTCGTCGATGGCTGGTACACGAATCCGGTCGTGTATCGCTGGAATGTTGAAACCGGAAAGCTGCTCAGCCGTGTGGAGATGCCGTGCGGGAATCCCAAATGCCTCAGGGTGGTCAGTGCATCTGGAGACGGCCGCCTGGCGCTTGTCGGGGAAGGAAAGTGGATGGACAAAAGACATCTCAATTTTGCGACTGGGGAGTGGTTCTTGCACGACGGTCTCACGGGAGCGCGCAAAGCGGGACCGATTAAAGGAGTCGCGTATGCCGGACGATTCTCGCCCGACGGTCGCTGGTTTGTCGGCGATTTCGGTGACCCCGATGCCGGATTGGAAGGTCTAGGAGAGAGTGCCATTTTCTCAGCGGGAACTGGCGAACTTGTGTACGACGGCGGCACGGGCCTATTCGCGTCAGACGGATCGAGCGTTATGGTGTTCAACAAAGCCAAAGAGCCGAGAGGTTCCTTCGAGCCGCGTTGGGCAAAGGTCATCGAACTGCCGTCCGGGCGTGAACTGCGGCGCTTTGACTTGCCTAAGCGATCTTGGCTACGGTTCGACGAATGGGATGGCCGGCGCTTGCTGGCCGTGATCATTGAAAAAGATGCGGCCGGGAAAGAGATTTGGCGTCGCTGCGTCGTCGATCTGTCCGGCGACAATCCGGGCGAACCCGTCGATGATCCGCTGGCCTATTGTCTTCGTGACCGCTTTACTCTACCTGCTGGTTGGGACGATGGTCCCGGCTGGTTGGCGTATTTCACGCATGTGAAACCGTCACCGCCGCCGACCGGAGTTGGCGCATGGTTCGAACGTCTCCGGAACTGGTTGGGCTTGAGCCGCCCATTCGCCGATGGCATCAGAGCCAATGTGCGATTCGTGGACCCCCGAACCGGGGCAACGCGCTACGAACTTCCACATCCACTCATGATTACGATCTTGTTTTCACGGGATGGCCGTTATGTCGCATGCACTTCGGACGTCGAAGAAGGAATCGAAGTCTGGGACGCTAACCCTTCGAACTGGCCGAAAGCGATCAAGGCCGGCGTCTTGGCATCGGCCGTGATCCTTGCATGGCGATTCTGGCGCGCGCGGCGACGCAACCGCACGGCGCCGCAATGACAACTACCACTAAACTACCTCCGACCAAAATCCTCTCCTGTCATTGCCAGTTCCCGGCTATACTTTGGAAATGAACCTCCCAGAGATTCTCCTCGGCGGCGCACTCGTTTTCGGGTTGGCCGTCCTCGCCATTTACTACGCTCGCCGGCAGTTTCAATTGCTGAAAACGATCGGCAAAGACCAAACGCTGATCCCCGAAGAAAAGCGCTATTTCTATCGTCAAATCCGCCGCCGGCTGACTTGTTCGGCGCTCATGCTCGTGCTCGCCGGCTTGCTGGTCGGCTGGTTCTTCATCGCCCAGAACCTGCCCGGACCCGAAGCCGATGAGGATCGCCGCAAGCCGATTCTGGAAATGGTGACGTTCTATTGGATCCTGGCCCTGCTGGTGCTGTTCGGCATACTCGCCCTCGCCGGCTTCGACTTCATGGCCACCGCCCGGTACGGACTGCGGCAACGACGCCTTTTGGAGATGGAACACCGAGCCGCCCTGGAAATGGAAACCGCCCGGCTGCGGAAAAAACGCGAAAGCGGCAACGGCGCGCCGTAGCGCCGGTTGTTAACCACAGAGACACGGAGACACAGAGTAAGAATTGAAAACTGCAAATTGCAGATTCTCAATTGCAAATTGAAAGGCACATCGAATGCGCCCATTTTCAATTTGCACGGACGATGCAAGAAGGGCTGTGCAGCGCGGCTCTGAAGAAAGGGTCCTGACACCGTTTCTAAAATCGTAGGCGCAGGCCGATGACGTTGGCGTTATAGCCTTCACTGAGGTTGCCGAGCGTTTGGCCGCCGCCGCAGCGGTGGTGCAACCGGTAAAACACTTCGATGTTGGAATAGGCGGGAGCCGAAATGGCAATTTCCGGCCCGAGGTAAAAAAGAAAACTCGCATCGCCCTGTCTGGTGATTTCACGAGTGCGTTCGTGACCCATCGACTCGGTGACCGCACTCAAGCCGGCCGTCATGCTCGGCGTAATCCTCAGGAAATCGCAAAGGAGGATGCCGTCATAGCGCAGGGTCGGGCCGAACCATACTTCTGCCGAGTAGGAATTGCCGAACCGGTTCGCAACACCGATCTCCCCGCCCAAATGCCAATCGTCCGCCGACCAGGGGTAGCATTGATACCCCAAGCCAATGACATAATTGTCGTCATAGGTCACGTTGAAGACGTCGGCGGTGTGTCCCATCGAGCGCTTCGTGAATTGCCCGCCGAAAATGAAGACCGATTGGAGGGGCCTGCAACAGCCATGGCCGTGCCCCCGAAAGGCATCCCAGAGCGAACAGCAAGAGAGGTCACACGCGCGGACTTGGGGCGCATGGAGCGGCGCGGCCGCGAGGTGAGCCAGCTGGGGGGCCGGCTTTTGCACGCATGTCTCGCGAGCCTGGCTTAAGAGCCTTGATGGAAAAACCAGAATGGCCGTTACGACGAGGAGCTTAAGCAAAGGTGCCATAATGAATCCATTCATGCCATGACGGCTGGCTTTGAAGTTTACATCCATGCTGGACAGCTTGTTTTGTCCTATCGACAACGACTTCGCTCCCCTTGAGGAAGCTGTCGGGCGCCTGGAAAACGCGATCGCAGAAAGCCGTCAAGCGCGGTACGACCCACCCCACCGACACGTCGGCTTCCTCCCGTGCGGGTGTCCAGCTGCAAGAGTCAATGCAAGCAACGGCCAAGGTCGCGGACACAGCCGACGGTCTTGTATTTGCCCGGTTCGATGACCAGAATGGCCCCAACGGTCGCGGCGGTTGGCATGATTATGACGGGCCGTGTTCGTGCTGGTGAATGTTCAATCCCGGAGGGCGGAGATGAAAGAAGCCGAAGCATTGCACAAGAAACTCACCAAGATCCGGAGGCACGCGTACGACGAGCTGTTCTTCGGCAAGCCGGACATTATCTTCCCCGCCCTAGAACTCCGGAACGGGGTGGACGACCCGTTCTTGATCGACGTGTTCGCCTACTCGATGAACGTAGAAAGCGAGGACAGCGATGTGTACGCCGCCGTCACCAACGGCATGTCGGACCACCTGATGGCTGAGGGGGACGCGCCCGAGCAACCCCGGCGGCGCGAGATCATCCAATACTTCCGTAAATGCACCCAAGCGCGCGCCAAGCGATTGAGGGATATGGTGTGGCTGCCGCTTCAAGACGAGTTCCTTTTGGACAGCCACCACACGTTTCGCCGTGGATCTTCGATGAGAGCGACCGCGAGCCGATGGTGGGCTGATGCGGCATGCTTCGCGCGTTGACAGGGACCATCACCGGGGGAAGGCCATGCAGAAGCTCAAGGGACATGTTGCTGTTGTCGCCGGGGCGACGCGCGGCGCGGGGCGCGGCATCGCCCGAGGGTTGGGCGAAGCCGGTGCGACCGTCTACTGCACGGGGCGGAGCACGCGCGGCAAGCCATCACCATACGGCCGGCCGGAAACCATCGAGGCAACTGCCGAACTGGTGAGTGCCGCGGGCGGGACCGGCATCCCCGTCCGCGTCGATCACACCGTTGAAACGGCAGTTCGCAAGCTGTTCGCCCGTGTCGGCAAGGAGGCCGGGCGGCTCGACTTCCTGATCAACAGCGTCGCGGGCGAGGACCCCGCTCTCGCCTGGCAAGAACCGCTGGCGAAATTCGACATGGATCAAGGCCTGGCCATGATGCGCCAAGCCGTCTTCTCGCGCCTGCTGACGATCAAGCACGCCGCCCCGCTGATGACACGCCGCCGCAAGGGGCTGATCGTCGAAGTGACCGAAGGCGACACTCTTACGGGTTCATCCTCGGGCTGGAAAATCTTCCACAAGGTGTTCGCCTTCCTACTGGCGGAGGAATTGCGCAAGCACCGGGTTGCGGTGGTGACGGTGACGCCGGGCTTTCTGCGGTCCGAGACCATGCTCGAACACTTCGGGGTGACCGAGGCGAACTGGCGCGAGGCGGGCAAGAAGGACCCCACTTTCCTCGAGTCGGAGAGCCCGCTGTTCATCGGGCGAGCGGTCGCGGCGCTGGCGGCCGACCCGAAGGTATTGGAGCGCTCGGGCGACGTGACCAGCTCCTGGGAACTGGCGCGGCAGTACGATGTCGTGGACGCGGACGGCCGCCGGCCGGATTGGGCGGCGCTCTGGGAGCAAATCGCGTCGTCGTTCCCCGGTTTTCAGGAAGGCTTCCGGCGCGAGATGCGCTGGCTCGACCGGCTCGCCCGCCGCGCCGAGCGCTATGCCGGCGGGGCTGCGCCGAAGAGGGCCAAGGCGAAAGCGTCAACCTCCCGCACTTAGCCACGCGCTTTGGAGTGCGGCTTTCCGCCACTGTTTTTCTAACGGATCAAAAAAAGCGCAGACTCCGGAGTGCATATGGACCCGAAACGGCGCGAAAGCATCCTGGCGGCGGCCCGCAACCTTGGAACAGACCATTTCAACCATTTGGTGGAATCAGTTCATGAAGCCCGTGGGATCGGGCGGCTCCGGCGTTGGCAGGAGAAACTCTTGAGCCAGCTGTCAGGAATCGCGCCCGTTTCCTTTGCGGAGTTCGTTGAGGCATTCAAAGACGTGGACCCGATATGGGACATTCCACCAGCCGCGCGCGAGGAGCGACTTCCGACCGGAGAGCGCGACCACCCGCGTCTGGGTCGCATTTTGCGGTTTGAGTGCGACTGGGTAGGGACTGCTTGTCTGCCCCTTTTTGCCGCCCGTGGCGTTGCTATGCGTCGTGAGGATTGTCCCCCGCCCGGCTTGATACGCGTGCGCATTCAGCACCGGGACGGCTCAGAACCGTCGGCAGAGCAGGAGGCGGCCATCAACAGGCTGCTCGATCACGAAAAAGAGGTGTTGGCCGCGGTGTGGGCGGAACTCGCCCCGGAGTTCAATGACTTGGACCTGAAAACAGAGGTCATCTGCACGGCGGTGGTGGTGTCCCGGTTGCACATCGACGACGTGGCTTACCTGGGGTTCTCCATCGACGCCGAAACCCATCTGGAGCACGGGTTCCAGGTGGTCTACCACCCCACGCAGGGCACTTTTTGGGGCGACTCGGAGGCGCTCAACACCATTGAGGAGGCGGATAACTTGTGAACATGAGAGTCTTGGTCACAGGAAGTGCTGGACATCTTGGTGAAGCGCTGATTCGCACGCTCCAGAACACGAGCCGCGAAGTCGTTGGCCTCGACGTCTTGACTTCCCCTTTTACCAGCAGCGTCGGATCGATTGCCGACCGGTCTTTTGTGAAGCGATGCATGCAGGGCGTGGACGCCGTCCTCCATACTGCGACCCTGCATAAACCCCACGTTGTCACGCACAGTCGGCAGGACTTCGTCGATACCAACATAACGGGAACGCTCCATCTACTGGAAGAGGCCGCTGCGGTCGGCGTCGCGGCCTTTGTCTTCACGAGCACGACCAGTGCCTTCGGCGGAGCGCTGACGCCGCCTGCGGGAGCGCCCGCGGCGTGGGTGACCGAGGACGTCAGACCCGTACCAAGGAACATCTACGGAGTGACCAAGACGGCGGCCGAGGATCTGTGCGAGTCGTTCCACCGCGAACATCGACTCGCGTGCCTCATCCTGAGGACGTCGCGTTTTTTCCCCGAAGAAGACGACAGCCGCCATACCCGGCAGGCGTACGACGACAACAACGTCAAGGCGAACGAGTACCTCTATCGGCGTGTGGATCTCGAGGACGTCGTGAAAGCCCATTTGCTCGCCCTGGAGAAGGCGTCTTCGATCGGCTTCGGCCGCTTCATCATCAGCGCGACCACTCCGTTTTTGCCGGAGGACGCGCTCGACTTGCGTGTGAATGCGCCCCTGGTCCTGAGGCGACGGGTCCCTGACTATGAGGCAGAGTATGCACGTCGCGGCTGGAAGATGTTCCCCGGCATCGACAGGGTGTATGTCAATGAGCGAGCCCGGAAGGATCTGGGCTGGCGACCCCGCTATGACTTTCGCTACGTGCTCGACTGCTTGAGAGCGGGAGCCGACCCCCGTAGCCCGCTGGCGCGTGCGGTCGGGTCCAAGGGCTACCATGCTCACCCATTTACAGAAGGCCCGTATCCCGTGTCGTGACGCGGAGCGGCGACTCGGAGCATCGAGAGCCTCAAGGCATTCAGCAAACAATAAAGAACATGTAGGTTGCTTGGAATGTCACTTGGCGCACCGTGATTAATGGACGACCGCATAGGACAAGTTCAATGTCCTCCGATAATTGGCCGTCACTTTTTGGTTCTGTCCCGGCTCGGTTCGAAAGCGAATTCTCCCTGGAGGAGTCGGTCCATCGATTGAGTGCCGTTGTCAAGTCTCCATACTTTCCGCCTTTCTTCGAAGAGTGCGCCGTCGGCCATGTCTCGGAATCAAGTGTGAGCGTGCAGCGCAAGACTCGGTTCGGCGGCGGCGCGAACAGAATGGTTTTCAAAGGCGTGCTTCAAGTTGAGGGTGAGCGCGTAGTCTTGGCCGGACGTTTCTTGTGGCCTACTGCGGTGAAAATTGCCGTTGCGTTGATGGTAGGCTTCTTGCTTTTGCTTGCCGCTGTGGGAGTTTGGGCGGCGTTCCAAGATCCACTCGTCGGGCTGATCATGACGCTCGGCTCCGGCGTCCTCGCGGCACTCATCTGGTCGAGCCCCCGGTTTTCGCGCAAGGACGTGCTCTGGCTCTCGGACTTTTTTGCGAACGCTCTTTGCTCCAAGAAATCTCCAGCGATTGCGGAAGCCATGACGCGCAAATGGGATTCCCTCTTCCTCGTGCAACTCGCCTTCGCGTTGGCAGCCATTTGTTACATTGCTTGGGCCAGTATTGGTATCACTCCCATTCAAAAGGGACCGAACTTGGTTGAATGGGTGCGCGAGGGACCCTGGGTAAGAACGCTAATGCTGCTGAACGCCTTGGTATCGGCCGGCGTCGTGTACGGCATCCATCGGCGCTGGCTGTTCCTTTGGCGGATTGGGTTGTTCGCCCTTCCTCTAGGCGCTATAGGGGCGATTGTTCCTATGATGCAGGCGATCGACGCCGCCTTGCCAGCAAATCAACCCGAAGCGCTGCGCTGGTTTCTGTTCGCATTCATAGGCGTTAGCTTGATCGCTGTGACGGTCTACTGGACAATGTGGTGGAAGAAGCAGAAGAAGCATTTTTTCGACGCCGGTCCAGGTCGCGAGTTTTGACACGACATATTTGGCAAGTTGCTGAAACGTATCTACCGGAATGTCATGCGCAAGGACGCCGCGGACCAAGGATGCCTGGACGTAGTCAACGTATCCCTAAACAGCGCCTGAGCCGCTGCCACAAGCTCTCATGCGATACGACGACATCGTGCCAACTTGCGTAAGCGACAATGCCTTCCTCAAACACCACGTAAATGGCCCCTTCTTCACTCATCCAGCACTTGGCCTGGACGGGCACGGTCGGGTCGCTGATCATGTCGCGAACATGGGCAGACGCGTAATTGCCCGGCGGCACGCCCAGAATGGCTTCGACATCCTCTTGCGTCATGCCCGCTTGAAGGCGGCGATGGCTTCCAAGTTGATTGAGTGGCGCGGCGGGGCCGTGAGCCAGAGGACGAGATATGCCGTTCCGGCGAGGAGCGATACGAACGCCGGCAGCCAGGCAAGCCGTCGGATCATCACGCACCAGAGAAATGGCCTCTATCTCATTCGAATCTCAATCACAGCGCGGCGCCGGAAACTGCCGGCCCAGTTCGCGCACTTGCCCAAGGATACTTGCAAGCAGATCAGCCTCGTCAGGATTCGACAATACCTGACCGATCCAGCCGGCGATGGTGCGCATTTCGGGTTCCTTCATGCCGCGCGTGGTGAGCGCGGGCGTGCCGATGCGGATGCCGGAGGGATCCATGGGCGGGCGCGGGTCGAAGGGGATCTTGTTTTTGTTGACGGTGATGCCGGCCTTGTCGAGCGCTTCCTCGGCGAGCTTGCCGGTCAGGCCGCGCGAGGCGACGTCCACCAGCAGGAGGTGATTATCGGTGCCGCCGGAAACGAGGCGGAATTTTTGGCGCTCGAGCTCGTGGGCCAGCGTTTTGGCGTTGGCGATGATTTGTGACGCGTAGGTTTTGAACTCGGGCTTAAGCGCCTCGGCGAAGGCGACGGCTTTGGCGGCGATAACGTGCATGAGCGGGCCGCCCTGGATGCCGGGAAAGACAGTCGAGTTGATCTTTTGGCCCCACTCTTGCTTCGAAAGGACGAAGCCGCCGCGCGGCCCGCGCAGTGTCTTGTGCGTGGTCGACGTGACGAAGTCGGCGAACGGCACCGGGTTCTGGTGCTGATCGGCGGCGACCAGGCCCGCGATGTGCGCCATGTCCACCATGAACAGGGCGCCGACTTCCTTGCAGATTTCGGAAAACTGAGCGAAGTCGATCTCGCGCGGATAGGCGCTTGCGCCGGCGACGACCAGCTTCGGCTTGTGCTCGCGGGCCAGCTTCGCCACCTGGTCGAAGTCGATGCGCTCGTCGCTTTGGCGCACGCCGTACGCCGCGACTTTGTAAAGCTTGCCGGAAAAGTTGAGCTTCATGCCGTGCGTGAGATGGCCGCCGTGCGCCAGGTCCATGGCAAGCAGCGTGTCGCCGGGCTCGAGGCAAGCGAAATAGACGGCCATGTTTGCTTGAGCGCCGGAGTGCGGCTGGACGTTGGCGCGGTTGGCGCCGAACAGCTTGGTGAGCCGCTCGATGGCCAGGCGCTCGCAGACATCGACAAACTCGCAGCCGCCGTAGTAACGCTTGCCGGGATAGCCCTCGGCGTACTTGTTGGTGAGCACGGAACCCTGGGCACGGAGCACTGCCGCGGAGGCGTAATTTTCCGAGGCGATCAGTTCCAAACCGTCCTGCTGGCGAAGGCCCTCGTCGGCGATTGCTTGCCAGATATCCGGGTCGGCGGTTTGCAGTGGGTCCATCGTCGTCCTTAAGCAAGAGATGCATTGATTATATTGCCAGGGCGGGTGGCTTGCTTTCGCCGGAAAAGTCAACTACTGGGTGGCATGCATACCACCATGCCACCCATGCCACCATGCCACCAACACCTCATATGACTATTCCAACTGAACGCATGCGCGAAATGAAGTCGTCATTGGGTTGGTATACGAGGCCGTGCAGGCCGGCGGCCCGGGCGCCTTCGATGTTGGCGGCGATGTCGTCGATGAAGAGGCATTCGCCGGGTTCACAATCTGCGAATCGGAGACAGTATTCGTAGAAGCCGCGGCGGGGTTTGCGGTCGCCGACGTCGTGGGAGAGGACGAGCTTATCGAAATGGGCCAGCGGCTCGGCGAGCTGCTTCTGAAAATGCCGCGAGTGGATCGGATTGGTGTTGCTGCCCAAGAGCAGACGGTATCTGCCTTTCAGTTTTGGCAGGAGGGCACAGATTTCCGGATTGGGCCGGAAGATGTCGGCGACAGATTCGACGATGAACTGAGCGTCGCAGCGCAGCCGGCACAGTTTCGTGAACTCGGCCACAAACTGTTCGGCGCTCATTCGGCCCGCTTCGAATTCTTCCTCCATCGGACCCAAATAGACGGAACGCCATATCTCTTCCGGCGGCATGTCGGTGTGCGGCGCCAAGCGCTCAAGGGTAAGCTGGTGGTCGAAGAAGGCGACGACGTTGCCGAAGTCGAAAATGATAGTTCGCATCAGGTCAGCATGATGATTCATCGCTTCGCGCTCACAGCGAGCGCGAAGCGATAAATCAAATCCTCCTTGGATTACTTCACTGGCATCTTGATCAGATACGCGCTGTTGAGATCGGGCGCGGCGCGTGTGCGCGGGCCGGCGCCGATGGCCAGCACCTGGTCGTTGGGCGCGATGGCCAGGCCGAAGAAGCTGCCCAATGTCATGGTTTCGCCGTAGAGCATCTTGCCGTCGGCGGCGTTCCAGACGGCGAGGAAGCCCTTGTTGAGCGGCGCGTCGCCTACCGAAACGAGGTGCTTACCGTCTTTGGTGAAGCGCAGGTTGTAGACCCAGCCGGGGTGCGAGCTGACGGGTTGCTTGGGCGCGGTCTTGATGTTGGGATTGGCGAGATCGCGGACCACAGAGCCGTCGCCGACGTTCCAGATCTTGATGACGCGCTCGAGGCCGCCCGATCCGGACGCCAGGAACTTGCCGTCGGGGCTGAAGGCGGCCGAAAAGACTCCGTCCTGGTGGCCTTTTTCGAAATCCTTCACTTTGAACGCCTTGAACTCGCGGACCAGGTTGCCGCTGACGGGATCCCACAGCTTCAGCGATTGATCGTAGCCGGCGGACAGGAGTTGTTTGCCGTCGGGCGTGAAAACCACCGTGTAAATCATGGTCGCGTTTTGCGTGGGGTGGGCGTTGATCTCTTTGGCGAGCGCCTTCTTCACCAAGTCGTAAATGCGGATCTTGCCGTCGTGGCAGCCGGTAGCCAAAAGAGTGCCGTTGGGTTGGAAGGCGACGGCATCGACGTGATTGGGGTGCGGATAGTTCTGCGTGGGCGCGGGCGAAGCCAGCTTCCAGGCGTGCACGGCTTTGTTCGCGGCGGCAGTGTAAAACGTGACATTGTCGCCGGCCAGAGCCAGGTCGTTGACTACATTCGGCGCGACGAAAGTTTGCACGGGTTTCAGGAAATCCGCGGGCATGGGTTGGCCGGGCTGGAAGTTGACACTCCAGGAGTGGATGTGCTTGTCCGCACAGGACGCGACCAGCACCTGGTTGTTCGCGGTGATCGAGATGCTCTTCACCGGCGCACTGGCTTTGACCGTGCCGAGCTCTTTGCCGTCCGCGAGGTTGAAGATGCGCACGGTTTGGTCGTCTCCGGCAGCGGCGAGGATTTGATTGTTCTTGGAGATCGCAATGCTGCGCAGCGTAGCGCCCGCTCCGGCGAACGACCGTTCCAGGTTGCCGTTTTGCAGGTTCCACATCTTGACGACTTTGTCCACTCCGGCGGTGAAGGCGTGCGTGCCCGGCGGGTTGAGCGTCAGGCCGTAGACCGGCCCGGCATCGGCGGCGATCACGCGCGCAATGGCTAGCGTATCGAGCCGCAGAGTCTTGCCAGCCGCGGAGACGACGGCGTTGTTCTGCGGCATGAAGGCGAGATGCGCGACCGCGTCGTCCTGCGGGAAGAACTGTAATTCGCGGCCCGATGGAAACTCGAATACGCGTGTGATCTTGTCCGCTGAACCTGTCACGATCTTGGTCTTGTCCACGCTGAACGACAGCGACAACACATCAGCGGCGTGATTGAGATTGAGAATCTCTTTGCCGTCCGCGATATTCCAAACCTTGACCGTTTTGCCGGTGCAGACGCCGATGAGCGTGAAGTCGCGATTGAAACCAGCGAACCGGATCGGCTCAGGCAGCGGGCCGAAGGCTTTGATGACGGCGTTTTTCGTCAGGTCCCAGAGCTTGACAGTCTTGTCCGCGCCGGCGGTGACAAGCTGCGCGCCGTTGCCGTGATACTGCGCGGACACCACCCCGCCGGGATGCGCGTCGAATACGGTCAAAACGCTGACGTCGAGCAGGCGCGCGGTTTTGTCTTGAGATGCGCTGGCCAGCGTGCGGTTATCGGGCAGAAACGCAAGGGAGGCGATCGGCCCGGCATGCTCGGCGACGCTTTGTATTTCCTTGTTCAGCGACAGGTCGAAGACGCGCACGAACTGTGCCGCTCCCTCGGTTACGCCGACGGCCAAGCGCGTGCCGTTGGGACTGAGTGCGAGGCATTGAGCCGGCGCGGCCAGAGTGAATACCGCGCTCGGCTTGGCTTCTTCCGGCGTGCCCGGCTTGGCAGTGAGGTTCCAACTTTTGACCGTCTTGTCGCCGGCAGTGATCAGTCTTGCGCCGTCGGCGGATAGCGTCATCGAAATAACCGGCCCGTCGTGTGCCGCCAGCGTCTTTAGCAGTTTCCCGTCGGCGGCGTTCCAGAACTTGACGTTCTTGTCGTCGCCTGCGGTCAATACCTGATCGCCCTTGGGAGTGAATAGTGCCTGTCGTGCCGGTCCGGCGTCGTTGCCTTGCCAAAGAACCGCGGACGTCCACAGCTTGGCGACTTTGTCCGCACCGGCGGATAGGACGGCCTTGGGATTCACGAATGCCACCGCATGCACCGGGCCGTCGTGCGCGAAGGCTTCGACGAATGTGCCGCCGAGCGTGTAGACGCGCGCCAGCTTATCCGCGCATCCAACGACGATGCGCGTACTGTCCAGCGACAGGCTGATGTCCTTGATTTCCGCCGGGCAAGCAAAGGACGCGATCTCTTTGCCGTCGGCGAGGTTCCAGACTTTGACGCTCTTGTCGCCCGCGGCGGCCAGGCGCGTGCCGTCTTTGCTCAGGGCGAGCTGCGCGACGGCGGCCGGATGCTGCAATCTCGACTTGGCCGCGGCATCGGGAAGAGTCCAGATTTGCACCGATTTGTCGGCGCCGCCTGAGAAAAGCAAATCGCCCTTTGCGGAAAACGCCAGCGCTTGGACCGCGCCCGAGTGCCCGCCCAGCGACTTCATCTCCTTGCCGTCGCCGGCGCCGAGCAGCTTGAGTGTGTTGTCCGCCAGGCCGGCGGCAAGAGTTTTGTTGTCCGGATGAAACGCGACCGCCTGGACGACAGCGGGCAGTGCAATCTTTTGCAGCAGCTTGCCGTCGGCGACGCTCCAGACGTGCACGGTCTTGTCCGCGGAACCAGCAGCGACCAGCGTGCCGTTTGGCGACAGTGCCACGGAAGTGATTGCCAGCGTGGGTCCGGGAAAATCGCGTTCCTTGGCGGCGTTGGCCAGATGCCAGAGGCGCGCGATCTTATCCGCTCCGCCGGTGACCAGTTTGGTAGCGTCGCTGGAAAGAGCGACGGCTGCAATCTGATCCGGATGCGGCATCGCTTTCACCGGAGCGATCGGCAACTGCCAGGCGCCGACTTGACCGTCCGCCCCGGTGCTAACAAGGACGTTGCCGGCGGGATTGAGGGCCAGCGACGTGATGCCGGCGTTGTGGCCAAGAAGGATATCGCTCTCCTTGCCGGTGGCGGGATTCCAGATGCGGATCGTGCCTTCGCCGCCGCCGGAAACGATGAGCTGCGCGTTGGCATTGGCCACGGCCGCTGTCACCGGGCCAGTATGTCCCGCAAATTGTCGCTCCACGTTGAGCTTCGCCACATCCCAAAGACGCAGGATCTTGTCCGCGCTCCCGGTCAGCAGCTTCTGGCCGTTAACAATGGGCGTCGCGGTCAGGACCGCATCGGGATGTGATAGCACCCGCGCCGGCGTCGGCAGCGCCCAGATCTTGACCAGCCCGTCCGCGCCTGCCGTCATCAACTGTGGATTCTGTGGATGAAAGCCGGCGCTGGTTACGCTGCCGCTGTGTGCCACCCATTGCGTGACCGGTTTACCATCGGCGACGTTCCATAGGTGCAGCCGATTGTCGGTGGCGCCCGCGGCAAGGAGGTTGCCTTGCGGATGGACGGCCAGGCTCTTGATTTCTCCATTGACGCCTGAAAAGACGCGTACCTCCTTTCCCTGTGTCAGCGACTGCCTTACGATCTTGTCCGCGCCACCGGTCCATACTTGATTGCCGTCGGCGGACAGCACCAGGGCGTGGATGTTGGCGGCATGCGCCGGCATCGGCTTGGACGCCGGCGGCGGCACATTCCAAGTCTTCAGCAAGCCGTCGTCGCCCACGCTGTACGCCGCGTTGTTGTTCGGATGGATGGCGACGGCGTTCGCGGCTGCCGTATGGGCGCCGACGATTGCCATGAGTTGCCCGTTGGCCGCATTCCAGAAGCGGAGGGTTTTGTCCGCGCCGCTCGACGCCAAGACTTGGCCATTGGCACTGAAGGCGAGAGAGGTTACGGCCGAGTCATGCTTCTCGCACTTAAAAAGTTCCTTGAATTCGGCAGTCGTGAAGACCTTGACGAGTCCGTCTTTCGTTCCGACCGCGAGCTTGGCGCTGTCCGCGGACAAGGTCACCGCAATGACGGCTTCCTGCGCCGCCAGATTTCGCAGCGGACTGCCGAGCGGCACATCCCAGATCTTGAGCGTGTTGTCGACGCTGCCCGAGGCGATCATGGAACCGTCGTTGCTGAGGGCGACGCTCAGCACCATTTTTTGATGTCCTTGCGGTCCGCCAAACGTCTTGATCTCTTTGCCCGTGGCGGCTTCCCACAGCTTGACCGTGTTGTCGAAGCTCGCCGTGGCCAGGTGTTTGCCGTCGCTGCTGAAGGCGAGGTTGTAAACAAGCTCGGAGTGGCCTTTGAGAATCGTGAGAATCTCCGGGCCTTTCTTGTCGCCGGCGTCGAGGGACCAGAAGCTGAATCCCAACAAAGTGAACAGTGCAAGCAAAACAACAATCCCTTGCATGGGCTTCATGGCGGTCCTCCGGAAGGGGAAAGTGGGCAGGAAGCGCGATTCGTGCCAGGCGGGCCCCCTTTGCGGCTTTGCGCCTTTGCGCGGTCAAACCTCACGCAAGACGCGAAGGCGCAAAGGAAGAGTTGGGGATTAGTTTCGCAGGGCAGAGGCGCAGTGTCAACTCTGGGCGGTCGGCGCGCTAAAAAAAAACCACGCGGGGTTTGTGCGATGCGCGCCGAATACCTATACTTTTCCAAAGGAATCCACCACTGTTTGACATCGCGTAGACGGGGCTATTGTGGGACAGGTATGTCGCCTGCCAGCCGACTGTCCCACCGGCACGGAGGCGTGCCCCGCGCTTTTGGCTGAGGCACTCATGTCCGGCAAACTTGTATCCGAGCCACCCCTGAAGCCCGAGAATCCCGAAATACTTGCTGCCCTTTATCGCCTATTTCGCGATTTCTTCGATAAGGCCGAGAAGCATCGCCGCTGGTCCATTCGGGAGGACATCCCATGGGACCAGTGTAACAAATCGCTCAACCGCGCCATTGCCGACGTGGTCGAAACTTTTTGCGCCGTCGAGCTTTACCTGCCGGACTATCTCGCCAAAGTGATCCCGCAAAACCGCGCCATGCGCGGGCGGGCCTGGTTCTTCGCCAATTGGGGTTATGAAGAATCGAAACACTCGATGGTGCTCGAAGATTGGCTCATCAAGAGCGGCCACCGCACCGAAGAGCAGATGGCCGACTTGCAACACGATGTTTTCGCACACGAATGGAACCTGCCGCACGGGTGCGCGCGAACGATGGCCTGCTACACGCTGACGCAAGAACTGGCGACCTGGCTGCACTACAACCGCTTGCTCGACGTGGTTCGCCGCGAGGGCGGCGATCCCGCGCTGCAAAAAATCCTGACCCTGGTCAGCGTGGACGAGCGGGCCCACTTTGACTTTTTCCGGCGCATGGTGATGATTTACCTGGAATATGACCGCGAAGGCACGCTCGAAGCGTTGCGGCGCGTGGTCAACGACTTCTCCATGCCGGCTGTGCATATGCTGGCCGATTCGCGCATGCGCATGGAGGAGGTCAAGCAATTGCGGATTTTCGATTATGACATCTATTACAAGCACGTCTTCGAGCCGATTCTCGAGAAACTGAACCTGACCAAGAAGGACCTGCGCCGCCGTAGTTCGCGCCGTGAAATCGTCGTGCTCGGAAACGGGCATAGTTAGATTCATTATGTCCGAGCGCCGCGTCGTCATCACCGGAATGGGTCTTCTCAGTCCCCTTGGACTTTGCCTGGAGGATTTCTGGGCTGCGCTGCGCGCGGGCATGAGCGGCGTGCGCCGCCTGCAAGCATTTGATCCCGCGCCCATGCCCGCGCAGATCGGCGGCGAAGTGCTGGCGTTCGACCCGATGCAATACGTCGAAAAGAAAGACCGCAAACGCATCAAGCAGATGGCGCGCGGCTTTCAGTTCATGGTCGCCGCCTCGCAAATGGCTCTGGGCAACGCGCAGGTCGACCGTGCCCAACTCGATCCCACGCGTTTCGGCGTCTTCGTCGGCTCCAGCACGCTGCCCGGCGAACTTTCCGAGCTGGGGCCCGCGGCGCAAGCTTGCACCGATATCGCCGCCGCGCGCGTCGACATGCGCAAGTGGGGCGAGATTGGGCTGCCGTTGGTCCCGCCCATGTGGCTATTGAACCACATCCCCAATATCCTGGCCTGCCATGTTTCGATCCTCAACGACGCCCAGGGCCCCAGCAATACGATCACGCAGACCGACGCCGGCGGCGTCATGGCGCTGGGTGAAGGTTTTCGGGTCATCCAGCGCGGCCATGCCGACGTACTGCTCGCCGGCGGCGTGGACAACAAGTCGATTCCGGTCAACATGGTGCGGCATTGCACGTTCGCATCCATGTCCCGCCACAACGAGGAACCGGCCCGGGCGTGCCGGCCGTTCGATCGGGCACGCGACGGCCGGGTTCTGGGCGAGGGCGCCGGTTGCTTCGTGCTGGAGGAGCTGAATCACGCGCGGCGACGCGGCGCCTCGATCTGCGCCGAGATTGACGGTTTTGCTTCCACGTTCGACTGCGGCCTCACGGGCAAGGGGATCAGCCGCGCCGCCCGCTTGGCGCTAAAGGAAGCACGCATCGGGCCGGAGCATCTCGACCATGTGAACGCTCATGGCTACGGCACGGTGGCCGACGATCGCCGGGAGGCAATAGGGATTCGCGACGCGCTAGCGGGTGTACAGGCGCCCGTGATCGCCCTCAAGGGCTATTTCGGCAACCTGGCCGCGGGCGGCGGGCCGGTGGAATTGGCGGCAAGCCTGCTCGCCTTTCGCCACGGTGAAACCCCGGCAACGCTTAATTGCGACGATCTCGATCCGGAATGCAACATTGAAGTGGCGCGCACGCCGCGTCCCGTGGAAAAACCGTATGCCTTGAAAATGGCAATCACAGAATTGGGCCAATGCGCCGCGTTGGTCGTGCGGAAGTGGAGTGAATAATCGCTTATGCGTCGGCGTGTTGCGATCACTGGTTTAGGCGTTGTGTCGCCGCTCGGTCACGAACCGGGCAAGATGTTCGATGCGCTTTGCGGCGGCAAGAGCGGCGTCGGCCCGATCACGCACTTCGATGCCAGCACCTTTCCTACACGCTTCGCCGCGGAAGTCAGAGAGTTCGACCTTGGGCGTTACTTGCCCGACCCATCGCCCTACGAGCATTGCGGACCGAACACGCACTTCGCGCTGGCCGCGGCGCAACAGGCTTTGTGCGACGCAAAACTGTTGCCGGCGTCCCCTCACCCCCGACCCCTCTCCCCGATTGGGCGAGAGGAGACAATGGTCGGGATCAACCCCGAACGCATCGGTGTGTACTTGGGCTGCGGCGAGGGGACGCAGGATTTTCACGCACTGATCAGCGTTGTCGCCTACAGCTATCGTCAGTCGACGCGCGCCATTGAAGGCCGCGCCATGGTGGAAAAAGGCATGGAGCTGTACCACCCGGGCCGGGAGTACGCACAAGAGCTGCACACCACGCCCGGTCATGTTGCGGAATGTTTTGGCCTGGAGGGACCAAACTACAACTGCTTGACGAGCTGCGCGGCCGGCAACCAGGCCATCGGCGAGGCTGCCCAGATGATCCGTAGGGGCGACGCCGACGTCATGGTAGCGGGCGGCACGCACAGCATCGTGCATCCTCTGGGCGTCACCGGCTTCATTCGGCTCACGGCTTTGTCCACACGCAATGACGAGCCGGCCAAGGCGTCACGACCTTTCGATCAAAAGCGCGACGGCTTCGTCATGGGCGAAGGCGCCGGGATTCTCATCCTCGAGGATATGGAGCATGCCCGCCGCCGCGGCGCAGCCATCTACGCCGAACTGTCAGGATATGGCGTGACGGCCGATGCGTTCCGCGTCACGGACAATCACCCTGAAGGCCGCAACGCCGTTTTGTGCATGAAGGCTTGCCTTGCCGATGCCGGCTTGGCGCCCGAAGACATCGGCTACATCAATGCCCACGGCACGAGCACACAGCTCAACGACAAGGTAGAAACGCTGGCGATCAAGAAGACGTTCGGCGACCATGGCTATCGCATTCCAGTCAGCAGCACCAAGAGCATGATCGGCCATCTCATCGGTGCGGCGGGCGCGGTGGAGGCGGTCGTGTGCGTGCTGGCCCTGCGCCGCGGCGTGTTGCCGCCGACAATCAACTTGGAATTTCCCGATCCGGACTGCGATCTTGATTATGTCCCCAACCAGGCGCGCGAAGTTCGCGCCCGGCATGCCCTGTCGAACAGCTTCGGTTTCGGCGGGCAGAACGTGTCGCTGATCATCAGCGCGTAGTCGGCAACACCGGTTAGCGTTTATCGATTCGCGCGCCGGCATTGGCGCCTTCCAGGGCCAGCCGCAGTTTCTTGTTGGCGTCGAACAGGTTGATGAGTCCGCCGCCCTGCATCGGCGCCACCGCGACGACCGCGCGTACGTCGCCGTCGTGCCCTGATACTTCCAAGATGCCCCCGTCTTGATCGCGGCCCAGGAAGATCAGGTTCTTGCCGGTCGGCCCGACGACGCGCAGCGACCTGCACACCAGGTCCTTCTCTTCCTTCTGCTGGGTCGCTTGCGCCGGGCCCAGAGTTGCCCAACCGACCACAAGTCCCAGCGCCAGTCCTAATACGAGCATACCGACGCGGGCGGTGCGGCGCGTTTCCAGGCGGATGAGTCTTAGCCGAAGCTGTTCCAGTTCGGCACGCAATCCTGCAACATCGTCGCTCATGATATTCTCCAAGCTGAAGAGGCGTTGTGCATTGCATTTTCGCCGTGTGCGGAGGGAATATCAAGGGGCGTGTTCATCGGGCGGCTACGTCAGTCGCGTTGCCGACTTTGGCCACAGCGTTCCCACACTGATGCACGCGAGCGCCAGCGCCCCGATGGACGCGGCGAGGGCAAGCCACCAGCCGGCCGCCCACAACGTGCCGTGGAACAACCGCTGCGGCAAGGTAAAGGTCGGATCGAGCCGGCTGCCGGGCTGATACTCGAACAGCGTGACGAAGACCAGATAGTACGATTCCTTGCCGACCATCTCACCGAGCTGGACTGCAAGCGTTTGCAGCTCTTTCTGGATGTCCTGGATTTTCTGCTCGAGCTTGAGGGTGTCGTCGATGGAGGGATTGTTCGCGCCGCCGCGCAGCTTGAGGACCGCTTCCAGGTGTTTCTTGAGTGCCTGCCGCTGGGCGTTGAGCCGGCGGAATTCAGTCGTGCGGTCCCGATGATCGACGCTGATGGAATCAAGCCGCGCGATGGCGCGCAGAGCGCGCACCAGGGCGTCGAATTCTTCGGGATGCACTCCGACTTCGAGCGTCAGCCGTTGCTGCGGAGCAATGCCGCCGTTGCGCTCGTTGAAGACGACTGCCTGGTGCGCTGCCAGGGCCGCGCGGACCAGCGCCTTGTCGTCGTCGAAACGGGCGGTGCCGATCGCGAGTTGTGCGAGCTTGTCGAAGACCTGGATTTTCTCCACATCCGGCTGATCCAACACCAGAGGCAGCGGCGTGAATGCCAAACCGATCTGTTTTAGGTTGTTGCCCTGGGGCAGCCGCGTCCCGGCTTCGTGAATGGAACCAGTCAACTGCCACACCGGTGTCTGCGGATAGGGCAAGAGCAAAGCACGGATCGCCCCGGCCACCCACAGCGCCAAAAACACGAGAAAGCCGATGGCCCCGGCCTTTTTCCAGAGCGGATTCATGAAACACCTCACTTGAATTGGATTGAATCGTAGAATGGTAACGCACTTTATACGATCCGGCCCGGGGACTTGGTTCTTTGAATCTGTGGGCGCGCCCCTGCGTTTAGCTAAACCTGCGCCAGCGTCGCCTCGATTTCGCGCACCACGCCCAGAAGCGACGCGGCCGCCATTTGAAAATTGGTGTGATCGGAAACGCTCTTGTGTTCTGCGGCAAAATACTCCGCCACGCGCCGCAGTTTCGACAGCTTGCCCTTGGCCCGGCGCAGATATTCCGCCGCGTCGCGCCTTTCGAAGCTCGGCTCCACCGCCCGGCAATAGTCAAAAATCATGCGGTGCACTTCGAGCATCTCTTCGTTCTCCTGAATCTCGTCGGCGTGCTTGAGAAACGTGCGCACCATCCACGCATGGGCTAAGAGGGTGTTGATGCGCTCCATGGCATGTTCGGGGGTCAGCATCGTTAAGCTTTTCCCGAAGGCACGACGCTCGCTTGCGCGCCCGGTTTTTTAGCTGCCGCCTCGGTTTCTTCCTTGGAGTAGAGCACCAGTGCCGCGCCCAAACCGGTCAGCACGATGCCGAGGTAAAACTTCCAGCCGGGCGCGTGCTTGAGGCCGAAGATGAGGAAGTCCGCGTCGCGGGCCGAGGGATGCCAGACCATGCTGATGAGCGTGTTAAGCACCGGCGCGAGCGCGAAGATTACCGGTGCGATGTACAGCCGATAGTTGACGGGATCGGTTGCGCCCTCGAGCGTGGCCGCAGCCGCTAGCTGATTGGCATGGCGGTTCGCGAAGACGACGAAGAGTGCGCCCAATGCGCCGGCGACGCCCGCCAAGGTAGCAAAGCTGATGCCGTAGGCGTTCCAGGCCGGCTTGGCCTCGCCCGCAACGAAGAACATGAACAGGGGAAAGAGCACCGCGATGAGGAAGTAGGCCACGCCCACGCACAAGAAAGAACCGAGCGAGTTGCCGCGCAGCCCGGCGATGCCTTGCTGCACGAGCGGTACGTAGGTGCCCCAGCACAAGCCCGCCATGATGGAAAAGAACAGCCAATGATTCATTTCAAGGTCTCCCAATCAAAACCGCAGATGCACGCCGATGCACGCAGATGGAGAATCAACTCTATCTTCTATCTGCGTTCATCCGCGTTGATCTGCGGTTCCATTCTCACTCACGCCGCAAAGCAGTCAGCAATGGCGCACGCAGCGTGCTCACCGCTGCGGCAATGCCGGCCCCGAGGCCCACGGCGACCACCATGCCCAAAAGCAAGAGCAAGCGCAGGCCGAGGACCGCGCCGCCGGCGTCGGCCAGGTGCGGCGCGACGGCAACGAGTGCGGACAGCGTGCCCGCCGCCAATCCGGCCAGGAGTAACAGTACATTTTCCGCCAACACGAGCCAGACCAGCGACTGGCGGCGAAAACCAAGCGCTTGCAACAAAGCGAGTTCGCCGCGCCGCTCCCAGACGCCGCGCAAGAGCACGATCGCCAGCCCGACCGCGCCCAAAAGAAGGCCAAGCCGGCCCAGCGCCTGGAATGTCGCCAAATACATATTCTCGACCGCGTGATAAGCCTCCAGTCGCTGCACGGTCGGCGTCGCAAAGAAGCCTTGAGCGCCCAAGGCGGCTTCCAGCGTCTTTTGCATTTCCGTGGTTTTTTCAGGCGGCCCGTCGATCAGGAAGAAGCTAAAGCCCTCGCGGCGCGGGAAGTGCTCGCGAAAATCATCGTCCGCGATCAACAGCTCGCTTTGAAAAATGCTCTCTTGCAGCAAACCGACGATCTTGAGCTTGGTCTTGGCGCCTTGATCGTTGACCACTTCGACGAAGCCACCTAAGGGTACCTTGAGGATCCACTGTGCGGCGCTGGCGTCGGCCAGGGCCGGGACCCATTCCCCGAAATCCGATCGTTCCCGCTGCAACACGGTCCACGGATTGTCGAGCATCGATCCGCGTGGACGCAGATACGACGCAAAGTGAAAACCGCCGCGCTCTACGAGCGTGTCCGGCACGCCGACGATGCGCGGCTGCAACGGCTGATACAGATTCAAACAACTGGTATCGTCGCCGGCACGCACCCGGCAAGCATGAACCTCGATTTCTTGGAACCAGGCGGGCAACATTAGTTGTTTGCGCACGGCCGGCTGATTGAGGTCTTCGAATATCGGCACGTCGCTCTCGGCCAGCAACGGGAAGCCGCCGCTGCCGCCGTCCTTGCGAAAGAAGTCGCCGCCTGTTTCCTTTTGAAACGCCTGGACGGCGACAATGAGAAAGGTGGCCGCCGCCAGCAAACCCGCGGTAAGCAAGCTGCGCAAGGGATGCCGGCCGGCATTGCGCATTCCCAAAAGCGCGATCGAGGGCTGCGGCGAGCTTTGCGCGCCCGTAAGCTTGAGCCAGCGCCACAAGAGCGTCAGACACGCAATCAAGAGCAAGGCGCCGCTGCCGAAAAAGCTGCCGGCTTGGGCCTCATGTCCCGTGACGAAGAAACCGGCGACGAAACAACACGCCGCACCGGCAAGCGAAATGCCGAAAATCAACGTGCTCCAGCGCGCAGACTTCGTTCCTGTGAAACCCGTCAAAACCGTTTCGCCGGCCAGTAATGAACGCGGCGACAAGCGCGTCAGCAATCGGGTTGCCCAGAAGATCGTGAGGATACTCATCAGAATCGAGGCCGCGTAGCCCCCGATGAGACTCAGCCAGCCGATGTGCAAATGCAGGAACGCGAGATTTTCGCCCCCCGGCCAATGCGCGCGCAACAAGTTCAACATGAGAGAGGCATATGCTAATGCGCCAGCCAAGCCCAAAGCGCCTCCCACAACAGCCAGCGCCGCGCCCTCGCCGAGCAATAAGCGGCGTGCCTGCCGGTGCCGCCAGCCCGTCGCCAAAAGAAGGCCGAGCTCGTTGGCCCGGCGGTCGATGCTGAGGCGAAACAGCAAGCCCACGAGCAGCAGCGCCGCTACGATGAGAAAGAAACTGAAGCCCAGAAAGAGCATGCTGAAATCCGCCGAGCCCGCGCCGGCCCGAAGCGCGGTCTCTTTCACGGGCTGAAAAATAAAGCCCCCGTCGGCCGGTTGTAGCATTTCCAGCAGTTTGGAAGTGTATAACTCGACCGCCGGCGCCACGTGCCAGCGCGGATCAAGCGCCAGCCGCAGCGCCGTGACTTTGCCAAAGCGGTTGGCCCAGAGCCTTTGTGCCGTCGCCAACGTGACGTAAGCGCGCGGCGTCGTCTTGTAGCGTTTCCAAAAGCTCTCGTCGGCCGGCTTGACGCGCTTGGGATTGTACGGAAACGGCGGATCCTCCCAGTTCGCCATATCTTGCTTGTCGGTGATGCCGGGAAACTCGGGTGTGAAGTCCGGATCGTCCGCCCGGCCTTCGAGCGAAAACGTGCCGCGCAAAACGAAGTTTTGTTCGCGCAGCTCCAGGTGATTGTGCCGGTCCGGATAAAAATAGCGCAGCGTCACCTGCGCGCCTTTGTTGAGCCGTAACGGGGACTCTGCCCAATCCGCGAGCAGAATCTCGCCGTCCTCCAGCGGCGGTTCCAGCTTCGTTTCCAGCGGCAGGTCCTGCGGTCGAAGCCCCGCGACGATGGCGTAAGGGATTTCGTTTTTTCCATCGAAGATGCTGTCGGCCAGGTACACCAGCACCGGGCTGTCGTTACTCTTGTAGTTTGTCTGCCCTTTGCCCCATATCCAGGTCAGCGTCCGGCTCGCCAGCGCTCCTGTTTTCTCGACGTAGGGATCAAGAAAAGATTGAGTGCTCTCCAGAGTGAGGTAACGGCGCTGGGCCAGGTAATAATCGACGATCTCTTCCGTCGGCAACAGTCCCTCGGCATCCGGCCGTGTTGCCAAGTCGGGCGGCACGCGGCCCTTCCAGCGGATTCTCTTGATGTTGCCTTGGTCGAGGTTGCGCGGGTCGAGAAACTTCGCCCAAGCGCGGGCCCGGTCCGATGGCGTGGTCACTTTCAAATTCCAATCGTCGAGCGTCAGGTTTTTCTTGACGGCCTCCTGCAAACCGGGCTGAATTTGCCCCAGGAAGATTGCGTTGGCGCGGCCAGCCAATTCCAGTTCCTCCTGCAAGAACCTTAGCGGCACAAAGGCGTTGCGCGGCGGCTCCGGACTCGGCCGGAGCGCGAATCGCCCCATGCCCTCTTCAGGAAGTACGGCCCGCACTTTGACCTCTATAGCCAATAGCACATCGTCGGCTTTGCGCTTGCCGAGCAAGGACTCGCGCGGGATGTCGTCCGAGCGCTGCACGTTGAGGGTGATGATGTCGCCGGTCTTCACCTGTAGAAGCCGGGCAAGGTGCGCGCTGAGCACAGTCTCCGCGATGTTCGATTGCCAAAAGGAACTGTCGATTGCGCCGGCGTCCTGCTGCCAAAACGCGGCATCGACGCCGAGCACAACCACCTTGCCGGCGCGGGTCGCCGTCACTCCCTGCGCCGCGTGCATTGCGTTGCCCTGCATCAGGAGCGCCGCGCAACGTCTCTTCGCGGACATGTCGTCCGCCAACCCTGCCCGAAAAAAGCGCGTGTTCACGAGCGCTTGGTCAACCCAGCCCAATTGATCGAGCGCTAAGGAGCGCAAGCTGCCGCGCAAGGAATCGCCGACGAGCAAGGCGCCGGTGAGCACGGCGGTTCCCAGCGCCACGCCGAGCAAAACGGCAGTGTTGCCGCGTCGGTGGTAGACCAGATTGCGAAAAAGGAGTTGAAAAAACGTCATGGTTTCCAGGGCTGCAAGACGCCGTCGATCATTTCCAATTGCATGGGGAGGGTGCGGGCCAGTTCCGGGCTATGGGTGACGACAATGAGCATGGTCTTTTCTTGTTGCTGCAAGTCCAGGAGCAATTGACCGACGGCTTGCGCGGTCCGGCGGTCGAGATTGCCGGTCGGCTCGTCAGCGAGCACTAGCTGCGGATGAAACAGCAAGGCGCGAGCGATGGCCACGCGTTGCCGTTCGCCGCCGGACAGCTCCGCGGGCCGATGCTCCAGGCGCTCTTGGAGACCGACTTTCTCCAGCAACGAGCGCGCGCGTGCTTCCAGCTCGGCGCGGTTTTCGACCACGCCCGCGAGACTCGGAATCAGCACGTTCTCCAACACCGAGCACTGCGGCAGCAAATAATGATCCTGAAAGACGAAGCCGATGTTGCGGTTGCGAAAATGCGCCAGTTCCTTTTCCGGCAAGGCGAACGGGTCCTGGTCATGGAAGCGCACTTCGCCGTCGGTGGGCCGGTCGAGAGTGCCGAGAATGTGCAAGAGCGTGCTTTTTCCGGAACCGGAAGGACCGAGGATGGCGAGGGCGTCGCCGGCCTGCATTTTCAGGTGTGCGCCGCGCAGGATGGACAGGTCGCCATTGCGCGTGGGAAACGACTTCCAAAGGTTGAGGACGGTGAGGCTCATTCTTCCTTGGTATTATTGGGAAAGCAGCGCCAGACAACCAAGCCCGTAAAACGTATACTCCACGTCCACGTCGCTGTCCCACAGGCCGCCGCGGAAGCCGCCGCCGTGCATTTCGAGGGATTGCGCGTAACGAAGCACCGCCGTCTTGTCGATCCGGTCCAGCGCACCCAGTTGCGCGAGCGTCCAGCAGCCGGTGAACGTGGACAGCAAATCCGCGAGCGGGATGCGGTCGTTGGCGCGCAGGCCGCCTTCGCTCGACGGCATATTCGCGAGGAATTCGATCACGACCTTTTTCTCATCCGCCGTCAGCGACTCGCCTTTGAGGATCTGCAAGAGGCCGATGCCGGCAGCCGTAGGGTTTGTGCCGCTGCGGCGCATGGCGTGGATTTCGACGAAACCGCCATCCTCTCGTCGCCGGGATTCTACAAAGCGCAACAACTCGTCCGGCTTGGGAATGTCGCGGCCCAGCATCTGGTAGCAAAGAGCGACCAAGAAGCTCTGATAGGTGCTGCCGGAGTGGCCGCCGGGCGCCTTCGCGTAGCCGCCGTCCTTGGTGCGAAGAGTTTCCAGAAAGGCTGCCACGCGCTCGGGCCAATCGCGCGTACTGGCGCTGAGTGAATCTAGCCCTAAGCTCGTCTGCAAGAGCAGGCTGCTGTAGAGCAGAGAAAAGAAATCAACGAGTCCGGCCTGCGTTTCCAGCGACTTGGTCAAAAAGCCGGCGGCGCGTTTGCCCACGTCGGCGGCCAAGGCGTCAAGCACCGCCAGGCCGCGCAGCGCAAAGCCGGTGTAGTACAGATCGGAAGGGCCTTCGCGGCCAGAAAAGCCGCCGTCGGGATTCTGCTTCGCCGTCAGAAAGCGCGCGTGCCGCTGCCGGGTCGGCGCAGGGAGGCGCGCCATGCCCTCGAACAGCCGGGCGACAAGTTGTACGAGGTAGTGGTCCATTGTTGATTTATCGTTTCGCGCTCACTGCGCGCTGGAACCCACTTCACCCCCAGCGGCCAAATACGGTTCTATCCGCTCCCGATACCAGCCCGGTATTTCAGACGCCTCCAGCTTCCAGCCCTCGAGCACCCGGCAGCAGGCGCTGGTCACGTGCCCTTTCGCGATCGACTCTCCCGCCTTGAGGAAATCGAAACCATAAGTGACGGACTTAACGCCGATGCGCGCAACGGTCACATCGATCTCCAGAACGTCTTCAAAGCGCGCGGGTTTGATGAAATCGCAGGTCGCCGACACGCGCGGAAAACCAAA
>JAKEFD010000277.1 GCA_022616245.1 Gemmataceae bacterium
AGGGGTCAGGGGTCAGGGGTCAGGGGTCAGGGGTCAGGGGTCAGGGGTCAGGGGTCAGGGGTCAGGGGTCAGGGGTCAGGGGTCAGGGGTCAGGGGTCAGGAGTCAGAAGTCAGGGGTCAGGTGTCAGGAGTCAGAAGTCAGGGGTCAGGACCATGTGACCTGATTCCTGAAACCTGACCCCTGATTCCTGGTTACATGTGTCCCTTGAGCATGGTTTGCGTTTTTTCCCAGTTGGCGTCCAGGAAATTGTAGTAGTCCTGGACGCTGAGGGTATCGGAATCGTCGGCGGCCATTTCGAAAAGCCAGCCGGCGCCATAGGTATCGACGTTGACCGCCGATGGATCCTTCAACACCTCGTCATTAAAACGGACGAGCGTCCCGGCCAACGGGGCGAACAAATCGGAGACGGCCTTGGAAGTCTCGATGTGGCCGATCTGCTGCTTGTGCTGCAGCGCGTCGCCGGCGTTAACCGACCAATCAAGAAAGTACACGTCTTGCATGAGGCGCACGGCGTAGCTCGTGAAGCCGAAACGCAATACCTGCGGCGTCCCCCCTCGCCCCTGGGGGGGAGAGGGGCTGGGGGTGAGGGGGCGGCACCACATATGGTTGTGGGCGTAGCGCAAGTCGGCGGGCAAGACCGCTGGGTATTTGCCCATTTGAAAAGTAAGCGATTCGGACATGCAACGAATTCCAGCAGTCGTTACGTGTAGCGGCCGCCGCGGTAGGCTGGTTCGAAGAAATCAGGCAGCAAGCGATCCACTTGCAAAAGGCCGGGCCGTGTCAGGGCGACGGCGTCGTCCTGGACAGTGGCGAAGCCCTCGTCCGATAGTCGGCGGAAGCCGTCGCCGAATTCCGTGAGGATATCCGCGCCGAACTTGCTCTGAAAGTAGCCGGCCTGCAATCGGCCTGTTTTCAGTTGCAGCATCATCTCGCGCAGCAAACGCTGGTGCTTGGAAACGGGCAGAGCGCGATGAAGCGGCAGGCTGCCGCCTTGCAGCCCGGCGACGTATTCACCCCAACTGTCCACGTTTTGCATGTGTACGCCGGAAACGTGCCCGAAGGACGCCACGCCCGTGCCAAACATGTCCGCGCCGCTCCAGAGGCTATCGCGGTAGACGAATTTCGTGCGCGCTTTGTCTTTGACAACCGTGTAGGCGCTGGAAACCGAATAACCCGCCTTGGCCATCTCCAGAAAAGCGTAATCGACCCAGGCGCGCTTGGTCGGCCAATCCGCCACATGGTCCGGATCAACCGTGTTCTGGCCGACAACATGCAATTCCTTGGAAAAAACCGTATTGAACGGCAATTCCATCTGGTAAACAGTCACGCTGTCCGGCGCCAGTTCAATCGTCTTCTGGACGCACTCTTTCCAGTTGTTCCAGGTTTCGCCCACCATGCCTGCAATGAGATCGATGTTGATCTGCGGGAACTCAAGCTCGCGGGCCCAGCCATAGGAGCGAAAGATTTCCGCGGACAGGTGCGCCCGGCCGTTGGACTCCAGAATCTTGTCGTCGAAGTTTTCGATGCCCAGGCTAAGGCGCGTGACGCCCAGCTCACGCAACGTTTCGAGTTTGTGCCGCTGCAAGGTGCCGGGCTCGCACTCGAAAGTGACTTCGTCGGCATTTGTCCAGGGGAAGACGGCTTGCACGCGTTCGAAAAGTCCGCGCAGTTGCGCGGAGCTGAGATAGGAAGGAGTGCCGCCGCCGAAGTAGACGAATTGCAGTGGGCGGCCGCCCACGACCGCGGTTTGCGCGTATAGCTCGACTTCGCGGATCAAGGCGTCGAGATACACGTCAACATCACGCGCGTTCTTGTCGGTGTAGACTCGAAAGTAACAGAATTTACAGCGCTTGCGGCAAAATGGAATGTGCAGATACAAGCCCAAAGGCGTGCCGGGCTGCGGCGGCCCTTGCAGCGCTTTGTGCGCGGCCGGCACGTAGTCCGGTTTCCACGCCGAGAAGGGCGGATAGTTGGCGACAAAGTAATTGCCCAGGCCGGTTTTTTCTTGTGTTTGGGTCATGATTACTCAACGTCAAAGACCGCGCTCACCTGGACGGAGAAGCCTTCGACGACATGTGACGAAGCCGAAGCCGTGTCGCCGCGGCGGCACTTGCGTTCGCGCTTGTACGAACCGCCTTTCTGCCGCAATACCAGGATGGTCTCGTCCTGCGGATTGACGATCCAGTATTCGGGGACTTTGGCTTCCGCATAATCGAAGCGCTTGTCCACGAGATCACGTTCGGGTTTGTCCTTGCTGACGACTTCCAAGACGAGGTCCGCGCCGCTCCAATAGCGATTGGCGCGACGGGGATCCTTGGCGGACAAGAGCAGCAATAGATCGGGCTCGCGATATTTGTCCGGACGGATCTGCAGGCGCAATGGCGAGAAATGCACTTTACCGTCGCGCGGCGTCACAAACGCATGGAAAGCCAGAAACAGAAACTGCAAAATGCTTTGATGCCGGTCGGTGGGCGTGGGCAGAAACTCCACAAAACCGTCAGTGAACTCAATGAGGCGGTTCGTGTGATCGGTAAACGCGAGGTATTGCTCCTCCGTCCACGATCCTTGATCCGGCATCAATTCCATCAGAGTCCTTTTGAAGACCTTTTGCTGTCGGGTTGCGGTTGACATGCGTGGTTCCCGTGTGCTTCCGACCCATCGAAATCGTGACCGTGTACGAAACAGGGTTTCGGACTGAATCTACTATAGCAGTTTGGCGATGCCGCTACATCTAGTCTTGAAGACGAATGGCTCAGATATGTTCCGCGTTCTTGTTACTTCTCTTTGTTGTTTTGTGCCTCGGCGGCAATCCAGTCGGCGTGCGGAGTCCAGCGCGCGGGCGGATCCCAATCCGGGGCCAATTTCAAGGTGCCGTTCAAGTAGGGATTCGGCGAGCGGTCCATGAACATGTCGCGCGGATAAGTTGCGGAGGGCCGGGCGGTTGCGGCGTCGACAAGCCCTGACGCCACCAGGCACTCCATCGCGAGCTCGGAGCAAAAATAGCTTTGGCGAATACCTTGTGGCCGGCCCACATGCGCGGTGCGCAAAGGGCCGCGCGTTCGGAACGGCGTCAATTGCAAACCGAGCCTGCCCAGCGCGAAACGCCTACCGTCGTTGGCCATCGCGAACTCCGTCAGCCGCGCCGACTGGTCCGCCGTCAAGGGCACGGTTCGCCGCCGCAGCCAGACACGCCCGACCGCCGCGTAACTTTCCAGATGCGGCATGCAATCCAGCACCCGGCAGTAGTAGGTGTCGTGCGGGCCCGCTTCGATGATCGCCAGCGTACCGTCCGGACGGGCGAAGACGATACCCGAATGCGTCGGGTGCCCCGTGCCCGCGAGATTGTGCATGACTTTCCAAAACGTAGACGTGTCCGTCGACAGCATGATGTCGCCGGGTTGCGGAAGATAGGGTTTGGCGGGCCCGCGCAGCTCGAAATCCAGGCAATAGGAGGGTTGATAGAGGAACGAGCCGCAGTGCTTGTCGTGCGGCTGCCCCCTCACCCCCGACCCCTCTCCCTCTAGGGCGAGGGGGGTTTGCTTCTGCCCCCTCACCCCCGACCCCTCTCTCTCCAGGGCGAGGGGGGTTTGCTTCTGCCCCCTCACCTCCGGCCCCTCTGGGTCGGGGCGAGATGAGCTGTCGGCGGGCGGTGAGACTCCCACGGCAAGGAGCGCGAATAAGGCGGCAAGCATGAAAAGAGGACCCTTCCGTGGCGCAGACCCAGCGCCCGGGCGTACACATCGGCTTTCCTAGATTATCGCATGCACGGCCCGGTTTTGGTTCCTGTGTCGCTCGCGTAAAACGCGAACAATGGCGGTCATTGTCGGGTTGTCGCGAACAGTCGACATCTGCCAGAAGGTCGGAATGTAGCGGAGGGGCGAACGGTTCCATAGGGGCCGTTAAGCCGCCTATTTCTTGGCCCATTCCGCCGCTTCTTTCCCAAGCCGGCAACCGATGAAACCTTGTAACTGCGCCCAAAGCTCATAGTTTGGTGCTCCTACGAGATAGCAACGATGACCACGCCGCTTCGCCAGATCGTGTCCTTATTGAGAAAAAAGGGCCTTTCGCAGATCTTCGAGCGCATTGCATTGGAACATGCCTCGTTGCACATGAAAGGGCTGACGGCCGAGGCTTTCGGCCCCGAGCGCACCGTCAAGATCGAAGGCCGCTGGGTGACGAACTTCGGCTCGGACAGTTTTCTGGGCCTGGATCAGGATCCCCGGCTGTGGAGCGCGCTGAAGCGCGGCTTGGAGGAGTGGGGCACACACAACGGGACGTCGCGGGCCTTCGTGAGCGCGCAGCCCAATTTCACCGCGGAGGAAAAACTGGCGTCGTGGCTGGGTACGGAAGCAGCCGTCATCTATCCCTCCGTGACGCTTGCCAATCACGGGGCCATACCAGCGCTGGTAGGCCGCAGCGACGTGATTGTCACCGACCGGTTCGCCCACAACTCGATCTTCGAAGGGGTCAAGCTGGCCTCGGCGCGCGGCGCGCGCACCGCGACGTTTGCCCACAACGATCCCGACGACCTCGCCCGTGTCTTGACCGAGATGGAGCCGTATCGCCACGCCCTGATCGCCGTGGACGGGGTATACAGCATGAGCGGCCAGCTGCCCCCATTGCGTGCGTTCCAGGACATTGCTCTGGCCCGGCGCGGCTTTCTGTACGTGGACGACGCCCACGCCACCGGCGTGCTCGGCAGTCAGGGCCGCGGCACCGTGCGGGACGCGCTCGGCGGCTATGAGAACACCGTCGTCGTCGGCTCGCTTTCCAAAGCGCTTTCCTGCCTGGGCGGCTTTGTCGCCGGCGACGGCGAAACGATGTGGATGCTCTCGATTCATTCCAACGTGCTCATCTTCGGCGGGCCCATTCCGCCCCCGTATCTGGAAGCCATTTGCGCCGCCGTGGACATCCTGGACTCGGAGGAATACCAGTCCATCCGTAGCCGGCTCGACGCCAACGTCCAAGCCGTCCTGGCCGGCGTCCGTCCGTTGGGCTTCGTCGTCCAGGGGGGCGTCACGCCGATCATTTCGCTCCTCATCGGCGATGAAACGGACACGCTTTGGTCCGGGCGCTTCCTTTTCGAGCAAGGCTATTACGTCCAATCGGTGATCTTCCCCGCCGTGCCTCACCATGAAGGCGTCTTGCGCATTCAGATCAACGCCAACCATCGGCCGGAATCGATTGCCGGATTGCTCGACGCGCTACGCGGTTTACGGCAAGCACTCAGTTCGGTCCGAACGAGCATCCCCGCCTGAACGTGGGATTAAAGTCACCGCGGAGGCGCAGAGGAACGCAGAGTAAAGAATCGGAACAAAGCATTCATTCTTGTCATTACTCTGCAATTCTCCGCGCCTCTGCGGTTTTCTGAATTCAACCCTAAGACGGCGGCCACAACTCTCACGCCGCTAAGCTACAATTAAGGGATGCGCCGCGCGCTCAACCTACGCGTGCTCCTTTGGACCCTGGCCGGTATCGTCGTGGTCGGGGTGTGCGTGCATTTTGTGCACGCGTTTCAAGTCAAGCGCAACGCCGGCGCCCTTTTGGAATACGCGGAACGCGCCAAGGAGGCCGGCAAGCCCGATCAGGCCCTCACTTATTACGCACACTACCTGGCTCTGGAGCCCAATGACGCCGACGCCCGTGCCCGCCTCGCCCTCACGCTCGATCGTCATGCGGCTCCGAGCGATCGCTTTCGCGTCGTGCTGGCCCTGGAAGAAGCGCTCAAACGCGATGTCCAGCGCGGTGAATTGCGTTTTCGCCTGATCCAGAATCTGATGGCTTTGCAACGCTTTAAGGACGCGGTCGGTCAACTGCAAACATTGCTTCCAGATTGGCCGGACAAGGCCGAGCTCGAACACCTGACCGGCTGGTGCCAGGAGGCGATCGGCGAGTCGGAGAAAGCGGCGGAGTCCTTTGCGCGAGCAGTTGCGCAGAACCCCAAGCAAATGGAGAGCTATGTCTTGCGGGCGGAGTTATTGAAACGGCTCGACCGGGTGGAGGAAGCGGTCAAGGTTTTGGATGCGCTCGTGGACTCGAACCAAGAAGCGTGGCGCGCTTATTTGCTTCGTTGCCGATTCCGAAAGCAGGAAGGGGACGTGCCGGGCGCCATAGCCGATCTGGGGCGCGCGCTGGCACTGGGGCCCAAGGAAGCAGACGTCTTGCTGGCGGCCGCCGATTGGGCTTTGGCCAAAGGCAACGTGAGCCAGGCCCGGCAGTACGTGCAAAATGGTTGGGAGCTGCACCCGCGTAATGTGGCCATTGTCAAAGCGCTGGCGGGCTTGGAAATGCGGGCGGGCAAACGCGAACACGCCGTCGCCGTTCTGCAAACTGCTCTCAAGGATCTGCCCAAAGCGCTGGAGCTGCATGTCCTGCTCGCTGACTTGCTCATTGACGAAGGCCAAAGCGCCGAAGCTGCCCGCCGCATCGACGAGCTGCGCCTGGCCGGCATGGCGCCGGCATTGCCCGATTATCTCGAAGCACGGCTGCTCATGCTCGGCGGCCGCTGGCACGCCGCCCTGACCCTCTTGGAGCGGGCTCGGCCGGAACTGGAAAAACTCACCGATTGGACCAGCCGTGTGCACGCGCTCCTGGGTGTCTGCTATCAGCATTTGGGCGACGATCCGCAACAGTTGGCGTCGTTTCGCCGGGCCACAGCGCTGGAGCCCGGCTGGACCGGCGCCCGTTTCGGCCTGGCCGTCGCGCTTTTGGCAAACGGCCGGCTCGACGAGGGCCTGACCGAGCTGCGCCAGTTATGTAAAGCGCCCGACGCGCCGCCGGAATTGCCGATCGCCTTGGCGCGAGCACTGTACCAGAAGCAACTGCGTTTGCCGGAAAAACAGCGGGACTGGACTGAAGTGGAAAGCGCCGTCGAGGAAGCGTCGAAGCTCCATCCGAAATCGACCGAGTTAGCAGTACAGCGCGCCGAGATTTTCGCTGCGCAAGGCAATAACGCCGAGGCCGAGAAACAGCTGCTTAACATGCGTGCCGATGCGCCGAAAGAGCCGGCGTCGTGGATTGCCCTGGCGGAGCTGGCGCAACGGCAAAAGCAATACGCCGCGGCGTCGACATTGCTGGAGCAAGCGCGCCAAGCAATCGGCGATCGCGCCGTCTTACGCCTGGCGCACGCGCGGTTGTACGCCGAGCAGGCCAGCGCTGCTGACCGCAAGAATCTCGACGCGCTTGCGGACAATCTCGATAGTTTCCCGCCCGAAGAACGCGCGCAGTTGTGGCGGGCTTTGGCGGACATTTGGCTGCGCCTGGGCGACCCGGCCCGGGCGGAAGCGCTTTGGCAAAGTGTCGCCAAGGAACAGCCGCGCGACCTGTGCAGCCGTTTTGCCTTGTTCGAAGTCGCGCTAAAGGGCAATCGTCTGGACGAAGCGCGGGCGCTGGCCGCCGACCTGCGCAGCATCGAGGGGGAGCAGGGCGAGCACTGGCGCTATGCGTCAGCGGCCATCGGTGTCCGCGAAGCCGGCGGCAAGCCCGCCTCATTGCACGACGCGCGTAAAAATCTCGACCGGCTTGGCCAGCGCCAGCAAGACTGGCCGCGCATTCCTTTGCTGCTTGCCCAGATCGACGAGCGCGAGCGCAAGCTCGATCTAGCGCTCGCGCACTATGCACAAGCATTTGCATTGGGGGAACGGCGCACGCACCATGTGGCCCGGCTGCTCGACCTGACCCGCCGGTTCCAGCGCTACGGCGACGGCGAGGACGTTTTGCGGCAATGGGAAGAAGACCGGGCATTGCCGCCGGAACTGGCGCGCCTGGGCGCCGAGATTGCGCTTTTGAATCAAAACCACGCCCGCGCCCTGGCTCTTGCGCACCAAGCGGTTTCCGCCACGACACGCGACTACCGCGAGCTCGTTTGGCTGGGCCGCATGCTCCACGGCGTCGGCGCGAACGTGCAAGCCGAGGAAGCATTGCGCGGAGCGGCCTTGCTAGCGCCCAAGACTCCGGAAACATGGATTGCGCTTGTCGAACAGCTTGGCCGGATGGGCAAGATAGCGGAGGCGGAGGCCGTCCTCGAAGAAGCGAAGGCCAAGGTCCCCACGCCTCTGGTTTTGCTCACACTGGCGCGCGGCAACGACACACTGGGCCGTTTCGATCGTGCCGAAGAGAACTTCAGGCAGGCCCTGGCGCAGAGTCCCAACGATCCGTATCTTTTGTCGCAAGCGGCTGACTTTTTCCGCCGCGCCGATCAGCCGGACAAGGCCGAGCCCTTGTGGCCGCGCTTGCTGGAGCCGGCCACGCAATCCCCGCCGGAGTATCGCGCACGCGCGCGCCGCGCTCTGGCGCTTTATTGGGCAAAGTCCAAAAACGACGCGGCCAACGCTCTGGTAGAAGTGAATCTGAAAGCGCTTTCCGAAAACCCGGTGGACGTGCGCCTGCGCGAAATCGTGCGGGCCGCGCCGGCGGGCGCTTGGACCAAGGCGATTCGCTTTATAGAAGAGTCGGCGCGGTCCTGGCCGCTGGGCGCTGACGAGCAATTGCAGCTCGCACGGCTTCATGAAGCGGCCGGCAACCCGCTCACAGCGCGCGATCAGTTGCTCGGCTTGCTCGCCGCCCAACCGGAAAACCCGCAGTTTCTGGCCTACTACATTCGACTGCTTATCGAAAGCGATGAGCGCGACCAGGCGCGTACGCACCTGGGCCGGCTGGAGCGGCTGGAGCCGGACAGCCCGCGGACAAGGGAGTTGAAGACGCGACTTCAACCGTAAGTTTTGGGCGCTAACTGCGTCAAATCTCCAGCCAAGTCCGAAAGCGCTGCAGTATTCCAGACGGCGCAGAGCCAAGGAATTGCTTGGCATCCACTCGATCGGCGGCGTCGAACGTGATGACGATCAGGCCGCTTGGTGTCCACTTCATCTCGGGGACGGCGCGGAGTTCGCCGTCGCCAATCAGCATCGGTGTGGGCACGGACAATTGAACGTTAGCCGGCTGATTAACATAGCCGTCATACAACGTCCATGTTTCAATTAAACGAACCTCTATAGTTGAAGAGTTTGTTTGGTCGATCTCTTCCATCGTTGCAAGTATCGCTTCCGCCTCTGCGCGCGACATTCCCAAATGAATGCGATCCAGCTTGCCGCGCGGCGAATTGGGATACCAGAAGAACTGGTCGACCAAGACCAAGCCGAGCGGCACGGCAAGACAAAAGAGGGCGATCGTCCAAAAGCGACGACTTCTGAAGATCCGTGTGCGGCGATTGGTCGCCGCTTTCGGGTCATTGGAAGGCTCCATGCTGCGGAATTCATGGAGAGTCAAGTGAAACCTCCGGGCTCCGAAAATCCAAAATCCCAAAGCGGTGACGAGTCACCGCAGTCCAAAAAAAGCGGCGGAATAGCGCCGCACTCCAAATCAGGGCGACTTGGGCGGCGGGCCCGCATGAGTGCGCAGATTCATGGCCAAGACCGCAACGAGCACGTGTTTGGCGGCAAAGAGCGCGATGATGCCGGCCGCGACGTGAATAGTGAAAAACCAGCCGCAGATCAGCACGGTGAACACCGTCATCACGATCTGCCAAAGCCGGAAATGGACCCGGCGCACGGGATCGTCGAGGTTGGTTATGGGCGGGACCGGTGGAAGTGAATCGTTGCCCATTTTCACATCTTTGATTTCGTCTCCACAAGCATTGTAAACCACCCGCCAAAAATAAGTAATCAATAAATCGCGCGCAAACGGCCACAGACGGGGCGTTAGGAAATCACGGACACACCAGCCCGACGCGCTAGCGAGGGCGGTGGACGTCACCCACGCCAACCAACCCGTTGCGCCAGCGCCAGCGAGGGCGTCAACCACGCCAGACCAACCGGAAAAGAGAGGCAAGACATGGAAGCTACGTTGCATCTCGCGTCCCATCCTTGGCGCTCCGCGCTCCACTCTGCGCGCTCCGCGCTCCACACATCGCCTGTTCCCTTGCGGATGGACCTTTTCGACCACGAGCTTGGCTTGGTGTGCGTGCTGGACGGCGTCGCGGACGCGGCCAAGGTGAAAGAAATGCAAGCGCACCTGTTAACCCTGGCGGCGCGCTGCCCGGGGCGGCTGGTTGTGGATCTGTCCGGACTTTGCGAAGTGTGCGAGGCGGCGCTCGGAGCTTTCGAGGCATTTTGCCGATTCGCGCTCAAGATCGAGGCGGCGCTGAAGCTCGTGCGCGCCCCGGAACCGGTCTTGTGCCGGCTGGCCGAGGCGCGCCTGCTCCACGCCATCGAGATTCACGACGGCGTCGTCGACGCGTTGTGGGCGTAGAGAGTCCCTCGCTCACGCGTCGGGTTAGTGTTGAGAATCCCTCGCTCACGCGTCGGGTTAGTGTTGAGAATCCCTCGCTCGCGCGTCGGGTTAGTGTTGAACACCAACCCGACGCGTGAGCGAGGGAATCTTGAAGCTACTCGTCCGCGTCGTCGTCGTCCAAGTGCTTGAGAAACGTCAACGTCTCGTTTTGCAGGTAGCCTGCGCCCGGGAGCGTGGCCCAGCGTCCGACCAGGCGCGGCCCGGTTTCGATCTTGTACGTGTTGAGGCCGCGCAACAGACCGCGCTCGTTCGGCAACGCCCAGCTCGCTGAGAACATGTTGCCCTGGCGCACGCCGATGCCGGTGAACGTCGAGCCGCCGTTCACCATCCACTGGATCACGTAGACTTCATTTTTCTTGGAAATGACGGCGACGCCGCTATACGCTTTGCCGCCGGTTTCGACCCCTTTGCAGGTGTAATAGCCGCTGATGTCGGCCACCTCCTGTTCCAATTGCGCCTTCTTCTCCACGCGGGCCACTGTCTGGTCCGGGAGATTAGGCGTGAAGATCCCCGTGGCGGCCACGATCACGAGCATGCGGCTGATCATCTTGGAACTCCTTTTCCAAAGGGGACACAAGGACATCCATTTCCTGGGCGAATCTAACTCACTTTGACTGCCTCGGTCTGAGGATTCATCTTCATCTGCTCACGCAACAGCGCCCGGTTGATCACTTGCAAGAACGCCAAAGCGCTGGCTTCGATGATGTCGGTGCTGACGGCCCGGCCGCGCAACGTCCGGCCGGCGTATTCCGCTTCGAGCTGCGCTTCGCCCTGCGCGTCTTCACCGACTGTGACGCTGCGCACCTGAAACTCCTTGAGCGTGACATTGACGCCGGTGATGCGCTCGATGGTCTGAAACACGGCATCCACGGGGCCGTCGCCGGTGCATGCGTCTTTGTGCAGCGTGCCGTCCTTGTGCCACAGGACGACGGCGGCGTGCGGCACCGATGCCGAGCCGCCGCTGCAAGTCATCGCCTCCAGTGTCCAAACTGCCGGCCCTGTGTGCAATACCGATTCCGCCAAAACTTCGATGTCCGCGTCGTAAATCACTTTCTTACGGTCGGCGAGCCCCTTGAAGCCTTCGAACACTTTTTGCAACTGCTGGTCGTTCAGGTGGAAGCCCAGGTCGCGAATCCGCTGCTTGAGCGCGTGCCGGCCGCTGTGCTTGCCCAGGACCAGCTCCGTTTGCTGCACGCCGACATCTTCGGGAAGCATGATCTCGTATGTCTTCTGATGCTTGAGCATGCCGTCCTGGTGGATGCCGGCTTCGTGTGCAAAAGCGTTTTGACCGACGATGGCCTTGTTGCGCTGGACCAAAATGCCGGTGACGCGCGACACCAGCCGGCTGATCGGGCACAAGCGTTTGGTGTTAACGGTGCTTTCGATGCCGAAGTAGTCGCCGCGCGTCCGGATCGCCATCACGATTTCTTCCAAAGCGCAGTTGCCCGCGCGCTCGCCGATGCCGTTGATCGTGCACTCGACCTGGCGGGCGCCTTCTCGCAAAGCCGCGAGGCTGTTCGCCACCGCCATGCCCAGATCGTTATGGCAATGGACGCTGATGACGGCCTTGTCGATGCCGCGCACGTTTTGCTTCAAATGGCGAATGGCGGCCGCATATTGCTCGGGGACCGCGTAGCCCACGGTATCGGGAATGTTGACCGTGGTCGCGCC
>JAKEFD010000278.1 GCA_022616245.1 Gemmataceae bacterium
GGCAACGCCACGCCGCAATTCGGAATCGAAACGCTGGACCCTTAGCGGACGTTCGCGCGGAACTCGCTATAATGATCTGGGCGGCACGTTTCGGATTCATGACCCGAAATGGGCCAGCTACAGCCGTGACCCGGCTTGGCCGAGCCGCCCGCTCTTTCCTTCCTTCAGGGTCACGGGCGAAAGGGTCACGGTCATGTCCAAGCAAGTTTCGATTCCAGCTGTCGGCTATTGCCGCAAGAGCACCAAGGGCGAAGTCGGCCGCAACGGCGAAAAGCGCGAGCGGCAAGAGAAGTCCATCGCCCAGCAACGGGCCGAGGTCGTCAAGCTCGCCCAAGGCCGCTTCGACGTTCTCAAGTGGTTCGAGGACGAGGGCGTGAGCGGTTGGAAGCGCGGCGCTAAGCGCCCAGACTTCCAGCGCATGCTCGACGAGGTGAGCAAGCTCGGCGCGCTCGCCATCGTCTGCGACAACCTCGACCGCTTCAGCCGAGCCGCGTTCGACGAAGTGCAAGAGGACGTGAACGCGCTCCGCAAGGCCGGGGTGCGCTGGATAGTCACGGCGAGCCACGGCGAGTACGACCTGGGGCAGCGGTTCGACATCGGCTGCATCCTCAAGTTCGTCGTGGCCGTCTGGTCCGCTTGCGAATACTCCCGCCAGCTGGGCCGGCGCATCGCCCTGGCCAAGCGCAACCTCGCCTTGGAAGGCAAGCGCTGCGGGGCCTTCGCGCCCTACGCCATGGAGCGGGACGGCAAGCATTCGCTCAAGCCCGGCGACCCCAAGCAGCAGAAGATCGTCTGCTGGCTGTTCGACCAATTCGCGAACCATCAACGCTCCCTCTGCTGGCTCGCCAGTGACTTGAACGCCCGCAAGGTTCCGGGACCGAAGGGCGGTCTCTGGTACGTCCGCGTCGTGCGCGAGATGCTGCGCGGCCGTTGCTACGCCGGGGACTTCGTTTACAACAGGAAGCGCGTCGGGCAGTTCTACGGCATCGACGACAAGGGCGAAGTGGTCGAACGCGCCGAGCTGGGCGGCGAGGCCGGCAAGCTGTTCGTGGAAAAGGGCGTCTATGCGGCGATCATCGACCGCGATTTGTTCGACAAGGCGCAGCGCCGGCTCGACACGCTCGCCAAGGACCGCAGCCGCCGCAAGCGCATGGGCTACGCCTTGACCGGCATCCTGAAATGCGGCCACTGCGGCAGGCCCATGTGCGGCGTCAAGCAGAAGCGTTGGAAGAACTACGGCCCGACGGTTTACCGCTGCTCCGCCAACCACGTCTTGGGCAAAGGCTCGTGCGGCAACCATCAGGTGCGCGAGGACGAGATGCTGCCTTTCATCGTCCGGTTGCTCGGCGAGGAGATGAAAAGCCTGAAAGCCCTGGCGCAGTCGCCGCCCGAAGAGTTGACCGAGCCGCACAAAGAGCGCGGCGACCGGCGGAAAGAAGCCGAGCGCGACCACAAGAATCTGGCGGAGCGCATCGACAAGGCCGAAAAGAATCTGCTCGACGTAGAGGACAAGCGGACGCGGCAAAGCCTGGACAAGCGCGTCGCCGAAATGCGCGACGAATTGGACCGGCTCGCCGCCGAGCTGGCCGTGCCCGCCGACACCGGGACCGGCCTGAGCGCGGAAGACATCGACGCCATCGTGCGCTGGCGCGAAGGCTTCGAGCGGACCGCCGTGGGCATCGTCATCGACTTCGAGCAAGCCCTCAAGTTGTCGTGGTTCGACGGCGAGACGGAGTTCCTCATCATCGACCACGAGACCGAGTACGCCGAGCTGCGGGTGGACCCGATCCAGCTGAACGAGCTGCTGCACCGCTTCGGCTGCGAGGTCCGCTTGCTCTGGGAGACGCAAAAGCAAACGACCAAGAGCGGCGGCGAGATGGTCCGCCACGAGCTGGTGCGCGGCCGATTCCGCCTGGGGCAGCAATCCGGCAAACTGCCGCGCTACGTTTTGAAAGCACCGACTGGCCGTACAACTGCCAGGCGGCCAGGTTGTAGTCGAACATGCGCCGGGCGAAGTCCCTATCATACGTGCCCTGAATTTCAATGTGCACGAGCAGCCAGCGCTCGGCCCCGTCCTTGAGCCAAATCTTGAAAAGCTTGTCGGCCAGCCGCTTGCCGGTCTTGGCGCGGCGGACGATCTGCTGAAACTCCTTGTCCAGCGATTCATAGCCGCGCGACCAATCGACATCAGCGTCGATGTCCGGCCAGAAGAAGAGCAGGAACGAACGCAAATAGCGTTGCAGCGCCTCCTTCCACGGGCTGTCGAAGTCGTCGGAGGCCGGCGCTGCTTTCGCCATGAGCGGACTATCCCAGTTTCTTTCGCTTTTCCGCAATCAATGCCAATAGCGCTTTCTGCGGATCGGCGAATTTCTTGATCCCTTCCGCCATCAGCACGTCTTCCAGTTTGCGCAAGTCGACCAGGCGCTCGATTTCATCAAGCACGTCCTGTGGCGGCATGACATCGACTTGCCGCGTGAAAGTGCGGCCGCTCTTTTCCATCTCGTCGTTGGTGGCGGGCGGGTTGGTTTCGATGTCGCTGCCGGCAAACGCTTCGACATATTTCCAAGGCGGATCGGACTTCTTCTTTGTGCCGGTGCTGGCGAAGATCATCTCTTGTTGCAGCGGCAGCTTTTTGTCCGCCCAAAAGCGCTGGTTCATTTGCCAAATCCTTTTGGCGTTGACGATGCCAACCAGCCCTTGGGCCTCTGCGGATAGCGCCGGCACGTGCTCTTCCGTATAGACGTCCACGCGGCTCACGAAGATGCTGTACACCGACTTGAAGTGATCGAGAGATTTGCGCCTTTGCGCGCCGCGCCAAGCGGCGTCGCGGGCAATTGCATATTGCCGGGGCGTGAAAATAAGCGTTACATTCACGGTCACGCCGGCGGCGACCAGGTCTTCGAGCGCCGCCAGGCCTGCCGGCGTCGCCGGCGCCTTGATCATGCGGTTCGTATGCCCCGCGCTCCACTTCTTGCCCAAGGCCACGTATTGCCGCGTGCGCTCTTCCGGCGGCAGGTTAAGTGCTGGGTCTTCCAGAAGCGGGTCGAGCTCAAAGCTCACGTAGCCATCGTTGCCTTTCGTCGCTTGCCAGACCGGCTCAAACACCTTTTGAGCCTGGCGAACGAGCTGATCGGTCAAGGCCCAGGCGATGTCGGCGTCGCTTGAGCCTTTACGCAATAGGCTCGTCAGGTCGGCGTCGAAGCGTCCGGTCTTAACGAGGTCGGCAACGATGATGGGGTTCGACGTGGCTCCGGTGGCGCCCAGGGCGCGATTGCGGGCGACGAGTTCCGGGTCGACGGAATCCAGCCAAAGGTTGGTGCCGGATTGGATAAGCGATTGCAAAGGAGTCGCCATGTTAGACCTCCATGCGTTGATGTTGCGGGGATTGATTTCTCGAGCCCGACGCGCGAACAAGGAACTAATCGAAGGCTTCGAGTCGGCGATAACTTTTTTCGCGAAGACCCATCACTACAGGGATTCTATGCGGCGCGCGGACTGTGGAAATGGTTCGCGACACTTGCCCGACTCTGCAATTTGTCCCTGTTGAGTGCTAAATTCATGACAGACAAGCGCGACCTTTATTTCGCCGTAAGTCATTTCATCTCAAGGAAGTTGCAAAATAGGTCGCGCGACACACCCACACCCCCCATCCCGTGCAAGAAACTGATCAAAGGCTGTCGCGGTTGAGAATGCACCTCGTTCCACATTTCACCGCCGAAATCTACGACTTCCATGTTTTATTTGACCATTTCAAGTTTCCGCATATCACGCAATCTGAAATGTGACCCCCGTTTGTTGGTCGTAAACCATTTTAAGAGAAACGCGTTACGATTGTCTTATGTGCATTTCACTTTTCTCGATTTGAAATGGCAGCAGATCATTAAGTTGCTGCGGTCCTTCCAGTTGAGTTGCCCCAGGGCCGGTCACCTTCGCTTAATCCTGTATTCCGACCAGAATACCCACGGCCAGAGGATCACCAGAAGCACAAGAGCAAGTGGGAAGGCGATGATCTTTCTGAGAAATGGCGTCGGCTTATGCGGCTCGCCATTCTCGTCCAGCCCGCTTATCGGCTTCATCATCAGGAGAGCAAAGGCAGCATACACACCTGGGAAGCACCAGAGAGCAACGAGCAGCCAGCCCCACCAAGGTAGGCCCATCGCATTCCCTCCCCCTACTCCCCGATGATCTTTACCAGCACCCGCTTGTCGCGGCCGCCGTCAAACGCGCCGTAGAAAACCTGCTCCCACGGGCCGAAGTCCAGTTTCCCTTTGGTGATCGCGACCACAACCTCACGTCCCATGACTTGCCGTTTCAAATGGGCGTCGGCGTTGTCTTCGCCGGTGCGGTTGTGGTGATAGACATTGGGATCGGGGTTGAACGGCGCCAGTTGCTCGAGCCATTTGCCGAAGTCGTGGTGCAGTCCACGCTCGTCGTCGTTGATGAAAACGCTCGCGGTTATATGCATGGTGTTGACCAGGCACAGCCCCTCTTGAACGCCACTTCTGCGCAAGCACTCGGCGACCTTGGGCGTGATGTTGAGAAACGCCATCTTGGATGGGATGTTGAGAGTCAGATACTCGGTGAAGGATTTCACGCTTACTTCACCCCGAACTTGTCCGCGACACGGATGGCTTGCTCGGTGGCGCGGGCGCTTGGCCAGGTGCGCCGCATCTGCTGCACCGCTTGCTCCAGTTGAAGAAGGGCTAGCGCGTTGTCCTTGCGAAACTTCGGCTGAGTTGGATCGAAGCTCCCAGGCCGGCCCGACAGGTCCGTTTCCAGCTTCTTGACGACGGCCAGCAATGCCCGCGCTTTCAGCTCCGGCGCCACCTCTTTGTTTTGCTTCAAGCCGGCGAGCAGCTTCGCGGCCTTCGTCGCTACCGGCGTGTCCTTGAAGGCGGCCGGCAACCGTTCCAAGGCCAGAAACGCGGCCACGGGGTCGTCCTTCACCTTCGGCTCGGCGCTCTCTAACGCGCGTTGGCCGGCTTCGGTCATCTTGGCGAGCAGCTTCTGAGCAGCTTGCGCCGTTTCTTCGCCCTTGGAACGCGTTAACGTCACGATCTTGGCGAACTGCGTCGAAGGTGATTTTCCTTTCGCCAGCGCTTCCACGACCGGCACGAGCGCCTTGGGTGCTTCGCCGTCGCTCAGCTCCTTGACCAAGGCGGCGCCGACAGCGGAGCGCAGCGCGCTTTCCGCGTCAAACGGCAATCCGCGAAATACGCAGTCGCCGTCGGCTTCATAGACAAGAGCCAGTGGAAAATCTTTGTACGTCTTGATGATGCCGCTCATTCGCCAGGGCCCTTCGGCGATGCTAAAGGACAGCCCGCGCGCCTCGACGAAATTCTTAACGTCAAACTTCTTCGCCCCGCTCAGATGCACGGCCAGTGTGACTAGACCAAAGTCGGCCAGCTCCGCATCCCAGGCCGAAATCTTGGTCAAACTCGACTGGCTCGTAACGTCGATGCCGTTCCAGTAAATCACGAACGCGGGGCGGCCTTTGAGAGTCTCGGCGGTGACGCGCGGCCCCAACAGCGGCGCGCCTAGGTCCAACTTGTCCAAGGGCGGCGCCTCGACGCTCTTCGCTGAGGCGACCTTCGAGTCGAGCTTGGTCTTCCCCCAGGTTGCTTCCATCAGTTTGAAGGTGACCGTGTCGTGCTTCTTCAAATCGCTGCGCGTGCGCGGATAGTAGTTGAGCTGGTCGAAATAGGCGCAGGTCATTTCGGCGAAATACTCGCTCTCGTTCGTAGCCGCATAACTGTTCGGCTCCAGCAGTTTGCGCTCCATCGCCTGCTTGTACGCCAGCTTGACGGGCAGGTAGTCCCGGCCCACCAGCTGGTAGTGCACCGCATGGGCGATTTCGTGCAGGATTACACAGCGTCCCGAATCGCGCTTGGGTTGATGCTCCTCCGTCAGCGCTTTCAGCTTGTGAATGGTCACGGAACCGGCCTGGAAGGGATGCATGCCTTTGGCCAACATGCTCCGCTGATGGCCGCCATAGTAGACCGCGGTGGCGGTGCCGGGCCGGCCGTTGCCCAAATCAACGGATTCATTCCATTCCACCCAGATCAGAATGTTGCGCAAGACGTTGACCGTCTTTTCCGGCATGAGCTTGACGATCGTCTTCAGCTCGCCTTCGAGCACATCGAGCGGCTTGCGCTCGTACATCTCGTCGTCCTTGTGCTTCAGGCACTCCTTGCTGATCACAACCGTGAAACCCTCGATCAGCATGGGCTGATAGCCCGGTGTCTGCTCGGTGCGCACCAAAGGCACGGGCGGCTTCTGGGCTGACTGCGCCGTGGCCAAGCCAGGCGCAACGAGCACGATGATGAGTGAAAGGGTCTGCAAGCGGCGCATACCTGTCTCGATGGGGAGTACTCCACTTTCGCTTGCACCGGGGAACTTGTCAAGCAGGGCGCAGTTTCGAGTTACGCAATGGAAACGCGCATAAGGCGCTTACTTGCGCAGCTCCGCGGGAACCGGCGTGCGCACCTCGCCCGCGGCCCACTCGACGCCGCGCACGAGCAAGGTCTTGAAGCCGGCGCTCTGCATGGCCTCGACGTCGTGGCCCATCACGTTGTGATAGACGCGGCCTTTGCCGTAGGTCGCCACCCAGGCCATGGGTTCATCCTTGCCGGTGTTCTTCTTGTCGATCGACGCGTCGGAGTAGGCGGTGGCCAGGATTTCGCTGCCGGGCAGAATCACCGAGTTTTGATAAAGCTCGTCGCGGCCATGCTTGAATTCCTTGATGCCGTGCGTGATGGGATGGTCCTTGCGGATGGTGATCGTGAACTCGTGCATTTTGCCGTGATAGCCTTGTTTGCGCCAGCCGCCGGCGATGACCTTTTCGAACTCTTGCTCGAACTCGGAGGCGCCGACAAAGGCCGACGACGCGTGATGGTAGACGACCAAGCCCTTGCCGCCTTTGACCGCGTCGGTAAACGCCTTCTTGCCTTCGTCGGTCCAGACGCTGGCTGGGTTTTCCTTGGCGCCTTTGGGCGTATTGCGATAGTTGAGAAACAGCACGTCATACTTGGCGAGATTGTCCGGCGTCAGGTCCTTGCCGGGCGACTCGGTGACGGTCACTTGAAGTCCTGCCTTGCTGAGCAAGTCCTTGAGGAATGGCGTCGTCTTGCGCCAATCGTGGCCGTGGTCGCCGGTGATGATCAGGACCTTGTAGCCTTTGCCGTTTTGGCTTGAGGCCATCGAAGTCAGCAACAAACCCGCAATCAGCGTGCAAAAGAGCTTGTACATGGCGGTTTCTCCCGTGAACGAAGTGGCGGCTTGGTGATTTCAATGTCAGATTAACTCGCCTGAGCCGCCATGCAATGAAAATCGCTGGGCCTATTTGAAATGTAAGGCAGCGCACGAATTGCTAACTTAGGACGCGGTAGCGCATGTAGATGTCCGAAACCACGTTGTGCTTCATGTTGCCCATCCAGTTCGCCGCCAGCGTTGGATACTCCGGGCCTTGGGCGTTGCCCTCGAAACTCCTGACGAATCCGGAAGCGACCGGATCAAAGACCATGAAGTGATGCTCGTGGTGATGGATGCGCACGATGTCGCCGATCGCCAGTCCCTTCTGCGCCGCCGGCCCCTTCAAGATCTCAAGGTCCTTGCCGTTGGAGTCATCAACGATCTCGTATTTCCAGTGGCAGGCCACGCCGGCCTTGATCAAGAGATAGGTCTGGAAGATGCCGCACCAGTGCACCTTCTTGTCGTAATCGCCGGCCCCCGCCGTCTTGAAATATTTCTTTAGTTCTTCAACGGACGGGATGCGCAGTATGCCGGGAATGCCGCCCTTTGCCGGCACGGATTGAGTCTTGCCGTGGTAAATCTCCGCAAGGGCCCACAAGATGAGCGTGCCGAGTTTGTTCATGATTGCAGTTCCATAGGCCTAGCCGAAGTGTGCTGCCAACACATGAAACGCCCCTTGCGTGGCATGAAATCCCGCTGGCTTTCGGGCGAGATCGACCCAGCGATGGCTCCAGCCGATGTCGATAAAGTCGGTGCGCGTCGCCAGGTCCGCGCGCGGAAAGTCCAGGTGGAGGAAGATAAGCGAACGCGCAGGATCGCCGGGGTCCGGAAAAATCGTCTCGGTTGCCGATTTGGTTTCGAAGCTGCGCGCACCGCGCGGCGTCTGCGTTTGGAATGTCCGAAACGCGGTCAAGAGGTCGCTCGGAAACGTCAAATGCTGGACGATGTGGGCGGGATTCGGCTCCGGCTGCCTTCCCAGAGAATACATCGCCGACATGCCGACGGCCATGATGGCAAAGTAGGCGTCGGAAACGCCGTGAACGCCGCCGGCCAGCTCCGTCTTGATGATCTTGAACTGTTGCCGGCCGTACTGGCCTTCCATGACCTTGAGCCAGCGAAACGTGCGTTGGTCGGGATCGATGCGACCGTCCGCGCCGCTCCAGCCGAAGCGTTGGACTTGGAAGCGCTGGATGGCGGCGGTGGTTTTGGGCCCCACGAAGCCGTCGACTTTCAATACGGGCTGCGGCCCCCCTTCAGCCGGCGGCGCTATGTTGAGCAATTCCTGCACCACATCGGTATCAGCGGGGACATTGCGGCCTTTGACGCCCACCGAACCCGTAATCACTCGCGGCTGACCTAACATAAGGCTCTCACCACTGCGCAGTTGCCACTTGTGTAAGACAAACGCGGTTAGGTATTCCTCACTGCGGGCGCGCGCCGGGCGCGGCCTGAAAAGGCCTATTGCAGATAGGCACCATCGGGACGCCGGCTTAGCGCGAAAATGTGAGTTTTTTGGAATGGTCAATCAATCGCCTAGCAAGGAGAGGATGGCCTGCGGATACTTTTTCAGCAAGCGCTCGTAGAGGTGCACGCGGCCAAGTGCATCGCGTAAGGAATCCGGACTCATCAGCGCCTGAGCGCATTCTTTGCAGACCCTTAACGGCAGGGCGTAAATTCGATCTTGTCCGCATACTGTCTCTTCGCGCTCGTCGCCCATGAAGACATACCAGCCAAATGTTATCCCCGATAAAAAGCCGCCCAGCATGCGCGCCCAAATGGGCATCGCGCTGGCGGTCACGGTGGCCCTCTCGCATTCCGTTCGGCAATAGACGCAATGGTCGGTGACCGCCCCGCATAGAACGCAGTGGTCTTCCTCAGGCAACCTTCCTGCGTACAACAGTGCTTCGACTTCCAGCGCCGGCGAGAGCGGCGGCTCCGACACGCCTGCCAGCCGTCGCAGTTCCCGGAGCAAGGGCACAGCGATGGTCCGCCCGCACCCGCAGCGGGCGCTCGTGCCGGCGGCCGTCTCCGATACGGCTATCGCCTGACCACATTCGCAGGAGATTTGGTATTCCATCGCGTTCGAGCGGAATTCTGGCGAATTCCGCTAAGTCAATCGTCGTCGAGCGGCCGGACATCCCAGATGCGCACGGTTTGATCCGCACCGCAGGAAGCGAGCCGGTTGCCGTCCGGGCTGAAGGCGAGTCCGTTGACAAAGCCGGTATGGCCGCGCAGCTTCCACAGTTCTTTGCCCGTGGCCACGTCGGTGACAATCACAGTATCGATGTTTTCACACCAGGCGATGCGGCGGCCGTCGCGGTCGAGTGCCACGGATTCGATGTTGGAAGTGCTGTCACGCGTCAGGCTGAGCACGCCCTTGCCGGCCAGCGCGTCGTAGACACGGATGCACTGCGGCTTCTGGCCGATTTCGACCCAGGCGAGCAGCCGGCCAGCGAACTGAGATGTGCGGCAGGAAGACATGGCGCTCGGCCACGGGAGGCGGCGGATCAGTTTCAGTGATGTCATGTCCCAGATTTCCAACTCGTGCCTTTGATTAACGACCCGTGCAAGGTGATTGGAATCCTTGCAGAACGCAAAATGGTTTCCGACAGGATTCACTGCTCCGTCCAAAATGAGCAATACTTTGCCGTCCGCGGCGTCCCAAACCTCCGACACGCCGTTGGCATCCACCGCAAGAAAACGTGCGTCTGGGCTCATCGCGAATACAAAAGCAGCGCGGGGAATGATTCGTTCACGCCGGCCCTGCAGCTTGCCCGTATCCATGTCAAATTCATCCACGGCGATGGCGGTGACGGCTTTCTGGATCGGCTCAATGCGGCTGGCATTGACCGCCACGCGCAGAGTTTTGCCATCGTCGCCTATGGCGAATTGGTCCGCGACCAGACCCGTTTCCAAATGGCCTGGATGAGTGGAAAAGGTGCTTAGCCGTGTGCCGGAGGTCATGTCCCAAAAAGTGGACAGTCCGCCCAAACCAATACAAAGTAGTCTCTTGCTGTCGGGATGCCAGCGCAGCGCTTTGACGCGCGTCTCGTGGGGCAAGAGCAAGAGCTGGGCGTTGCAGGCGCGGTGCAGATAGCGCCAAGCGCCGTCGCGGTAGGCCGGCAAACACTCCGCTAGACATTGCTTGGCCTGTTCGACGTCGCCTGCCAGCCAGTGCGAGCGGGCCAACGCGACCAGCTTGGCGGCGAGCGCGGCTTCCGCTGTCCCCCGCGCCGTTTCGGCCCGCTGCCAGAGCCAGGTGACGACGGGAAAGCCTGCGGCGGGAACCAGGATCAAGAGGGCGATGAGCGCCGCCGTCGCTGGCCGCCGTTTGGCCCATTTCCAGGCGCGTTCCCAGGACGAAACGCGCCGGGCGTGGATCGGCTCGCCGGCCTGCCAGCGCTCCAGGTCTTCCGCCAGCGCCAGAGCGGAGCCGTAGCGGCGCGACGGGTCTTTTTCCAAACACTTCAGGCAGATCGCTTCCAGATCACGGTCCACCCGCGGATTCAACGCGCGCGGCCGGACCGGATCGGCGTGTTGTGCTAACCGCAGGGTTGCCAAGAGAGAGTCGCCACGAAAGGGAGGCGTTCCGGTCAGGATTTCATAGAGAATTGCGCCCAGGCTGTAAATGTCCGCGGCGGTGGTAAGCTGCGGGACTCCCGCCGCTTGCTCCGGCGCCATGTAGAGCGGCGTGCCGACAATTTCGGCATCATGCTCACCTTGTCCTGCGCTAGAGAGACCGGCGGTGCAGGTGGTGCTTTCTTCCGCTGGCGAGGGAAGCACATGCTTGGCCAAGCCGAAGTCCGTGACAAAAGGCTGCTGGTGGGCTTCGAGGAGGATGTTGCTCGGCTTGAGATCGCGATGCAGGATGCCGCGCTCGTGGGCGTAATGGACCGCGCGAGCCACACTGGCGAGGATTTGCACGGCCTGTGCTTGGACTGCACTGTCGTTCGGAGAATCCGCCTTGTGCTGGTCCTGAATCCATTGGCGCAGCGTGAGACCTTCAATGAATTTCAAGCTGATGAACGTGCCGCCTTCTATGCCGCCCATCTCGTAAATCGGCACGATGTTGGGATGTTCCAGGTTGGCGGCGACTGCTGCCTCCGCGCGCAAGAAGCGTTCGATGTCATCCGGCGTGCGTCCGCCGGGCCGAATCATCTTGAGTGCGACTATCCGGTTCAGGCTGATTTGCCGCGCCTTGTAGACGACCCCCATGCCGCCGGCGCCGATGATTTCCAAAACCTCGAAGTCCCCAAAGGACCGGGATTGGAAGAGCGAACCAGGAGGATGATCGCTCACCGTTTTGCACAAACGCATCGAATCGGCGAGACGATCCACTTGTTCCTGATTTTGAAAAAACGATTCGAGCTCCGTGGCCAGGTCAGGGTAACGCGCCAGGAGCGTGGAGCGGTCGGGCGCCTGGCCGGAATCGGCCGCGAGCAGGTATTCGGCCAGCACCTCATGCAAACGTTGCTCATGCGTTTGAGTCATGGACGGCCCTTGTTCTCTTGCAGGCGGGCGCGGAGTTCCTTGAGGCCGCGATGCAGCAACCCGGCGACGGCGGCGGGGCTGCGCTCCATGTGCCGGCTCACCTGTGCCAACGACCAGCCTTGCCAATGCCTCAAGACCACCGCTTCGCGCTGCGCATCGGGCAAATTCGCCAGGGCGTCAGCCAAACGCAGCGCTTGCTCGTTCCGGTCCGCTCGTTCACTGGGGGAGGACTGCTCGGCGGCCAGCCAATCGCCCAGGCGCGCCGACGAATCCTCGATAGCGGCGTGGAGCGAGCGTTCGCGCGCGACGTCGCGCTTGGCGCGGCCGTAGTCACGCACGGCAATGGCCAGATTCCGGGCCAGTATTTGCCGCAACCACGCCAGCAATTCCGCGTCGCTTTGGCCGCGCAGTTGTCCGCGCGCCTGGTGCGCCTCGAGCAGCGTCTGTTGCACAATGTCGGAAGCTTCCAGCTTGGCTTGAAGCCGGCGATCCAATTGCAGGCGGGCCAGCAAGTGCAAGTAATGCCGATAACGCTCCAGGCCTAATTCAGGGGTTTGCTGCATGGGGCAGCCCCATTAGAAATGGCACCGTTCCATGATAACCTATGCGCGGCTATTTGGAACAAACGGCTGCAAACTGCCGATAGAATAACCGAATGGCAAAGAAGCATGTCCGCAAGGCGCCGTACGTCCAGCCGTACCGCTACCCGTCGCCCAACATCCCCCTGGCGGCAATTCGGCGTTTTGCGCGCAAGATCGGCGAGCGCTTTCACCCCGAGAAGATCATCTTGTTCGGCTCTTACGCGTATGGAAAGCCGCACGCCGAAAGCGATGTCGATTTGCTCGTGATCATGCCTGCGTACGATGTGGTCAATCAGGCGATTCGCATCTGTTTGGCATTCCCGCGACCGTTCTCCTTTGATCTCATTGTCCGAACACCCAAGCAGATGGAGCGCGGTCTAAAGGATGAAGATTGGTTTTTGCGCGAAATCATGGAAAAAGGAAAGGTCTTGTATGAAGCGCCCGACGGCAAAATGGGTTCGCAAAGCAGAGGAAGACTGGGAAGGAGCGCAGGAACTCGCGGCCCGACCATCGTCACTGCGCGATCTCGTGTGCTTCCACTGCCAGCAATCGGCCGAGAAGTACTTCAAGGCACAGCTGCAAGAAAAAGGCGCCGCCATTCCCAAAATCCATGATCTGGAAGAGCTACTCGACTTGCTGCTTCCGCACGACGCTTCGCTTGCGCCGTTACGGCGAGGATTAGCTTCGTTGAGCCGCTATGCAGTTGATTATCGCTACCCCGGAGAGCGAGCAACGACGCGACACATGAAGGCGGCACTTCGACACGCGGAGCGTGTGCGACGTGAGATTCGCGAGCGGCTTGGTCTTGAACTCTAATCCGAAAAAACGCGACGCAGCCACGCTTCGATTCTCTCCCAAGCCGCATCGCGCACCCCGCTGTAGAAATGATCGCCGCCCGGCACGATGTCGACGCTCAAGTGTATATGCTTTTCCGCCAGTCGCTCGACTTCGGCGGGCACTTCCGCAATCGCCATGTTCTTTTCCACCTCCACGCTGCCGAAAAGAAAGTGCGTAGGGCATTTCACGGCGGGGGTGAAGTTCAAGTAGTTGTAGCGCTCGCTGGGCCCATACTTTTCCACATAGCCGGCCGCCGCGATCGCCATCGGCAGCGGCAACATGACATCGATGAGCGTTTTTCCTTCGCCGGCGGCTATCAGCGCTTCCGCCTTTTCGAAAGCGGCCAGGAACTCCTGGGCCTGTGCGCTTTGGCAAAACCAGGAATAAGACAGTCGCGGCGGCGACAGGGCCAGGATTCCTTGCGGGGCCAGTGCCGGCTCGTGCGCCGCTGCGTAGAGGCTCTTGACTGCGCCAACGCTATGGCCCGCCAGCAACACGCGCGGCCCAACGTTTGATCGCAGCCAATCCATCCAGCCGACCAGGTCGTGCCGGCAATCGTCCACAGTTTCATACGCCGCGCCCAGCCGCACCCCGCCGCGCTCTGTAACGGCAGTGCTGATGCCGTCGTGCCCACGGGTATTGACACGCAGCACGGCGAGGCCAAGTTTCAGGAAACGCTCGGCGAAGTGGTCGAACAGCGAGGAGCTATAGAAGTTGCCGCCGGTGCCGTGGACGAGGCAGACCGCATCCAGGCCAAGCGCCCGTGGTGCGTTGGGACGCAAAATTGCCCCATCGAGCTGCACGCCGTCGCGGCAAGTGATGCGAACCAATTCAGCCGGCAAAGCTCTCTCCATCGTGTAGTACCCGCTTCCTCACGGGCGCGGCTCGGACTTACACTGAGGTCTTGAAAAGCGGGCTATGTTACAGTAGGCAATCATTCAACGAATACGATGCCCCAACAGCTCCGCCAACAGGAACGCCCACGCCACGGCGATCTCGATGGATCCATCCTGCCGGTGAAAACGGAATCCCTTCGTCCCTATCTCTGGATGCTTATCGGCAGCTTCTCCTTTGCTTGCATGGGCGCTTTGGCCCACGAAGTCGGCGATTACTTCGAATGGCAATTCGTCGCCATCGCTCGCTCCGTCTTCCCGCTTGTCATCATGGCGGTCCTCGCGCTCGCCGGCGGCGTACGTCTCGTGTTTTTCAGACCGCCGATCCTGTGGATGCGCAGCATTGCCGGCAGCATCAGCCTGGTCGGCACCTTCTTCGCTCTTACCCGGCTGCCTGTCGCCGACGTCTTCACGGTCACCAATATCTTTCCGATTTGGGTCGCACTTTTGTCTTGGCCGCTCTTGGGAGAGTTCCCGTCGCGGCAGGTGTGGCTGTCGGCCCTGTGCGGCGTCGTCGGCGTGGCCCTCATTCAGCAGCCGCACCTGAGCGCGGGCGACTTCACCATTCTGGTGGCACTTGGCGTCTCTTTGTTCACGGCTTTGGCGATGATCGGCCTGCACCGGCTCAAGGGCCTCGACATCCGCGCCGTCGTCGTGCATTTCTCGACCGTGTCGCTCTGCTTCGCCCTGGGCGCCTATTTTCTGTTCGACCACGAAACGCCGCGGCGTCCTTCCAATGGCGTGTTACCCTGGCTGGCGTTGGCCGGCGTGGGCATCGCCGCCACCGTCGGCCAACTGTTTTTGACCAAAGCCTTCACGCTGGGCGATCCGGCTAAGGTCTCGGTCGTCGGCCTCACGCAAATCGTCTTCGCGCTATTCCTGGATGCGGTGGTCTTGGGCAATTATCCGGCGCCGATCAAGTTGCTTGGCATACCCTTGGTGATCGCGCCGACGGCGGCCCTGTTGCTAAGACGCAGACCCGCGGCGGAGAAGGTGCTGCCGCCGGAGCCGCTGGAGACGCCTGCGCCGGAATAACATTGAGTCAAATGTTCTCGACCTGACCAGAAGTCGCCGAGCGATAGGCTGCGTCCAGCAATTGCACGGAGCGCATGGCGGCTTCGCCCGGCGCGTGGTTCATCGTGGTCTTGCCGAGCACCAGCTCGACGAAGTTGTGCGGCGGCCCTTCGCAGCTATAGGCGCCGGCGTCGGGCGCGAGGTCCAGTTGCTCGTGCCGGCCGTCATGGCGGCGCAGTTCCAGGCGAGCGCGCTCACAGTCGAGCATGAGCAAGCCTTCGCTGCCGAAAAGGCGCAGGTCCACTTGATACTGTGCTTTGCCGATGGGCGGCACGGTGCCCGCGCCGGAGATTGTGCCGATCGCGCCGCCGGCGAAGCGCACACTGAGAGCGTCGTAGAGATCGACACGAGCGTTCGCCGCGCTCATCAAGGCATAGACCGACTCGGGCACGAGCCCGGTCAGCCAGAAGAGCATGCCCGTCGAGTGCGAAAGCTGTGCATGGCCATAGCCGCCGCCCGCGATCTTGGGATCGGACCAGGTTTTGGGGTCGGGCTGAAAGAGCACGTCCCCTGCCTGGCCGCTCACGCGCTCGGCCTGAAACCGGCCATGCTGCAAGAGATCGCGGATCGGCGATGCCATATGACAGAGCACGTACTGGATCGCGCCGATCGCGCCGGCGTCCAGCCACTTCTTGGCCTGCTGCACAAAGGGCTTGTAGTGCCAGCCATAGGGGACCAGAAGATGGAGGTTGCGCTCCTGGGCAAGACGCACGAGCTCGACCGCGTGTACGGCTTCGGTGCAAAAGGGCTTTTCGAACATGACGTGCAGCCCTTTTTGCAAAGCGAGTTTGGCGTGTGCATGGTGCAGCGTGTGCGGTGAACTGACCACGACCGCATCGAGCCCCGAATATGCGACCAGTTCTTCGGCGCTTTGGGTGGCGAAACGGAAACCGAACCTGTCCTTGACTTGTTGCAACTCAGCGGCGCCTAGTCGGCAAACGGCAGCGAGTTCCACGTCGTCGCGCTGGGCCAGAAGCGGGATGTGGTTCGCGGTCGCCCACCAGCCGGCGCCCAGGAAGCCAAGCCTGGCTTTCTTGATAATGGTAATGCTCCTTGAAGGACACTACGCTCAATCGCGCTTTTTGCGCCAGCCGGTCTGTTCAATGCGGCGAAGTTCTGCCTCGATGTCTTCGCCTTGGTAGAACGAGAGCCAGCCCCTTATGTGCTGCGTTTCGCCCGGCGCGCAGTCAGGAAACTTCGGATCGGCGTGAATGCACGGGCAGGGCGGATTGCCCCAGGCGCGGTGGATCGGGTCCCAAGCGGTGATGACCCAGCGTTTGCCGTCGGCGGACTTGCAGGCGGCATAGGGGCCGGAAAAAACCTTGTTGTCGTTGGTTTGCTTGTCGAAACCGGCCGCTCCGCGCAACAGCACGCACATCTGCACGCGCAGGTCGCTGAGTTTTTCCTTCGTGCCGTTGGTTAGCGACATTTCCATGCGCACTGCGTCACTTTGCGGGATCACTTTCGTGCCGAAGCGAATGCCGTTGGGCAGCTTTCGCTCGAGATCGAAAGTGCCGTCGGCGCGGCGGTTCCATTCCAGTTGTTCCAACTTGATGTTCTGCTTGGTCCAAAGCGTCGGCACGTGCGTATGCGCGAGATAGGTCAAGCCAAGGTTGGACCAGACGGCTTCGGGCACATCGACGACGACGTAGCTGGACTCGTCCCAAGGCGTGAAGACGCTGACCTTGGTTTCGGGCTGCGGGCGAATGGCGCCGTCGCGAAAGCCGATGCGCGGATGCCGGCCGCCGGGATAAGGCAAGACCAAGAGCGGGGCGTCGGCACGGCGTTTGGGCTTGGTATCGGGCGAAATGCCGAACCGCTTGGTCGCCTTTTCGATCTCGTCCGCGCTCAGCCCGGTCGCCGCGGTAATCTCCGCGTTGGAATAGCGATGATGCCAGACCATGTTTTCCAGCCAATAACGCAGGTCGGCGTCGCTGGCCGGCTTGCGGAAGTTGTCGGTCTCCAGCTCGTCCTTTTGCCCGGACCAGACCGGCCCGGAAACACACAGCAGTATGCAAAGGCTAGCGACGGCCGAGACGCGGCACATGGTTTTCTCCGAAAGCGTTGAGCTACAAAACGTTGAACGTTAAACTTTGAACATTGAACTTCGAACGCCGACTACCATACCGCAACTGGCGAGATTTTGCACACAGAAAGCTTGGCCCGCGGCTTGCCGGCTTGGTAAAATCCGAAAGTGCGTCCGAGGGAGCCGCATGGTTTTCACAGATTCATCCTGCACGTATTTCAAGCGCTTCCGCATGGAGCTGAACTTGCAAGGTCCGCTGCCGACCACGCCGGCATTGCCGACCGGCTTCACCTGGGTTCCCTGGCAAGATTGGCTTTTGGAGCGGCACGCCGAAGTCAAGTATCAGTGTTTCGTCGAACAGATCGACGCGATCGTTTTTCCCAATTTAGGCTGTCGCGACGGCTGTTTGCGCCTCATGCATGAAATCGTCGCCAAGCCGGGCTTCAAGCCGGAGGCCACCTGGATGATCGCGTGCGGCAGCGATTATTGCGGCACGATTCAGGGCGTGCGCGAGCGCAGCGGCAAGGGAGCGATCCAGAACGTGGGCGTCGCGCCCGCTTTTCGCGGCAAAGGCCTGGGCACCGCCTTGCTCCTCAAGGCACTGCACGGTTTCCAACGCTCGGGCGTGCACGGTGTGCACCTCGAGGTGACCGCGCAGAACGACGGCGCGCTGCGTCTTTATCGCCGTTTGGGTTTTCGCTGCCGCAAGACGCTTTATAAGATGGTCGATCCGCTCGTGGTCGCCGCTTCCTGCACATCGCTGGAACCAAGCTGGACAATCTGAGAATCCTTGTGCAACAAAAAATCTATCATCATGTTTTTTCCAATGGGCTGACGCTATTGGCCGAGCGCATGGAGCACGTGCGCTCGGCGGCGCTCAACTTCCTCGTGCCGGCCGGCTGTGTCTTTGATCCGCCCAAAGAAGCCGGCATGACGACGATTCTGTCCGAGATGATTCGCCGCGGCGCGGGCGAACGCGACAGCCGGGAATTGAGCTTGGCCCTGGACAATCTTGGTCTGGACCGCGACGAAAGCGTCGGGCAACTGCACATGCGCTTCTGGGGCGCGACGCTCGCGCGCAACCTGAGCGCCGCCCTGGAAATCTACGCCGACATCCTGCGCCGGCCGCACTTGCCGCCGGCCGACATGGAAGCCGTGCAGTCGCTGGCGCTGCAGGAAATCCAGGGGTTGGAGGACGAGCCGCAAGCCAAAGTGATGGTGGAATTGCGCCGCCGGCATTGGCCCATGCCCTTGGGCCGCGACCGCCGCGGCACGCCAGAGGGCATCGAGAGCATCACGCCGGACAAAGTCCGCGAGCATTTCCAACGGCTCTTCGGCCCGCGCGGCACCATCTTGTCCGTTGCCGGCAACGTCGAATGGGAACCGTTGCGCGACCAGGTCGAGCGCCTATTCGGCGACTGGTCCGGCGGGGGCGAAGCGACGTATCCGCTCGAGCCGGCGCTGGGCGGCGTCGCTCACCTGGAAAAGGACACGACGCAAACGCAGATCGCGCTGGCCTACCCCAGCGTCCCGTTCGGCCATCCTGACTACTACGCGGCCCAGGGAGCGGTGCAGGTGCTGTCCGGCGGCATGGGCGCGCGTCTTTTCACCGAAGTGCGCGAGAAACGCGGCTTGTGCTATTCCGTGTGGGCCAGCTATCAGACTTTCAAGGACCGCGCCTGCGTGCTTTCCTATGCCGGCACGACCAACGAGCGCGCCCAGGAGACGCTGGACGTGACCGTGCAGGAATTGCGCCGGCTGGCCGAGGGCATCGCCGACGACGAAGTGGAGCGCGTGCAGGCCGGCCTCAAGTCGTCGGTGATCATGCAAGAGGAATCAACCTCGGCGCGCGCGGGGGCGATCGCATCGGACTGGTATTATCTGGGTCGCATCCGCAGCGCCGACGAGATCAAGGCGGCCATCGAAGGGCTGACACCCGCGAAAATCGTGGAACACGTCAAGAACTTCCCCGCGAAGGAATTCACGATCGTGACGCTGGGGCCGAAGCCGCTGGAGATGTCCGCAATCTGACGACAAAATAGTTGTTGGAATGGTCGCGCGACACACCCACACCCCATTGAGAATGAGCCGGATGGATTGCATTCCATCCCAGGGAGCCGATCTGCAATCCATTTTTGCAAGGAATAACGCAAAACCTTTTCACGTCATTGGTTCCGGCGAAGCACCGGATTCCAAGCGTTGTGCAATCCATTGTCTGTTGGTCGGCGAATCCAAACACGGCGAATTCCCTTCCGAAACCGTGAAGGTCGGCAACGTCACGCGCGAATACCGCCTCGTCGCCCCCAAGTCCGTGGATCTGTCGAAGCCGGCGCCGGGCTGATCACCGGGTGCGAATGGGTGTCGGAGTCGGTGGGCAGGGGCGCTTCGGGACGTTCCGGTTTCCGGACTTTGCCGTGGGCGTTCCCTTCGAGGCGCTGCGTCATGGCAAACTCCCGGTAGCTTGGCGGCGGGCCCTCTCGATTTGCGAACGTTTGCTCGCTTCGACATGATCGGTGAGGCAGGCAGTCCCATCCGCATTAACGTGAACGATAAGACCGCCGGGGCTGAGCGTCGAGGGTACAAATTCCACCAATGCGCTCGTTGTGGAAGGGACAATGGGCAACCAGACTCCTTCCGGCGCAGCTTGCGTCTTTACGAACACTTCCGAACGGCCATCGACGATGCGCGTCGGAAACGAGCGTGGCGGCGAGCGCGAGACGGAATCGACATGGTCGAGTGCGAAGCGAAACAGGAGGACGATGATGATGCACAGGAGCCCCGCTCCGACCGCGTGTTTGCAGTTGACGCGCATGGTCTAACTCGCTCCAAAACGTGTCAGTCACTTGTCGAACTTCGGCACTTCCCAAACCCGGATCACGCCGCGCGAGCAGGCTGTGACCACGTAGCGGCTGTCGGGCGAAATGGTCATTGAGAAATAGCCGTCCGGTCCCGTCGCCTCGAGTATCACTTTTGGAAGGACCAATTTCGGCTTGCCTTCCTGTGGAAAAAGCACTTCATCGACCAGGTAGATTCTGATTCCGTTCTTGTTGTTATTCCAGACATCTTTCGAACACGGACTGGCAATCCATCTGCCGTCCGGCGAGAAGCGTCCGCCTTGAGTGCGAACCCCTCCAAGGACTTTGCCGGACTTGGTGTCGTACAGTTGCACCGTGCTGGAGAATCCGAGAAGCAATAGACGTCCATCCGGCGAGAAATCGAGTCTGTTTGGCAAAGGGGAATCATCAAAATACTTCTCCCATTTCTTATTGCCAGTCGCCAAGTCCCAGACGAACAACCCCGGGCCTCCTTGGGTGACCGCCCATTTGCCATCGTCGGAGATCGCCACCCGCGTAACAGGACCGGTGTGCCCAGGAAGATCCATACATTTGCGTTGACCGATATCCCAGGCAATTGCCACTCCCGCGTCTTTGGCCTTAGTGGAAACCAGGAACTTAGTGTTGCGCGAAATAGCCAATGGGTTTTGGCCGCTTTGCAAGATGACACTCGGTTCTAATTGACCTGTCGCAATATCCCAGAAGAACACCTCGACGGACGGTTTTTGGGTAGTCCCTGCCCCCGACGCCGCGACGAGTTTTTTCCCATCGGGCGCGAACGCAACCAGGTTCGGGAAGAAAGTGGTGAGCTCAACACCGCCTTTCACTTCCCCCGTTAAGAAATCCCGTAACACAATGGATCGTCCCACTGCCTTGTGGGCGAAAAGACTGGCATCCGGAGAGACGACGGGGATACTGACCGGCGTACCGACGCGCAAAACGCGCCTTTCCACGGAGCGCGGCACGTCGCGGAACAGCGTGTCGGGATCGTATTGCCCAGTCGCGCTAGCCAGCAACGGGGCAAGGAGATTTGCAAGAATGACACTTTGGCTCATGCGTGGTTCCTCCTCTTCTCAACCTGTCAGCAAACACAGGACTTCAAATCAACCGGGTTGCGCAATTGGTTTCATCACCTCACGCGGTTTTGGTGACGAGCGCGACGGTGTCCCCGTCAATCACAATGTCGAAGTAGAGGTCGCCAGGTAGGTCAATCGTCGTGTTTTCAAAAGCGCCGTTAATGGAAGCCGCGGTGATGATGTCAAAGGTGTCCGGAACTTGCGGATCGGGCAGAAAACCACTTTCAAGCACAACGGCCAGAGTTCCGTTGACGGAAGCTTGTCCTCCAACGATGAGCCGGTCCTGATTGGCCGCGCCAATCCCGAAGGTAAAGGTCACGCCGGCCTCCTGCGAGAAATCGCCAGTGACCGTTAGCGTGCCAAAGCTCGCGCCATCGCCGATTTGGTCCGTGCTCCCGGAAATCATTTCGTAGTCGCCATCGATCATGCCAGCACCGCGAAAGTCGCCATTTCCCCGCACGGTGGCGCGAATCGTGCCGTTTTCACGATAAACAACTCCACGGCGCGTTTCGGTGTTCCAGTTGTACAGCTCTCCCGTTGTTAACGTAAAGCCATGCAGGTGGGTTTCCGATCCAAGGCCTTCGACCCGGCTGGTATTGTCGCCGCAGTTCAAGTCACCTATGAGATCCAAGCGCGAATGCCTTATGCCAAAAGACTGCGTGAGAAAACCGCGCAACTCGAACGTGGTATTCTCGCTATGCGAGGCAAGTGGGGAACTGAACCGATCGACCACGCCGCCATTGAGCCGAAAGTTGCCGCCTAGGGATCTTGAGGAACTCGTAAAAGTGTACGTTCCGGAACCAAGTACGGTTTTCGCGTTCGCTCCGCTTTGCAAATATTCGCCGAAGAACTGGACGTTGCCGTCGGCAACAAGATAAGCGTTCTGATTCTCGGTGAAGAGCCAAATCTGCGGGCCGTAATCGGGCTCAAAAAACTCGTGCACGATGATGAAGCCGCCATTTCGGACAATGAGCTTTCCCGCGTCCGGGGCAGCGGTAATCGACCCGAATTGGCTGTACAAATGAAAGGTGCCCCCGTCATTGTTAATAGTGCCTAAGGAGCTGACAGCGATCTCGGGTGAGTTCGTTTGCCACTCAATGGAGCCGTGGTTTAGGATTTCACGTCCGGAGAGACTAACACTTCCATCTATAACCATGCGCTGCCCAGCGTACACGCCCGTCGTCCCGATTCCCCCCGCCGGTTCTTCATCCCCACGTTCCATCGAGCCGCCGGTCCAACGGAAATAGTTGGCGCTAAACGTGCCAAGCCCCTGAAGAACGCCACCGGCAGCTAACTCAAAGTTGTTTGCCTGAACGGCGGCAACTTGAGGAACGATGATGCGGGAAAGGTTTTCCAGATTCGCCGAACCAGCGATATGCCAGCCCTGCCCGCGCATCATTTCCGAACTTGTATCTTCGGCTTCCGGATTAAACGTATAGCGACCGCCGCCGAACCCTACCATGGCTCCTTGCTGTGTCTCGAAATAGCCATAGTTTTCGAAGTCATCGACGGAAAGACCGAGACTTCCGGCATTGGTCAAGATCGCGCCCGAGCCAAGATTGCGAACAACTGGCAGAAAGATGGCGGCAGCGGCCATGTTGGCGTTTACCGCTAGCTGTCCTGAATTCAGAAGAACTCCAACGGACCCCAGTTCAGGGCCGGAGATAAGGTCCGTCGTGCGGCCCGGCGGCGGGTTCATGTTGAATCGCCCCCGATTGTCAATGGTTGCTCCTCCGTCAAGGATCCAGCGCGTCGTCAGATCGTCCGTGCTGCCGAAGTGGACCGTTCCCAAGTTTTCCAAGGTTCTCTCAGTCTGGGTGACAGAAGTAGTTTCAGTCGGACTTAGCTCAACATCAACTAGCATGACGGCGCCGGCGTTGATTCTCGTGATCCCGCTCCCGGACATCGACCCACCAATCCAATCCATCTCGGTCGTGATAATGAACGTACCCGCGCCCCCAAGCGAGCCCGCGCGCAGAAGATAATTCGCCGCCGTCACCGTCCCTGTCACAGTCGCGTCCGTGCCCTGAACCATGAAACCCTGGCCCTGCACAACGAGGCCCGGATTCAGGAAAAACGCTCCTCCGCCAAGAACGGTGCTGCTCGCGCCGGCGATCGTCACCGCTCCGGCCAAATGCCCGCCAGCGGCCAGCGTCAAAATCCCGCTGGTCACGTTGACGAGATTGGCGGAATTGAACTCAACTGCCAACTGGTGGCCGACCCCCATCGGATCTTGAATGCCTGCCGAATTCACCGTCCCTGTGTTTTCAAACGACCCGCCCTCGGCATTCCAATCTTCGGCGTCTTCCTCGATGTTAAAAGTCCCGGTGTTATTGAAGGTCGCGTCCGTGCTGCCAATGTCCCCGTCCAGCCAATTCGCGGTACCCGGATTCTCGACGGTCAGGCCCGTGAACAGCTTGTTCGGGTAAACGAGCGGGTCACCCAAGATATTGAGCGTCGCCTGGTTGCGCAGCATCCCTGGCCCAACGACTTCGCCGTCGTAGAAGTCCATCGTGTCGGTGATGTTCAGCGCGCTGCCCAAAGGAATCGTCACCAGCGGTTCGCTCATCATCACGAAGTTGGCAATCGCCACGGTACCGTTGATCCGCACGTCAGCGCCCATGCCGGCTGCCAGCACGCCGTCGCCGTCCACGGTGATGCCGTTGAGAAAAGTGGCCCCGTACAATTCCAAAGACGCGCCGGCCGCCAAGTGCACATTGCCGTTGAAAACCGCGGACCAGGACATGACGTCTAGCGCCAGCGTCCCCGCAAGATCGACTTCGCCGTTGAACACGACTGCGGCGTCGGTCAATGAACTGTAACCAGCGCCGAGCGCTACATCCGCGTTAAAAGTGATCGGCGAATTGCTCGTGATGCTGCCCACGGCCACGTTGGCGTTGGCCGTAATCGAAAATCCAGGATCGATAAAGGGGGCGTCCAAGAGATCGGGAATTTGATCGTCACTCCAATTGAGTGCGGTTTCCCACAGTCCATCCATCCCCTCGTTGTCCCAATACACGGAAGGCGTCACGCGGTCTTCCAACTTTTCGCCACAGGGACGAAAGCGCCTACGCCGCTTTGCACGGTTGCCGACCGCCAAGCGGTCGGCTTGGCCGGTCAAGCCGTTCCAGAGCTGCCGTAGAGAGAGAGAGAGAGAGAGAGAGACATTTGGAACTCCTAGAGAAAGCGTGTCTTTCAAGAAGAGTCTACAAATCCCGTACGGGCGAATAGGAAATTGATGCTAGCAGGGATTTGGCCCGATGCAAGCACAAAATGGAATAATAAGACTAACGTTCGAGTTGCTACGCCGGGGCAGGCGCCGGGCTGATCACCGGGTGCGAATTGGTGTCGGTGTCCGCGGGCAGCGGCGCTTCGGGACGCTCCGGTTTCCGGCCGAGAATCTCGTCGATTTCTTCCTTGTACAGCTCTTCTTTGATCAATAGCTCCTCGACCAGGCGATCCAGTTTATCGCGGTTGTTTTGCAGCAGATCGTAGGCCCGGTCGTCGGCTTCACGCAGCAGCTTTTGCACTTCTTCGTCGATGACCTTGGCAGTGTCTTCGCTGAAGTCGCGCGGCTCTTGCAATTCCTTGCCTAAGAAGATGTGCTCTTCGCCGATGCGGAAGGACATGGGCCCGAGCTTGTCGCTCATGCCCCAGTGCGTGACCATGTAGCGGGCCAGCCGGGTCGCTTGCTTGAGATCGTTTTCGTGGCCGGAAAACGGCTGGCTGTAGACGAGGCGGTCGGCGGCGCGGCCGCCCATGATGAGCGCCAGGCGTGCTTTGAA
>JAKEFD010000279.1 GCA_022616245.1 Gemmataceae bacterium
GGGGTCAGGAGTCAGGGGTCAGGGGTCAGGAGTCAGGGGTCAGGGGTCAGGAGTCAGGGGTGAACTGACTTCTGATTCCTGACTCCTGTCCCCTGACACCTACTTTGCTTCCGGCAACGGCCATTCCGCAGTAGCGTACCAAACTTCGTAACAGGCCAGCCAGCGCCAGGCGGCTTGAACGGCGAAGACGCTGGTGAACTGCGCCGGGTCCCAGCGGCTCGTTTGCCGGGTGCTGCCCTGCCGCCACAGGCAAATGGTCTGCCCTTCGAGCATATGCGGGCAAGGCTTAAGCGGCGTCAGCACGCGCGTCTCGGGCGGCACGGCCGGATAGGTGGAGAGCAGCCGAGTTTCAAGCTCATAGAGATTGTGCGCCGGCTTGAGCCGATACGACAAGACGAGCGCGTTGCCCAGCCGCGCCGCCCGGATCTTGAATTCCGGATCGCGCTCTTCGTTGTAGCGCTCAATGATCGGGATTTCGACGGACAACAGCCGCCGCTTGCCCGCTTCGGAATCGAAAAGACCCATTGCCAGGTGTCAGGGATCAGGGGTCAGGCGTCAGGTGTCAGGTGTCAGGCTAGACGTCAGGTACAATTCTGACCCTGACTCCTGACCCCTGATTCCTGTCACCTGATTCCTGACCCCTGGTTCCTCCTAATAATGGCACGGCACCGATTTGATCGCTTCGATTACTTCGTCGTCGGTGACTTCGTCGCTGGCGCCTTGGAACGACGTGTCGCGGCGGTCCATGAGAATGGCGCGGTTATCCTCCGCGTTGCCGCGCAAGGCGCTGATCAGTTGCCGACGTTCCGTGTCGTTGAGTGGTCGGAAATCCATGGGGAACCCCTTTCCTGTTGGAAACCGAATAAGACGCGTGCGGCGAGTCAGCTACGATCTTACCACAGAGGACCTTTGTCTCGCCAGTTCCGCGAGAACGAGATACACCGCACGATCAATGCGTTCTTCGTCCGGATCAACGCTGCTCAGGTCTTGGCCCTCTTGATAAACGAAACGCGTTTCCTTTGGCTCTACCAGGACCTTCAAACTCGTTCCGGGTTCAGCCAAGGGCAAACGCAGTGAAAGACTGGGACCATCTTCGCCGTTCGCGACTTCAAACGCAACCCCGTTTTGTTGCCGGCATAATCGATCGATCTCTTCCGCATGCCGTTCCAGGAGTCTCCAGACCGAGTACAGCGGACGCGCCAGATCGGGACCGAGCGTCATCGTCGCCGGCAGCCGGCGATAGCGCCGATCTCCCTTGGCCAGAGCGTACCAGGAAAAACCAAGCTCGCCCCACACCAGGCGGTGCGGCTCGGGTTGTACTTCCCTCGCCCTTGAGGGAGAGGGGTCGGGCGTGAGGGGGTCGGCCTCATCCGAAGTGCCGATGCCGAAGACTCCTTCGCCGCCGCGCAATTGTCCAACCCATCGGCTATCGCCTTCGAAATCGCCCTGGCTCGGATGGCGCAGGCTGCCGGGATGGGTGTGCACGACGCCGAGCAAGCTAAGGCGCTTGTCCCATTGCCGGACGATCCGGCTGGCGACCGCCTGGGCGAGGCTGTTGAAACGGACGTGGGCGACACCGGCTTCACGCTGGGCCCCCGCCGGCAATGTGGCCAGAGCCAACGCTTCGTTCTGTTCGCGCACGCCCAGGAGCACCCAGCCGATTTCCTCGTCGCCGCGCTCCGAAGAGCGGTGATCGCGAAAGCCCTCGAACAAGGTGCGGCTCACCTGGTCGGTGAGGACGACGCGCTCGAGCGGGCGATAGGTTTTGGCCGACGGGGCGATGAACTCTTCGCGCAGGCTTGGCTCGCTATCGACAGGGCGCACAAGTTGCAGCCAAAACCGGCGTACGTGGCTCACCAGGGCCTGCAACATGCTCCGTCTCCTTCGTGTCGGCCCCGGCAGCGCGACAGGATTCCCGCGGCGCTTCCGTGCAGGAACGACTCCCAACAACTTCCACATACTAACGGTCAATTATTCCGATGTCAAAGTCGTTGGCGCATTCATCACGGGCGAACGGTCGGTTCGTGTGTCCGCATTCAAGCGATGAGACGTTGACACGAGGGATATTTTCTTGCATAAGAAAGTATGGTATTTGTGTTGGATGATGAAGAATCGATCTATGTGATCCATGCGCGGCCTCTCACGGATCGAGAAAAACATCGTCTGCGTAGGAGGCGAAAATGAAATCAAAGAAATACTGGGAAATGAACGCCGCGGAGCTTGCGGCAGCCACCAAGCAGTTCGATGTCGAAGATGTCAAGGGCCAATCGCGAGCATTGACGCCGGAGGAACGCAAGCAATGGCGTCGAGTGCGTCGCAAGCGTGGGCGGCCCAAATCGGGCAAAGGTTTTCAACGGATTTCCGTCAGCATTGAAAAAGGCTTACTTAAGCGCGTAACTGCATTCGCGGCCAAACGGCAATTGACGCGCTCCAGACTAATGGCACTGGTGTTGGAAGATGCTTTGGCAAATTCGGATTAGTCTATTTCGGCAGAGGAAAAGCCTGAGCCAAACCTCGTATCGTCTGGGGCGTCGTCCTGCAACAGCCGCCTATAAGCCGTGCGCCCGCCGCATGCCAGGAACTTGCGGCGCTCGTCCAGTCGCAGTCCGCAGTGCCCGTCCAGGTTTGTCGCTCTGCATCCCAGCCTTCGCCGCTGTTGGGATAGGCGAGCAGCAGCTTTTTCGTTTTGCCCTGGATAGAGCGCAAAAGACCTTCGACAAAGCGGGGCGCAGTGCAGTTGACGCCGACCGCGATCACGTTCGGGATCGTTTCGAACAACGCGACACACTCCGCCAGCGATTCGCCGTGGCAGACATGTTGCTCATCTTTACAGCTAAAGCTGACCCAGACGGGCGTTTCCGGCTCCTGCTGAAATAGGACGGCCAGCGCTTCGGCTTCGAGCAAGCACGGAATGGTCTCGCAAGCCACGAGATTGACACGGCATTTGGTCAAGATATCGAAGCGCGGCGCGTGCCAGCTTACCAATTGCTGAAGCGATAGGGAGTAGTCGCCGCGGTATTCCGAGCCGTCGTGCAGCGTCGCGCCATAGCAGCCGATTGAGGCGGCGACCAGCGGCGTGAGCGCGTCCGGATTCTCCACCAAGAATTGAGCACGTGCTTGCTCGGCGAGGCCTACGCTCAAGGCGAGCAACTCATTGGTTTTTCGCCAATCGAGGCCGCGCTGCGCGAATCCTTCATAACTCACTTGATAGCTCGCCGTGGTGGCGACATCGGCGCCGGCGCGGAAATAATCCAAGTGCACCTGGCGAATGAGATCCGGATTCTCGAGCAGCACTTTCGCCGACCACAACGGATCGCGCAGGTCCGCTCCGCGCCGTTCCAGCTCGGTCGCCATCGCACCGTCGAGCAGAACCACGCCGCGCCGATCCAGAAATGGTTGCAGGGGATTCATTGCAACAGATTATAATCTCTTTGTTTGAATTCAGGTGGGGCGAACATTCTTGTTTGCCCTCGTCCGGGCAAACAGGAATGTTTGCCCCACGAGGAGGTCGATGACATGTCCGATGTGCCGATTGGCGAGCCGCGCGCCTTGGGAATTCACGAGCGCCGCTTGCAAGTGGCCTTTGACCTATTGCGCCGCTGGACGGAGGAGGACCGCATTCCCGGGGCGACCTTGTGCGTTGGCCGGCGTGGTCGCATGCTCGAGCCGCGCTTCTTCGGGAAACAGCGGCCCGGCGCGGGCGCCCCCGAATTGAGACAAGATGCCCTCTTTCTGATCGCGTCCATCACCAAGCCGGTCACGGTCGGGGCCCTCATGCTGCTCGTCGAGCGCGGCCAGATCGGGCTCGAAGATCGCGTGGCCCAGTATGTGCCGCGCTTCGCCGCCAACGGCAAAGGCGACGTGCAAATCCGCCATCTCCTGACGCACACGAGCGGGTTGCCCGACCAGTTGCCCAACAACGAGGCGCTGCGGGCCGCCCACCGGCCGTTCTCCGCGTTCATCGATGCCGTGTGCGAATTGCCGTTGGCGTTCCCAGTCGGCATGCGCGTCAGCTATCAAAGCATGGGCACGGCGATGGCGGCGGAAATCGTCCACCAGGTGAGCGGCGTGGCGTTGCCCGAATTCCTCAGGCGCGAGTTCTTCCAGCCGCTCGGCATGTCGAACACCGCGCTTGGCTGGGGGATGGAAGGCCGTGAGCGCATCGCCGTCGTGCGCATCAGCCCGGAGCAGGCGCGGACGAACTGGCATTGGAATTCGCCCTACTGGCTGGGCTTCGGCGCACCCTGGGGCGGCCTCATCACGTCGCCGGCGGACTTTGCGAAATACTGTCAGATGATGCTAAGCGGCGGCGCGCTCGGCGAGACGCGCATCTTCAGCCCGGCGACGGTGCGAACCATGACGATGAACCAGCTCGCCGCCATGCCGCAGGTGCCGGAAGAAGAGCGCCGCTGCCGGCCGTGGGGACTGGGCTGGCGGCTCAACTGGCCCGCCCACTCCGCCAACTTCGGCGACCTCGTCGGCCTGCGCGCCTACGGCCACTGGGGCGCCACCGGCACGCTGTGCTGGATCGACCCGGACACAGAAGCGTTTTTCATCCTGTTCACGACGCAGCCGCAAGAGCCGGAAGGGCGCTACTTAAGCCGGGTGTCGAACGCGGTGGCGGCGGCGTTAATCTGACATGCCCGAATATGCCGTCCGCAGCGTCAAGTTTCCGGAGCGTCAGATTTTCTATACAAGTGACGCTCCGGAACAATTTCGCAAGTATTTGCAATCAAAGACGTTGCAATCTAGAAATGCTCCGGAGCGTCAAGCGTCACACAGGTACCCCCCACGTGTTATCAAAAAGATACATGTGTAGAGCGGCGTTACTTTGCATCGACACGTCGCGGCGTGACCAGGAACAAGTGCTCGCTCTCGACCTCTTTTTGGAAATGAAACCAGCTGCCGATGAGGGGCAGATTGCCGACGAGCGGGGTCTTCCACATCCGCTTGCGACGTTCACCGCGCAGGCCTGCGAAAACGAGTGATTGACCGTCTGGAACCGCAGCCGCAATATCGACGTAACGGCCGACAATGCCGTTGTCGCCGGCGAGCTTGCTGGACACGTCCGCGCGCACTTCGATGTGGATTCGGCCATCGCTCAATGTGCGTGGCTTGACTTGCACCATGATGCCAAAGCGCTGGAAATGGACGACAGGATCGTTTTCATGAGAAACAGTCAAAACTGGATTCTCTTGGCCAATGAAAGTACACGCCAGTCGGCCGTCAATGATTGTCACCTTCGGCTCCGACTGCACCGTGCACAGATTTTGCGACTTGAGAATTCGAATGAGATCAGTGAGTTCGTCGGTGCACTCCAAGAGGCCGGCCGCCGGAGTAGGCGCACGTCGATCAAGAACTTCGACCAGAAGCAATTCCATGTCTATCTGCCGAACCTCGCCTTTTGGATCGACTTTAGCCAGCGGCAATTCGCCGAAACGTTTCAGTTGCCGCTTGCCCCGCTCGAGCAATTCTGTTAGCTGCCGAAGCGACGCGGCTTGCGAATGCCGCAGGACGAAAAAGACTCCAATCGCGATCGTGAGAAGTGCGAGAAGAGCAAGCTTCCTGCGCGACATGCGTACCTCCCTGTAAATGACGACATCATTCTACCTCGGCACGCAGTCGCCGCACAACCGCACTGACGCGACTGGCCGCTTCGAGCACGTCGTTTTCCGACAGGATCGCGCTGAAACTGAAGCGCATCGCCGACTGCAAGACTTCCGGCGGCACACCCATGGCCCGCAAAACCGGCGACGGCAGCAGCGAGCCGCTGGAGCATGCCGAGCCAGTGGAGCAAGCGACGCCCTCGAGATCAAGAGCCATCAAGAGCACGTCCGCCTGGCAGCCGGGAAAGGAGATATTGAGCGTGTACGGCAGGCCTCCTTCGAATGGGCCTCCTTCGAATGGACCGTTGACGGCGATCGGCGCGGCGTGTGATCTTAGCGCTTCAAAAAAACTCGTGCGCAGCCGTAAGACTTTTTGCCAGTTCGCTTCCAGGTTGCGAACGGCGGGCTCCAGAGCCGCGGCCATGCCAACAACGAGCGCGACCGGCTCCGTGCCCGGCCGTTTGCCTTGCTGCTGGTGCCCGCCGAAGAAAAGCGGCCGCAGCTTCGAGTGCTTCTGGACGATCAAGGCGCCAATGCCCTTGGGGCCGTGAAACTTGTGAGCGCTAACCGTAAGCGAAGTGACGCCGAGGCTGCGGAACGACACTGGCATTTTGCCGACGGCAGCGGCGGCGTCGCAATGGAATGGCGTCTTGCCGTCAAGCTTTTCGACCAGCGCGCACACCGGCTGCCCTGCCCCGGTTTCGTGATTGGCTAACATTACCGTCACTAGCTGCAGCTCTGGTCTTGTGACAATGTCCAGAACCTCAACGCCAACCACACCGTCGCGATTAACCGGCAATTGCGTCACCGTCCAGCCGCGTGCGGCCAGCTGCTGCAGCGGTTCGCTCACGCACGGGTGTTCGATCGGACTGGAAATGATTTGTCCCGGCGAAGGGCCGACCAGTCCGAACAACGCCAGATTGTTGGCTTCGGTGGCGCCGCTTGTAAACAGGACTTCTTCGGGATGAGCGTCGAGTAGATGTGCGACGCGTTCGCGCGCGTCTTCGAGGGCTTTGCGCGCCTCTCGCCCGGCGCCATGGCTGCTTGCCGGATTGCCGAAATGGTCAAATAGAAAGGGCCGCATTGCCTCGAGTGCTTCGGGCAAAAGCGGCGTCGTGGAACTGTAGTCGAGATAAATCCGGTCCATAATGCAAGAAGCGCGGGGCAGGCGACGGGTCCGCCGCAACTGCCCCTATCGTGGGACGGGTTTCAAATCGTCCCACGGGGGCGCAGAGAACCTGCCCGCTGCCTCTTACATTCTACTTCTGGTCGTTGTCTTGAGTTCGGGGTCGCACGAACACGAAGTAGATGGCCACGACGCTGACCACGCCGACTACGGCCATCAGCAACTGGAAAGACATACAATCCTCCTCGGCAAAACGAATACGGGGAGAAGCGCACAAGTGTAGGTTGCGAGAAGCGCAAAGTCAAAATCGAGAATGTCAGTACACTGAAATCTGCGAAACCGCGATATGACCTGAAAAACACACATCCACGTCACTGCCTGGCCGGCGCACTCGCTGATGGTATTTGCCGTCGTAGTGATAAGCCCCGTCTTGCTCGCGAAAGCTCAAGGGCAACGGGTTGTTGTCGAGCGGGCACACCACGACGCGCGGTTCGGGCTCGCCGGAGGGAAGGTGCGGCAAGTTCACATTCCAGTATGTGCCGGGTTGCCAGGGCCGCTTGACAAGGTCGGCCAAGAGCGGCGTCATCCAGCGAATGGCCCAGTGCCAAACGAAGTCCTGGCCGCGCTTGCGGTACTGGGACAGCGCGATGCCAGGCTTGCCGTGCAAGACGCCTTCGCGCACGGCGGCCACAGTGCCCGATATGTGCACGTCGGCGCCCAGGTTGCCGCCTTGGTTTAGACCCGAGAGAATCCAGTCAGCCTCGGGAACGATCCGGGCCAGGCCGACACGCACGCAATCCGCCGGCGTCCCTTCGACGGCCCAGCGATCGGGCGCTCGCTGGACCACGCGCAACGGCTGATCGGTGGTGACGCGGTGGCTGCAGCCCGAGTGTGCTTCCACGGGCGCGACGCACACAATCTCGCCCAAGCCGGCAGCCGCCTCGGTCAGGGCTTGCAGGCCTTCGGCGTCGATGCCGTCGTCGTTGGTGACGAGGAATTTCATATGGTTGATTATAGATCAACAGATAGGTTTACGTTTCGCGCTCGCTGCATGCCTTGCCGAGGCAAGGGATTCTGCGAGCGCGAAACGTAAACAGCGAGCGCGAAACATAAACGTGGAATGAAGCCGATGAAACCATACGTCCTATCAGAGCAAAACCACGCCTTCATCAGAAGCCAGCGCTGGCAGGTTGCGGTGTTGCCGTTTGGGGCGACCGAGCCGCACAACTTGCACATGCCCTACGGCACCGATAACTACGAAGTCGAAGAAATCGGCCGCCGCGCCTGTGAGCGGGCCTACAAGGCCGGCGCGAAAGCGCTGCTGTTGCCCACCATGCCCTTCGGCGTCAACACCAATCACTTGCAGGTGCCCGGCGCCTTGGCCCTCAGTGTCAATCCGACCACGCTCTTGGCATTGATCACGGACCTTGTCGATGCGCTTGAGCGCCAGGGACTGCGCAAGCTGGTGCTCTTAAATGGCCACGGCGGCAACGAGCTCAAGCCCTTGATGCGCGAGCTGCACCATCGCACCAAGGTTTTTCTGTGCCTGTGCGACTGGTTTCGCATGGCAACGGACGTGTACCCCAAGCTGTTCGAGCAGCCGGGCGAGCACGCGGACGAAGTGGAAACCAGCCTGGGCCTGGCGTACTTCCCCAGGTTGGTGCAGCCGGAGCTGGCCGACGACGGCGCCGCCCAGCCGACGCGCTTCGAAGCAATCAACCGCGGCTGGATCAGCATCAC
>JAKEFD010000280.1 GCA_022616245.1 Gemmataceae bacterium
AGCGCCAAGGATCACCGCGGCGTCGACGTGGCTTCCGCCTTGAGAAACGTGGATCGCCATTTCGTCGACGGCTTCTTGCGGCGTTCGTGGCTGGGATATGCGGAGGAGCACTTTGTCGAACTCGATTTCACGGATCAGCTCAGCCGGTTCGGCCCCAAAGACCGCCTCTTCCTTTGTTTGCATGGCTGGACCGATTACCCCTATCCCGAAGCGATGTGGGCAGCCACGCAAGCCGGCGTGCCTTTGCTCGCTCCCGTCCTGGAACGCCAAGCCGCGGACGGCACATGGGAAACCATCGTCCCCGAAGTCGGCTTTCCCGCCGGCCGGCCCAGGATGATGCTCGTCGAGATCACCGGCAAGGTCGCTGGCCCGGCCTGCAAGCTGCGGCTGCGCACCAACATGCAAGTTTTCTGGGATCAGCTTTTCGTCGCGCCGGTAGCCGCGAGCTTGCCGTTTGCCGAGGTTTCCAAGCCAGGCATTCACCAATCGTCACAGGTCCATGCGGTCACATTGCCCGTTCTCGATGCACACCTGACGCCGGGCGGCATCATGCAAGAGTTTTCGCCCGACGGCAAGCAGCCCATGCTTTACAACTACCACAAACACAACGCGGCGCCCGTGTCGCGCCTGAAAGGCAATCTCACGCGCTTCGGCGACGTGACAACGCTATTGCACCAGCGCGACGACCGCTTCGTCGTCTTCGGTCCCAGTGACGATGTGACCGTGACCTTCGACGCCAAGCTGCCGCCACTTCCCACTGGCTGGACGCGGTCATTCGTGTTGCAAACGGCCGGTTACTGCAAGACCATCTCGCCATGGACGATCACAAGTGAAACCGTCGAGCCGTTGCCGTTCCAGGGGATGAGCCAATTCCCCTACCCGGCGACAGAGCGCTTTCCGCAAACCCCATTGCACGAGGAGTATTTGCGGAAGTATCAAACGCGGCAAGTGGGCCGCTGATCCGCCGAGCTGACAGTATTCCCTCGCTCGCGCGTCGGGCTAGTGTGAATATTCCGGGGCGTCAGAGTTCCGGAGCGTCAACTTTTCAATTCAGTTGACGCTCCGGACCGACTAGATAAGTCCTTTCTTGCCTTTGGTTTGCAACCGATAATTACTCCGGAGCGGGGCATGGTTCAGCGACTTGCGATTGGCGAACCAATTCTGTCGAAAAGTCTGTGCAAAGTCTGTGCAAATCGCTGACACCCCCCCCTCGTCACAGCCGGTACTTGAACCATGCCCGGAGCGGAGCGTCAAGCGTCACACAGGTACCGCCGCGCTTTTATCGATTTGATAACAAAACCTAACCTCCTTGTATCGATTTGATTATTGAAACTCTAAGCACTTGGAACGTTGGAAACGGCATTAGACAGCCTCATTTTCCAACAGTGCTTTCAGCCCCAATATGTGTTTGCAATTGCTATGGGCTAAGAATCCGAGGCATTCGCACGAGCATTCCTCCGGCTCACCCACTCTCGTGTAATAGACCTCCGCGAGTCCCACACGGTGCACAACGAAGCCGCGGCCGCCGATGGCACAAGGAATCTCTTTGAAGACATAGAAAGTATCTTTCTTCGCTCGGCGCAAGCAAAAAACGCCGACGCCGTTTTCGTCAGGCGGACGCACCAAGCGAATCCATCTTCTTTCTTTGGCTTTTTTCGCTTTCTTCGCCATGAAGGACAACCGCGGATGACAGATTAGACAGCGCCCAAGAGTATTCTATCCGTGCCCATCCGTGCTATCCGTGGTCAGAACTAAGACGCGCGCAACGCCACCGCGGATTCATCGTTTCCCGTTCGCGGCATCAATCGCCGGGTACCACCGAGCGCGAAGCGATGAATCACGTCGGCTATTGTTTGATGGTTGGCTTGCCCTTTATCCAGTTGCACGGGCAATGCTCTCCCGACTGCAAAGCGTCCAGCACGCGCAGCGTTTCCGGGACGCTGCGCCCGACGCTGAAGGGATAGGCCGTCAGCCATTGGATCACGCCGTGCGGATCGACGATGAATGTGGCCCGCATGCACACATTGTCCTCAGGATGCACGATGCCCAGGTCGAATGCCAGGCGTTGGGCGGCGATCATCGGGAACGGCAAATCCCTCAGGTCGGGGTGAGCCTTGCGCCAGGCCTGGTGGCTGAACTCGTTGTCGGTGCTGCCGGCGATCAAAGCGGCGCCGCGGTCGGCGAATTCCTTGTGTTTCTTGGCGAACTCCACCAACTCCGTTGGACAAATGAAAGTGAAGTCCTTCGGATAAAAGACATAGACGACCCACTTGCCTTCGTAGGTCTTGTCGTTGATCTTCACGAAGCCGGTTTTCTCGTTGTTGACGCAGGCCGGCACTTCGAAATGCGGGAAAGGATCGCCGACTGCCAGCATGACCGTTTCCTTTCTGCGTCGGACGCAAACAGCGCATACATTCTATACATGTTCATTGATGCAGTGCGTGTGAAGTCATTGCTGAATTGACTTTCCGGCGGCGCGTCCATACCTTTTTCCAAAGACCAATGGACTTAGCGAGGAGGAACATCCATGGCTCGTACCGTTACGTTCAAAGGCAATCCGATCAATCTGGCCGGCCCCGGCCTGAAGCCCGGCGACGCGGCGCCCGACTTCGAATGCCTCACTGGCTTGGAGATAGTCAAGCTGGCCAACACGCCGGCCAAAGCACGTCTCTTTAGCGTCGTGCCGTCGCTGGACACGCCGGTGTGCAGCAAGCAGACCAAGCGTTTCAACGACTCGCTGGCCGCGCTCAAGGACAAGGCCGCTTCCTATACCATCAGCCTCGACTTGCCGTTCGCGCAGGGCCGCTTTTGCACGGCGGAAAACATCACAAACATGAAAACCCTGTCCGACGTGCACAATCATTCCTTCGGCAAGAATTACGGCGTCCTCCTGGAAGGGCTGCCGTTGCCGCTCCTGGCCCGTGCGATCTTTGTCGTCGACAAGAACAACAAGATCACCTACAGCGAATATGTTTCGGAAGTCGTCAATGAGCCCGACTACGACAAGGCTCTGCAGGCGCTGCAAGCCGCGGCCGGCTAGCGAGGGAACCGCAGATGAACGTAGACAAACGCGGATAAACAGCGTTTTCATCTGCGTCTATCTGCGATCATCTGCGGTTTCATCTTGATTCGCATGTCCTTTTTCCGACTATCGCTGGACGACGCCGTTCCTCAGGTCTGTAGCGGCGGCGTGGTGACCCTTGGTAATTTCGACGGCGTCCATCTGGGACATCAGGCCCTTTTGGCCGAAGCTGTGCGGCTGGCGCGAAAACGCGGCGGGCCCGCCGTCGCCGTCACTTTCGATCCGCATCCGCAGCAGTTGCTGCGGCCCCAGACCTTTCAGCCCATTCTCACCACGCTCAACTACCGGTCTAGTTTGATTCATGCGTACGGCGTCGATCACGTGCTCGTGTTTGGGATTTCGCCCCGGTTCTTGAAGCTGACCGCTCGCGAGTTTTTCGAGCGCGTGATCTGTCAAAAGTTAGCGGCGCGCGGCATCGTCGAAGGATTCAACTTTGGCTTTGGCCATGGCCGTGAGGGCAATACCGCGCTCTTGCAGGCCTGGGGCGAACAGGCGGGAATCCAGGTTATCCTGATGCCTGCCCTCGAAAGGGGCGGCCGGCCGATCTCCACCAGCCGCGTGCGCGCCGAACTAGAGGCTGGCCGAGTGGCCGGCGCAAATAGCTTGCTGGCCCGGCCGTATCGCTTGACCGGCAGCGTCGGCGTCGGACAAAAACGTGGCCAAACGCTCGGTTTTCCGACGGCCAATCTGCACGAGCTGGAAACGCTGATCCCCGGCAACGGCGTCTATGCCGGATGCGCCTGGGTACGTGGCGCGGAAGTTCCTGTCTGCCAGGCAGGCAAGAATGCCTGCCCCACGGCTTGGTCTGCGGCGGTCAACATTGGCCCCAATCCCACCTTCGGCGAGAACGCGCGCAAAGTGGAAGTGCACCTCATCGGTTTTCAGGGCGACCTGTATGGCCAAAGTTTGTCGGTTGATTTTCTGGAAAGGATTCGCGACATCCGCACCTTCAGCGGACCGGCCGAGTTGATCGAGCAATTGAAGATAGATGTGCAAAGGGCCAAAGAGATTCATCGTTTAGCGTTCGAGTCGACTGACAGTACGCTCGAACGCTAAACGGTAATCTGAAAGTACACTTGAACGTTAAACGGGTTTTGGTTGTTCCCCTTCCACCACGTCCGCGCCGTGGGCCTTTTCGATGGCCTCATCCGTGCTGGTCGGATCAACTTCCCGGCAACTTGCGGCAAGCCGTTCACCCAGTTCGCGCATTTCTTGCTGCCAGATTTCCGGCGTGGTGTCTTTCGGAGCAGCCTGGGCGAATTCGCCGCACAGAAGAATAAGCCGCAAGAGATGCCGGAAGATGATGCCCTCTTGCTTCACCAGGTCGCGCGATTGCACGTATTTGTTGAAGCTGCCGCCAAAGCGCAACAGCTCGCCGGCGGCCCAGACCGACTGCGTGTGCACGTCGTCCACCTCCGGAAAGTGCGCATCGAACATGAGCCGCAGCTTTTCCGCGAGCGTCGGCGGGTGTTCTTCTTCCGCCCAGGGATCGTCGTCTTCTTCCTCCTCTTCGCCGGGTTCGGGTTGCGGTTTCGCGATCATGAGGCCGCGGCGAATCAGTTCCTCGTCCAGGCGTGTGCGGGCGAGGTTGCCCGGCGGCAACTGATCCGGAAACGGCACGCGCACATAGCGCAACAGCGGCCTTGGCATCTCCAGCACGCTTTCCAATGCCTGAATCCGTTCCTCCGCATCAGCGACGCCCAAATGGTCAAGCAAGAAGGCGCCGTACAGTGGGTGAATGCCGCGGAACACCAGCAGTTTGCCAAGTTCCGGCGTCGGTGTGGCCAGGACAGGCGAATACTCCAAAGGTGGCGACGCCTCCGGTTGCGGCGACTCCGGTTGTGGCGGCTCCGGGCTTAGTGTGACGAACCCGCCCTTGGCCAGCGTCAAGAGCATGCGGTCGAGAGCCTTTTCCTGCGCCTTGATCCGCGCCTCGTCGAGCAAGCGTTTTCGAATGACATTGCGCACCTTGCCGACTTCCGGCGAAATCTGCAAAAGGTAGGCCAAGAGCCGCCACGGGAACGGGCCTTTGCTGTACAGCTTCCCGGGCGGCGCGCCTTGCAACTGTTTGAACTGGCCTTCCGACCAATACATGCGGCCTTCGCTACGGGCCGGCTTCTTGCGCTTCAGATCTTTCTTGTGCTTCAAGAGGCCCGGGTCGCGCGTGTTTTCCGGAATGGAGTCGTACTTTTCCCGCCAGCGCAGGATGCGGACGTCGTCTTCGTGGGCCAAGGCATAGACGTAGCCGCGTGTGTCGTATTGCGGCCGGCCGGCGCGACCGAATATCTGTTGCGCCGAGCTGGCGTCGATGAGCTTTTCCTTGTTGAGCGGACCTTTCACGAGCGACGAGAGCACCACCGACCGCGCCGGCAAGTTGATCCCTGCCGCCAACGTCTCCGTGCAGATCACCGCGGCCAACAGCTTGCGTTCAAACAACTCCTCCACCACGCGGCGATACTTCGGCAACAGGCCGGCATGGTGGACGCCCACACCGCGGTGCAAGAGTTGCTTCATCTTTGGACCCACGCCCTGCGTCCAGTCCAGCTTGTTGATCTCGGCGTGCAGTCGTGATTTCTGACCCTCGCCGACGAGAGGCAAGCCCTTGAGGGCCTCGGCCACGCTCCAGCAGGCGTCGCGATTGAAGCAGAAAACCAAGGCGGGCGTCGTCCGCGCTTGTTCGTCGCCCTTCGCCATCAAGACGAGTTGTTCGGTCAAAAACTGGTCCGGTACCCAGACATAGGTCAGCGGCACCTTTCGGTCCTTGCTTTCGACCAACTGCAGTTTGCGGCCATGGCAGCGGTCGAGCCAGTTGAGGAACTCCGCGGAATTGCCGACAGTCGCCGACAAGAGCAGCAGGCGTGCCTGAGGCGGCAGCATGGCCAGCGATAGTTCCCAGACGACGCCGCGCTCGGGATCGGCGAAACTGTGAAACTCATCCATGACCACGGCGGAGACACTGCTGAAATCGAAAGCGTCGGGATGCAGCAAGCGATTGAGCAGGATTTCCGCGACGACGACGAGGAAACGGGCGTCGGGATTGACGCGACGATTACCTGTAACCAGGCCGACGTCCTCGGCGCGGAAGCCCCAGCGCACCGCACAGGCCTGCATCTCCTGAAACTTTTGCTCGGTAAGGGCGATGAGCGGCGTGGTGTAGTAGGCGGTCGCGCCGGAGTGCAGGGACTCAAAAAGCGCCGCCTGGGCGATCAGCGTTTTGCCGGTGCCGGTCGGCGCGCACACGAGAACTCCCTGCTCGTGAGTGAACCACGCCAGCAACGCGTCTTCTTGCATCGGGTACGGCGTGTAGGGGAGTTGTTCGAGATAGCGGTCGGCCAATTCGCTGCGGCTGGATACAACAGACATCACGCTATTGTATTATTTCATCCTCGCCGCCATTCTCTTCCGACTTCGAGGTGTCACATGAGCGTTCGCCAAGTTGCAATCGGCCGCCGTCGATTCCTCAAAACCGCGGTCGCCGCGTCCGCGCCCCTCATCATCCCCGCCGCCGCGCTGGGCGCACAGGGCCGGCCCGCTGCCAGCGAGCGCATCACGCTCGGCTTCATTGGCATGGGCACGATGGGACGCGGACTGTTAAGCGCTTTCATTGGCCAGAAAGACGTGCAAGTGCTCGCCGTTTGCGATGTAGACACGACCCGCCGTGAAAGCGCCCGCAAGACCGTCGAAGAGCGCTACGCCGAGCAGATGAAATCCGGACAGTATCGCGGCTGCTCGGCGTACAACGATTTCCGCGAAGTGCTGAACCGCAAGGACATTAACGGCGTGGTCATCGCTACACCGGACCACTGGCATGCCATCCCCGTCATGGAAGCGTGTCAGGCGCAGAAGGACATCTATTGCGAAAAGCCGCTGTCGCTCACGATTCACGAAGCCAAGCTGATGATCGACATGGTTCGCAAGCACAAGCGCGTGTTTCAAACTGGCAGCCAGCAGCGCTCGAGCAATGAGTTTCGGCTGGCGTGCGAGCTGGTGCGCAGCGGGCGGATCGGCAAGGTGCGGACCGTGAACGTCAACGTGGGCGGACCCAGCCGTCCATGCGACTTGGGCGAGGAGAAGCTGGAGCCGGGGCTGGATTGGGAGCGCTGGCTGGGCCCGGCGCCGCGGCGAGCGTATCATTCGGTCCTCAGTCCGCGCGGCGTGCACAAACACTTCCCTGCCTGGCGTGACTTCCGCGAGTACTCCGGCGGGCAGATGACCGACATGGGCGCGCACCACTTCGACATCGCGCAGTGGGGCCTCAACATGGACAGTTCTGGTCCCGTCGAAATCATTCCGCCCAAAGATCCCAAGGCATCTACCGGCGTGCGTTTTGTCTATGCCAACGGCGTCGAAGTCGTCCACGGTCCCGGCGGCGGCATTCAATTCATCGGCTCGAATGGAGAAATCACCGTCAACCGCGGCCTCTTGCGCAGCAAGCCCGAGAGCATCATCAAAGAACCGATCGGCGAGAAGGACGTGCGGCTGCCGCGCTCGCCGGGTCATCAACGCGACTTCCTCGATTGCATGCGCACGCGCCGTAACCCCATCTGCGACGTGGAAATCGGCGCCCGCTCGGTCACCGTGTGCCATCTGGGCAACCTGGCCTATTGGCATCAACGGCGCTTGCGCTGGAACCCGCGCGACTGGCAATTCGTCGGCGCCGACGGCGACAACCGCTGGCTCGACGGCCAGCGGCGCGATCCGTGGCAATTGCCGAAGGTCTGAGGATCGACGAGCGCGCGATTCGCATTCAAAATGAACGCCCGGCTCAGTACCATAAGAGTAGGCGTCGCGCAGGAATTCCCGAACTCGTGGTTGCTGAGCTGTGACCGCAACGACCGAAACCGCTCCCTTGCTTCGCACACTCGCCCCCGCGCTGCGTGAATTGCAGCAGCGGCTGTGGGATTGGCTTCGCGACAAGCGCCGATTCCCTCTATCCACGCTTCAAAAAGCGACGCTCGAAGGATTGGCCGGCGACCTGATGCGGCAGTCCGAAGCCTTGCAATTGGAGCAGCCGCTCCTGGTCATCGTGCTCATGGGCGGCACGGGCGTCGGCAAATCGACGTTGCTCAATGCGCTGGCCGGCGGCACGATTGCCCAAGCTTCGTTCCAGCGGCCGACGACACGCGATCCGGTCGTCTACTATCACGAGTCGATCCAACCGCATCGTCTGGATCCGGCTTTACAGCATTGCCGCCTGGCCGCCCACGACCGCCCTGCCCTTGAGCACAAGATCATCGTCGATACGCCCGATCTCGACAGCAACGACCTTGCCAATCGCGAGAAACTTCATCACCTGTTGCCGGTCGCCGACGTGGTGCTCTACGTGGGCTCGCAGGAAAAATACCACGATCGGCTTGGTTGGGACCTGTTTCTCGAGCAGCGCAAGCGCCGGGCCTTTGCATTCGTGCTCAATAAATGGGATCGTTGCCAAGCGCCGACCCAGAGCGGCGCGCGGCCCGACGAGGACTTGCTGAAGGACCTGGTCCAGGAAGGATTTCAGAATCCCCTGCTCTTCCGCACTTGCGCCCAGCATTGGGTGGATCATCCGTGGCAGTCGAGCAACGGCGAACTTGTAGCAAGCACCGTTGACCGCGTTTCTTCACCTCTTTCGGAGCGAGCAGTGCTTCCGCCGGTGGAAGGCGAGCAGTTTCTTGAGCTCGTCCACTGGCTGGAAATGGGTTTGACGCGGCTGGAAATCGAAGCCATAAAAGCGCGCGGCGTCAGCCAGCTATTAAGGCAGCTTCAGGACGCCATGGCCGTCGTCTGTCCGCCGGATCTTTCCCAGGCCGCCGCCAAGGTGCGGGCCGCGTGGCATAAGATTCTGGACGAGGAGGCGCGGACCAATGCCGCGGTGCTGCTCAACACGCTCGAGCCTTACCAGAAGGAAATCGAACATCACTTCGCGCTGGAACGGCAAAGCAAGTTCCGCAACGTGATGGGCACTTACTTGCACTGGTTCAACCGGCTGAAGTACGCCGGCAGCTCGTTGCGCGACCGCATTCCGTTTTTCCCCAAGGTCGGCAACAACGTCAACGCGCCCAAGCAATGGGACCTCGGTGCGTTCACACAGGAGTGCAGCAAAGCGGCCTCGGAGCAGCATCTGGATTCACGCGTCAAGGCGCTTGCCAATCGCTTGCTGCTGGAGGCCAACGCGCAGGGTTTTCCACTGGGTTTGCTGCAAGAAGCGGCGGAGACGGCGGGAAAGCTCGACTGGCGTCGCCGGCACGCCGACGCCATGGTGGAAATCCTGAGCCGCGTCGAACATAGCTGGTCGAAGCCGGCGGGTTGGCGCTGGCTGGTCCAGTCCACGATTATTCTAATGGCTGACTGGGTGCCGATGCTGGCCGCCGGCGCGATGGGACTTGTCCTCCTGTGGGGGTACACCATGGGCGGGCGCACGTTCGGCTGGGGCGATCTCTTGCTGCCGCTCGTCGTGATGATCATGGTGGTCGTCGTGCTGCACGTGCTCATCTCCATATTCTTGCCTTTGCGCTGGCAATCGATTCGGGCGGAGTTCGACAGTCAACTCAAGGGCCGCTTGCTCACGGATTTGTCCGGTGAATTTGCCGGACTTCCGGAAGAGATCGCCCAGAGCCTCAAGAGCGAGCGGCGCATCGTCGAGAAGTTCCTGGAGGATGTGCGCGAAGTGGCCGGCTGGCTCGAGCAACGCGAACAGGCCGCCAGCATCGCGGGTTTGTATGGAAGCAGCGGAATAACGACCAAGGTCACGAGATCACACTAGCCCGACGCGCGAGCGAGGGTAACACGAATCGCATATGGCAATGGATGCTGCCGATCGCATGAAGCTGCTTACGGTTCCTGCCAGCGCCGCGGCCGCGCTCGACAGCTTCGACCAACCGATTCGCCATTGGTTCACTAAAACCTTTGGCGAACCCACCTTGCCGCAGCGCTTCGGCTGGCCGGCAATTCTTCGCGGCGAAAACTTGCTCTTGGGCGCGCCGACGGGAACGGGAAAGACGTTGGCCGCGTTCTTGCCGATTTTGGGCGATCTCTGGAGAAGTCCCGGCAACGACATTCAATGCCTGTACATCGCGCCGCTCAAGGCGCTCTGCCGCGACGCCTACAAGAACCTGCGCCGGCATTGCCGCGATATCGGAGGCGAAGCAGCCTGCTTCGCCCGCGGGCGAGATAGTAGTAGGCACACTCCGTGTGCCGTCCGCCGGAGACGAGACACGGAGTGTGCCTACTACTTTGTTGTCGCTCGCGGGCAAGTGGAAGGCGACGCAAGGCTGCATCGCCTACGAATCGGCTTGCGCACGGGGGACACATCGCCGCGCGAGCGCCGCCATCTGCGCGAACGGCCGCCGCACATACTCCTCACCACGCCGGAAAGTCTCGCGATAATGCTGACGCATGCTCCTACTTGCGAGTTATTTCGCAATCTGCGCTGGGTGGTCGTGGATGAGCTGCACGCGCTGGCGCAAAACAAGCGCGGCGCCGATCTAGCGTTGAGTTTGGAGAGAATCGACGCACTGGTGGGGCAGACATTCCTGTCTGCCGAGGCAGGCAAGAATGCCTGCCCCACGAGCAAAACCCCGCAGCGCATTGGCCTGTCCGCCACCTGCGCGCCGGTCGAAACTGCGGCGCGGTTTCTGGTCGGCGTCGGCCGCCCGTGCACGATTGCGCAGGTCAACGACACCGCGCCGGTGGAAATCGCCATCGAGCCGCTGCCCGAATGTGGCGGGGGCTTCATGGCGCGCCTGATCGCGAGGCTGCACCGCGAATTCAGGCGGAATCGCACCACCCTCTTGTTCACCAATCTGCGCAGCCTCGCGGAACAGCTGACCTGGGCCCTCAAGCGGCGTTACCCCAAACTCAAACGCAAGATCGCGGTCCATCATTCTTCCTTGGCAGTGGGCCGGCGTCGACGCGTCGAGCGCCGGCTCAAAGAAGGCAAGCTGCGCGTCGTGGTCACCAGCACCAGCCTGGAGCTCGGCATCGACATCGGCAGCGTGGACGCCGTCGTCTTCGTGCATCCGCCGGGCGGCGTCACGCGCATGCTGCAACGCCTGGGCCGCTCGGGCCACCGACCGGGCCAGCCGCGCCGCGGACTGTTTCTCACCAATCACGCCGCCGACTTGCTCGAAGCCGCGGTAACCGCCGCCTCCGCGCGCTCCATGCAAATCGAGCCGCTCCGCATTCCGGAGCAACCGCTCGACGTTTTGTGCCAGCACCTCGCCGGCATGGCAATGACCGGCTGGCATGATCCCGACGACGTCTACGCGCTCGCGCGCGCGGCTTATCCTTTTCGCAATCTAACTCCTGACGATCTACAGAAGTGCTTGGAGTACCTCAGCGGCCGGCATGCCGACGGAAACAATTGGCTGCCGCCGCGGCTGCGCTGGCACGAGGGTAAGTTTTCCATCGTCAACGTGCGCGCCACTTGGCTTTTGCGTCGCAACCTGGGAACCATCGTGGACGAAGAGCCCTGCCCCATTCGCCTGCTCCATACGGACAAGAAAGTAGTAGGCACACTCCGTGTGCCGTTGCCGGCGGACGGCACACGGAGTGTGCCTGCTACGTTGTGTGTCGGGTCGCTCGACGAAGCCTACGCTGACGGCTTGCAACCCGGCGATCGCTTCGTGCTCGACGGCCGTTGCTTCGAGTACCGCCGGCGCGAGAACGGTGAGATTCTGGTCGAGGAGGCGACGAGCTGGCCGCTCGTGCCGCACTGGTCCGGGTTCAACTGGCATGTGGGACGCGAATTGGCCGGCCGTCTGTTCGCGTTCCGGCAACGCGCCGCCGAAGCGCTGCGCGACGGCCCGCAGGCGCTGGCGCACCTGCTGTGGCGCGATTACAGATTGCGAAAAGCGGCACGTGCCGAGATTATCCGGCATTTCCTCATGCAGGAAGCGGTCAGCGAAATCCCCGATTCGCGAACGCTGCTCGTTGAATGTCTCGGGCAGGATGGCGGCAGCGAGTATTTCTTTCACACACCGCTGCACCGTCCCGGCAACGACGCGCTGGCCCGTTTGCTCGCCTGGCGTTTGGCAAAGCAACGAGGCCTGCAAGCCGAGGTTGTCGTTGCGGACCTGGGATTCATGATTGCTCTTGCGACGCGCACGCCCATTACGCCGGAAGCTTGGCGTCATCTCTTGGCGACCGACAACGCGGAGGCGGATTGGGCCGAAGCGCTGGGCGATTGCCCCTCGCTGCGGCGGCGCTTCGGTCGCGCGGCGCTCACGGGACTCATGGTCCTACGGCAACCGTTAGGCGGACGCCGCAAGGTCGGCGGCCGGTCCTGGGCGGAACGGCGTCTGTTCGATCAGGTTCGCTGGGCCGATCCGGAATTCGTGCTCTTGCAACAAGCGCGGCGCGAGCTCCTGGCGGAAGCGTGCGACACGGCCGCCGCCCTCCAATACATGGAAGAAGTGCCGCGCCGGCATGTGCGTTGCCGCTGGCTTTCCGAAGTATCGCCATTCGCGGAAGGCTGGACGCAACCTGCGGCCCTTTCGGACGAAAATGTGCACGGGCGCGGCTCGGACAATGTTCTGGCGCACGTGCAGGCCCAACTGCTGCGCAGCAACGCGGGATAAAACTGACCACGGATTACACGGATGAGCACGGATAGGAAACGCGGATGAAAGTGCTTAATGATTGGCTGCTGACTCCGGAGCGCGTAGCCGTTCACTTGCCGAGCGCCACCGCGGTGGTTGCCGATCTGCATCTGGGCTATCAGGAAATGCGGCGGCAGAGCGGCGAAGCGGTGCCTTTGACCTCTCTCAGAAAAGAGCTTGCGCCTTTATGGCGCGCGTTGAAGGCGGCGTCCGTGCAACGGCTGGTCATCGCCGGCGACTTGTTCGAAAGGAAGTTTCTGGCGGAAACCTGGGAGGAGCTGCAACAATTGTTGTCCAAACGAAAAATCGTGCTGGCCGCGTGGATTCCGGGCAACCACGATCGCTTCCCAAACGGAGACGACTCCCCTCGCCCTGGAGGGAGAGGGGTCGGGGGTGAGGGTCCTGCGACAAGCATTTCACTCGACGGCTGGGAGATTGTCCACGGCGACGAACCGTTGCCACGAGGGAAAGTGGTATTGGGTCATTGGCATCCCAGCGTTCGCACGCTGGGTCGCAAGAGACCTTGCTATCTTGTGAACGGCAAGACGTTGGTGCTGCCTGCGTATTCCGCCGATGCCGCCGGCGTCAACGTCTGGCATGATCCGCGCTGGCGCGGATTTCAAGCCTTCGCGATCGTACGCAAGGAAGTTCTGCCGATGGGAAAAATTCCCGGCGTATCAGCGCCGCCAAAACGAGGATCACGGAGGCTATGGAGCGGGAGGTTGTTTCAAGCGTAGCCGACTTGCAAACTGATTGGTGTCATCAATGTGTCAGGCCGGGTCGCCGGGGCGGTTGCCCGACCCCGGCTCCCACAGATCCGTACGTGCGCAGTTAACGCATACGGCTCGTCAAGTCATAAGTTCGCCTACACGAC
>JAKEFD010000281.1 GCA_022616245.1 Gemmataceae bacterium
AAGAACCGGTGCCCGGCGCGCACGTGATGGGCATCGAGCTCAACTCCACAGCTGCGGTCAACGTGAACAGCGGCATCTTGACATTGGCTGCGGGCGGCCAATTGACAGGAACGCTAACAATTGCCGCGGCGAGCAGCGCCGTGCTGGCGAGTGGCGAATTCTTGCTGAATGCTGGATTCGCCGCACAGGGTCAAGGAATCATGATTCAGGATACGCAAGTGACGGTTACGGGAACGGTGACGGCTGCCAATTACCATCTGCGCGCCGGCATCCTTGGCGGAGCCGGGACCTTGAGCTTAACGAGTACCTTTCTTTGGACTGGAGGAGAATTGCGCGACGCTGGGACGACGCGCATCGAAGCCAGCGCAATCATGGATTTCGCTGCGGGTGTCGGAGGTGGTGTTGTCTTACGGAACCAGCGACAGCGCATTTTGGAAAACAATGGAGTCATCCGTTGGTTTGCCTCAAGCGGCTGGGTTTTGCGCCAAGGCGCCGAGATAACAAATAATGGCACCATTTTCGTCACCGGCGCGACAGGTGAAACGAGTTTGGTTGTCAACCTCGGGGACGCTGGTCGATTGTACAACCATGGGACAATCATTTACGAAGCGCCTAGCAACCTGGTGGCAGGAGTCAATTTTCGCAATCACGGCCATATCGAAGTACGAACGGGGAAATCGTTGGTGTTCAGCAATGCAGGTGGGTTCTTCAACACAGGGACATTCTGGGCCAACGAGAACGCGACAGTGCAGTTTACGGGAGAAACTGTCTACCTGTTCGTCAACGGCACAGGTCCGGCCATGGACGGCCCGGGCTGGTACATTGCGACAGACACGGTAAACATTGAGGTGCCTGAGGAGGGGAATGCCCGTGCCTCCAATTTTAAGCTGACAAGCAACGCAACTCTGCGAGGGAAGGGAACATTCAGTGCCAAGCTTTTCCTGTGGCTGGGCGGGAGTATGACCAGCGGTGGGATTACATTGGTCGAAGTGTTCGACCAACTTGTAATTGACGGCGACGTCTTGATCGACAACGGGCGTACGTTGCGGATCAAGGGAGAAGCTATCTGGCAAAATGTCGCGAACGAAGGAGAGGGTACACTCGAGCTTGATACCGACGGTAATATTGAAGTCAACGGAGGCAGTTTTGTTATTGCACAAGAAACCGGAACTCTGCGTAATCGTGAGGATTGGGCTTGCTTGTTTGTCGTAAAGAATGGCGGGATACTCGAAAAATCCTACACGGAATTAGGGGCGTTACACGGATTCAGGTCGAAATTCAAAACCTCGCCGGCGGCAATGTCCGATTCTACGGCAACGTGAACGTGGAGCAATTCTACAGGCAGTCCGGCGTAGGTTCCCTGCTGGAACTTGGAACTGGCGTTTATGAAATTGGCTTCGGTCCACTTTTTGGATTTTCGGTGGCCGATGGGACGGTTCGGCTGCTGGGAGGTGACTTACGCGTGAACGACACAGATTCTCGATTCCTGGATGCGCGGTTTGAAGGGCATGGGACCTTGCGCGGCACAATTGATTTTCAGGGCGGCCAATTCCATTTGACTGGTAATCTCAGCTTAGGACAAGGGGCCCGTTTCAATTTCAGAAATGGCAGTCGCGGGTATTTGCATGGGTTTACCTTCCTAGGTGCCGCGAATCAGATTCACGTCTACGCTGGCGCGATCGTTTCTCTTCAGGGCGGAAGTATGCCTCAATGGGTAAATGATGGCGGCGAAGTTATTCCATGAAACAGAGATCAAACTCGAGATAGACCATGACAACGCAAATGCGTCCATTCTATTTGCTTGGATTACTCTTGTGCGGACTGTCAATTGCATACCCCGAGGAGATTGGCAACATCCCCGTCATCGGCGTACGCAACTTCTCCGTCTCGCCTGACGGTCAGTTTCTTACCACGACTACGTTCGACAAGGTTTCAAGTGATATCACGATTATCCGAGTCTGGCGGGTCCAAGATCAGAAATGGCAAATCGACATCAAGTATTTGACGCCTGTCCACCATGTGACGTTTAGCAAGGACAGCAAACACGTTTTCATGATTCGTCGAGCCCCAGACGGACCGGGGACTATTGCGGAATGGATCGATTTCCGAGCGGACAAGAGCGTCAAGTCTTGTAATTTCGATCACCCAAGTCAATTCGGTCGTATTCAAGTGCTGGATGGCGACCGGTTCATCGCGATGGCGCCGGCACTCCTCAAAGAGCGTGACCGGGTGACTGTTCACGATTTCGAGTCAAAAAAGAACACGACCATTACGCTCCCTGGGGCCACTATCGAGAAAATCCTTTTCTCGGGGGACGGAAAACTCGTAGCTCTCTTGGATAGCAAAACATCTGAGGTCAGTCTTTGGGATCCGCGGACAGGAGAACTCAAGCGCAAGCTTCAAGCAAAGCCGCAAACTTCTGGTCTGTTTTTCCCAAGCGACGGCAAGTCTTTGTTCACCCATGGCGGCGGCGGGGAGCGTTGGGATTTGCAAACGGGCAAGGTGCTTTCTCCCGTCGCTGGCTGGGCATTGTTTTCTCCCGATGGCCGCTTCAGCGTCCATGTCGACGACTGGCGGATAAGAAACCGCAAGGAGCCTGCGGCGCTGGTATTCCGGTCGGAATTGCCGGACTTTGAGGAACTGGCCCGCATCAAGTTTCTTCCGGCCGAATGGCCGCGCAAATTATTGGCCGTCGTGCCGCAGCACAACGTGGTCCTGGTCCACAGCCTGGGCGGTATCCATTTTTTCCGGATTCCAAAGTTCAAGGAATGAGCCACATGCCTGGTGCAATCAGCAAATTGTCGGCATAGATCAATCACCGAATCAAGATAGACGAGCATTCAAATCTGTCCGAGCGAATGAAGTGAGACTAAGACTGCGACCAGATATTCTGCCAACGTTTTTCTTACTCGTCATCGTCCGCGCGACTCTGTGAGATTTCGGCCGCCATTTCTTCGTCGGTCATTGGCGTGCGACCATCCTGTTGCTGGTCACGATGGATTCGTTCAAGAACTTCCAACATTGTCAGACCTTTGGGACGCGCCGCCGCTGCAACAGTCACCGTGACCCGACCGGGCGGCAAGTCTAGCTTCTTGTCCAGCTGCAACGTAACGCCATCCGGCTGCAATATTCCGTTGATCGTCATTGTCGAATGAGTCATGGTTCTACCTCTAAAGAACTCGTTTCCCATTCTAACGGCGGACATCCCAATATGTCATCTAGCCGACCAAGACCTTCTTCTGTCCCAGTTCGCGAAGCCATTCGGCGCTCGGCAACCCATAGGGCCGAAACTTTTCCATGCGGCCCTGATCCTCAGTGAACAAGATGGCGCGGTGCATGCCGAGCTTGCCGGCGACGGGAGAATCCATGAGTGTGCTGGAATCGCTGACGCTCATCTGAAAGAGAACGCGCATCTCAAATTCGCGTAAGGCCTGGCGGTCGAACGTGCGCTGCAGATTGGCCAGCGTGTCGCACCAGAGGGCGGTGAACAGCCCAAGCGGCGGACCGTCGCGCAAGATCTGCTGCAATTGCTTGTAAGGCGTCAGGGCTTCACCCTTTTTCGAGAAGCCGAAGTCGTCGTCTGGCCGGCGCAGTTCGCGGACGCGCTGCAGACCATGCAGGAACAGAAACTGCGCCGGGCCGTTTTCTCCCTGCAGGCGTCGTTCCAGCTCCGCGCCCCATTGACTAAGGAATGCGGGCAGCTCGCGCTGGCTGACGACTCGAACCGGCAACACCTCGGGCAAGAGACGAAACACGGCGTCGGCGTCGCCTTCGAGAGGATTGGCGACGACCAGGTTAAGGAGAGGCGTGCCGTTGGCCGGCGCGGGCAGCTGGGCCGCGAGGGCCGCCAGCGCCGCCACCGTAACCGAAAATGCCGCCTCGTCTTTTTGGCCGACGAGGAGCAAGTTGCTGCCGCTGTGCCGGCGGAAGACGGCAGCAGTCGGGTCCTTGATCGCGACCGCTTCGCCCAGCCAGGCATGCAGCGGCGCGGACGGCGTCTGTTCCTTCGGCTCGTCCCACGCCCGGCGCAAGAGCGCGTTCTGGGCCACTTCGGACGGCGCCGATCCCTCAAAGACAATGGGCAGGCCTTTGATTTCCCGCGCGTCGGCCCGCCGCCGAATCGTGCGCAAGCAATCGTCGCGGCGCTCTTCGTCCAACCAAACGATTTGGAATAAATGATTGCCTTCGAGCAGCCCGCCGGCGGCGTTGTAGATGGCCTCGCCCGGGCGCGACAAGAGCCGCGCTTCGGAGTTGTCTTTGCTGAGGATCAAGTGGGCGTCGGTCTCGCTGCATTGGAGGGCTATCCGCACGCCCATCTGGTCGATCGTGCTGCGGGCCAGACTGTAGGCGCCGCCCAAGGTCTGCGAGCCGAGCAGTATGTGCATGCCAAATGCCCGGCCCTGGCGCACAAGGCGGTCCAGAAGCAGCGCTGCTTCCTGGGCCAGCTTGTCGTCCTCGACGAAGAACTCCTGAAACTCATCGACGATGAGCACGAGCCGGGGCAAGGGCGCGCTTTTGCCCGACCGTCCATTCTGGTCGCGCAAGCTGCGATAGCTCGGCAAGTCGTTGACGCCAGCTTGCCGAAACATTTCGCCGCGGCGCACCAGCTCGGCGTCCAGGCGCTGCAAGACGCTCAAGCCGAATTCGCGCTCGCTTTCGATGGCGACCACGCGGGCATGCGGTAGCTGGTTGACGGCATAAGTCTTGAACTCAACGCCTTTCTTGAAGTCGATGAGATACAACTCGACCTGGTCCGGGCTGTAACGCAGGGCGAGCTGCGTGATCAAGACGTGCAGCAGCGTGGATTTGCCCGAGCCGGTTTTGCCCGCGATCAGGGCGTGCTGCGCGGTGCCCTGGCCGAGGCTAAGGTACTGCTTGGCCGTCGCGCCCGCCTGGCCGAGCGGCACACTGACGCCGCCGCGGCTGTCCCCTTGCCACCACTCGTCCGCCGCCGGCATCAGAATGTCAAACGGCAACTCGACGCGCAGGGCCAGCTTGGCGTGTTCGCCCGCGGTCTGTAAGAGATGCGTGCAGGTTTCGGGGGGCGGCGCCTTATCCACCGAGAGCGGGAATGCGCCAAAATCGGGATCATTCCAGCCAAAGTGGTCGCCCTTCCATGTCAGCGTCGTGCAGCCACGCTCTAAATCTTCCATCTCAATGCCCTGCGGCAAGGTCTGGCGCGTGTCGGCCATGATAAACGTATAGATGCCGCAGCGCGCGCCGGCGGTCGCCAGGCTGAGCAGCCGGCGGGCGGCGTCGGGCGTGAAGTTGACGGGGAAATCCGCAACCACCAGGAATCGGAACGGCTCGGCGACCTCGCCGGCCTGGGCGTTGTACTCGGCCAGGGTCTGAAACTGGTTGCGCAGATACTTCTGCAAAACCGTTTCCATGTGACTGGTCAAGTCCGCCAGCCGCTGCTCGATGTGTTCCGGCTCGGTCCAAATGCGGCTGTTGACCAGGGCCTCCTCAAAATCGGCCAGGTGCATGAAGGCGCCGAAGTTCTCGCCGCGTCCCACGGGATCGAGTATGGTGCAGCGGACTTTGCCTGCCGGCAAGGCGGTCCAAGAGCGCAGCAAGAGCGCTTGCAAGGCGCGCAAGCCGACGGACTTGCCGCGATCGACCGCCTTTAGAAGCAACGAGGACCGTTCCGGGAACGGCAGCAAACACGGGAAGCTGATGCCGTCCAGGTCGAGTTTTTGCAAGTGGTGCGACTTGGGCACGCCGTGGGGAATGTCTTCGAGGCGCACGTCAAGTTTGCCCACAGGCAGGGCGAGCGGGATATCGCCGGGCGGATGCCAGTTGATCCAATGCGGGTCGTCCCAGGCGGGAAACCAGCGGCGGCACAAATGATCGATGGCGCGTACTTCCTCGAAGAACTGGTCGCAAGCGTTTTTCCAGCCGCTGACCATGCGTGTCCAATCGTCGGCATGCTTGCGGTTGGATTCGTCGCGCGCGCGCTTGGTGCGCTCCGCCAATTCGCGCAAGCCGTCTTCGTGCCGAGTGTTGAGTTCTTCGCGCCCGCGCAGCGCATCGTTTTCCAGGTCCGCAAGCGCCTGGTCGCGCTCTTGGGCGATTTGCTTCTGCCTCGGCCCAATCGCGTTGTGGGCGTTCTTGAGGCTGCGGCTGCGCGCTTTGCGCAGCGCCTGCAGGCTGGATTTGGCTTGGGCGGCAACCTGGTTGAGCGACTCCTGATGCCGGCGGCGATTCTCGAGCCGTTGCAGCCGAAACTGCTCCTTGGCCTGATCAATAGCCCGTTGGCGCAGTGCGAGCGCGTCGGTCATCGCTTGCGCCAGGCCGCTCCACAGGAAGACGGCTTGCGCGCGGGCGCGGACCACGAGCCACCAGCGCACCAAGAGGCCGATGGGCCAAACGGTGAGGGTGGTGGCCGCGAGCCAATAGTACCATTCGGATACGACGAGCGCCGGCAAGGACAGGAGGAGCCAGACGAGACACAAAACGAGATAGGGAAGGGCGCCGCGCACGTATTTCGGCAGCGACAGCGCCTTGAGGTATGCCAGGCAGCTATTCGCCTGGGTGGCGCAAGTTTGCAGGCCTTGCCAGGGATCGGCGGCCTGGGCGGCCGGACTGGCTTGTTTCTTCGCGGGCAATTCATTGGCGAACTGCCAGAACTGCAAGAGCTCGAGGGCTTCTTGCTGCTGCGCGGCTAGTTGCTCGACGGCGGTTTTCGCGCGAACGTGCGCCTCATTGAGCTGATCGCGCGCCACTTTGCGGCCCGCGTCGAACATGGTGGTGACGGTCCAGCGTGTCTCCTTGAAGTCCGCCAGCGTCTGTTCCTTGGCTTCCGCATAGGCGTGAGCGGCATCGCGCTTGGCCTTTTCGAAAGTCTTTCTGGCAGTGCGCTCCTGTGTCAGGGCCTCTTGAAGCAGCCGCGCGCGCGTCTGGTCCGTGGTGGTTTGCAGATCGGCGATTCCATCACGATAGGAGCGCTCGATGTCGCTGGTGCGCTCCTGGAAATCGCGCTCCAAAGCGTGCGTGCGCTCTTTGTAACTGGTTTCCGTTTCGATTTCCTGCCGGGCCCGCGCCGCCGCCGCCTGCTTGAAATCGCGGAGCGCTTGCCGTTGCCGTTCAGAAAGAGGTGCCGCCATGGATGCCGTTTCGTAAGAGATGCTTCCCCTTGGAGTATTCTCCCACGCGCAGGGACGCTTGCCAAGTCGTGTTGGAGTTTATTTGACCGCGGAGGCATGATACTTAACCGCGGAGGCGCAGAGAAACGCAGAGAAAAGAAAGTTAGAAAGTGGGAGAGAAGGCGGGGATACTGTGAGGGCGAAACGCAATAACCGCGGAGGCGCGGAGGAACGCAGAGAAGAGAAAGTTAGAAGGACAGAGTCCTCCAAATACTCACAAGGAGATGAATCATGACGCTCAACGAACTGACCGGCATCATCATTGGCGCTGCCATCAAAGTTCACAAGGCGCTCGGCCCGGGTTTGTTGGAATCCGCCTATCAAGCGTGTCTGGCGTACGAGTTGCAAAAACTTGGTCTGCGCGTCGAGCGCGAGAAGCCCATTCCCGTGATTTACGAGGAAGTGCACATGGAATGCGGATTCAGAGCCGATTTGTTGGTAGAGGGCAGCGTGATCGTTGAAGCGAAAGCCAAACAAGCCTTGCTTCCTGTCGACGAAGCACAAATCCTCTCACACTTAAGGCTTTTGCAACTTCAAGTCGGCCTGTTGATCAATTTCCACGTCGTAGTACTGAAGGACGGAATCAAGCGTGTGGTGAACAACTACGTCGAGGAGATTTGAGGAAAGAATCGGAAAAGAATGCTCAATTAACCGCGGAGGCGCAGAGGAACGCAGAGAAAAAAGTAGAAAGGCAAAGAAAGAATGAGCCACGCTGTCTGTGCGCCGCTTGGTCTCGACAACGCATTCTTTGTTCTTCTTTCCTGTTTTCTCTGCGTTCCTCTGCGCCTCTGCGGTTAAGACCCGCCTTCACGCAATCTTAAAAATCCCTACCCTATCCCCAGGACAGATTCCCGCAAGGCGGCCGGCATGAACAACAACAACCAGCTCAAAGTATTCAGCGGCCGGGCCAACGTGCCGCTGGCGGAGAAGATCGCGCAATGCCTGGGCGATCAGCTCGGCAAGATCACCCTGCAAAACTTCCCCGACGGCGAGTTTCTGGCACGCATCGACGAGGACGTGCGCGGTCGGGATGTGTTCGTGGTGCAGCCGACCTGCCCGCCCGTGAACGAAAACATCATGGAGCTGTTGATCATCCTCGACAGCTTGAAGCGCGCCAGCGCCGCGCGCATCACTGCCGTCTTGCCCTATTACGGCTACGCCCGCCAGGACCGCAAAGACGTCGGCCGCGTGCCCATCACCGCGAAGCTGGTCGCCAACCTGTTGACGGTCGCCGGCTGCCATCGCGTCTTGGCCCTGGACCTGCACGCCGCCCAGATTCAAGGCTTCTTCGATATTCCGCTGGACCACTTGTTCGCCGGGCCGGTCATCGACGAGTACATTCGCCAGCTAAGAATTCCGCCGCAAGACTTCGTCGTCCTGAGCCCGGATGAAGGCAGCATCAAGCGTGCCCTGCGCCATCAAAAGAAACTGGGCGGCGCCATCGCCATTGTCGATAAGCGCCGCTCCAGCGCCACGCAGACGCAGCAGGCTAACCTGATCGGCAGCACCCTCGACAACAAGGTCGCTGTCATCTTCGACGACATGATCTCGACGGCCGGCAGCGTCGTCGGCGCTGCCCATATCGCCAAGATTAACGGCGCCCGTGAAATCTATGCCTGCGCCACCCACGGAGTCCTGTGCGGCGAGGCGATTCAGCGCCTGCGCGAAGCACCGCTCAAGCAAATCGTCATCACTGACAGCATCCCGCTCACCCCGGAAAAGCAGTTGCCCAACATCAAAGTGCTTTCTGTCGCCCCGCTGCTTGCCGATGCGATTAAGCGCATCCATTTCAACGAATCGGTGAGCCGTTTGTTTGAGTAGCCAGGCGTGTCGGCGCGGACTGTTCGGAGATTTTTCTTCTTGACAATTACCACGGAGAGGTTCACACTCATCACCACTTCACCATTTCCACCGAGAGTTCGCCCTTTTCACCGAGGAGGATTCTCCATGTGCCACTTCCGCTGCCGAAGCGTCCTATTTACTAAGTCGGCAATCTTGTTGATCGCGATCCTTACGGCACTGGCCGTGCCGAGCCTCGCGTCAGCTCAAGGCGCTGCGGCATCCTTTGACGCCGCCAAAAGCACCAGCGGCACAAACAAAATCCAGGGGAACTACATGACCCCGGCGGGAGGGTATTCGCTGACTGCCTTCGGCGGGGCGCAGATACAGCTCAATTCAATAAAGGTGGAGCTCCAATATCTAAGCGGAGGCGTCTGGACGAGTTTTACCCCGAAGCAAGAGCAGACAGCTGGGGCAACCATGCCTAACTGGTCAGCGCTCGGCTGGATTCAGATGCAGGGCGGAAATACCTATCGTGTTTACGCAGTCATGAATTATCAGTACAAGCTGAATCCGGCTGACCCCTGGACGCCGAATAGCATACCGAACACCGACTTTCAGAAAACCTTTCCTTAATTCACAGGCTCAAAGTCGCGAATTGATTGCGCAGTATGGCTTATCCCCGCCTTGACCAACTCGCAGTCCCTTTGCTAGGATTCACCGCAATCGTTCGCCGCGTTCGGCAGGGAAAAGCGCGGTGAACGGTTGCCGCGACCCAATGGGGCTCGTCTGGAGGATGAACATGCGTGCCCGGAATGGCCTAACGCTTGTTGAAGTAATTGTGGTCATCGCAATCATTGCCGTGCTGATGGGCCTCTTGATTCCGGCCGTGCAGTCGGTACGCGCCCGTGCGGCGCGTGCCGAAGATGAAAACAACCTTCGCCAGATAATGACCGGCTTACACAACTATGCCAGCGTCAAGAATAGCCGCTTGCCTGGCCCGAAAGTGCATAGCCTTGTGACCGACAGCTATCTGGGGAATACTCATCCCTTGTACAACATTCTTCCCTTTTTGGAGCCTGGCGTGCCTGCGCCCTACGCGGAACAGGCCAGGTTTAGAGTCAAACACGCGCTGATCAAGATGTACCTATCTCCGACGGACCCGACAATCGTGAATCTGCACCCACTTGGTCTTGAAAGCGGGCCCACGAGTTACGTGGTCAACATGCAGGCCTTCATGGGTTCCCCCAGCTTGACGAGCACGTTCAGAGATGGCACCACCAACACGATAGCCGTCTCACAGCGCTATGCTCTCTGCTCGAACAGGAATAATTTCTCACTCTACATGTTCATTTTTCCTGCCGACCAGTCGCAGCCGGCTGATTATTACATCAGTAGTCGAAGCGGGACCTTTGCCGACCCGTACTGGAAGGACGTCGTCCCTGTGACAAGGGACGGCCGGACGGTTGCCTCGCGGCCTGGGACGACATTTCAGGGCGCCCCGACCTTTGAGAAGTCCGATGGGCGGGTTCTCCAGGCGACGCAAGCGCAAGGTCTTCTGGTCGCCATGTTCGACGGCCATGTGCGAACTTACTCCCCGTCCGTTTCCGAATCGGTTTTCTGGTCCGCGGTGACGCCCAACAGCGGCGAGCCTAGTCAGGAGTAACGAAGACATGAAGTCATTACCGTTGTTGAGCGTTTGCTTGTTCATGTTAGTATTGGTGAGCGTGCTTCCAGGATGCAGCAGGTCCAGTGCCCGGGTCTATGTCAAGGTGTCTGGGAAAGTGGTGGATGCACAAGGAAAGCCGGTGCCTGCGATCAATATCCGCTTTTTTCCCACCGAAAACGTCGACAGCTTCAAGGTCGGTCACTCTACTGGCTCCTCCGAGCCGCGCGTCGTCAGTCTCGATTACCCACTCGCAATTAGCAAGAAAGACGGGACGTTTACCTTGACCATGAGCGGCGGGGACATCGAGGGCGCTCGGCCGGGGAAGTACTGTGTCATGCTAACGGGCTCGAAGGAGCAGAATAAGAAGATCCCATTGAAGTATCAGAACCCAGATTCCCCGCTTGATGTTACCATACCTAACAAGGACGTTAGTGACCTTGTCCTCAAGATTGAATAACCTTACGCGCGGAAAGGCTCATTGCACGAACCCCAGTCGGACTGTCCCGGCTGGGGTTTGTGGCGTCTATCCTTACCACTCTCCTCCGGTTGTAAACCGGATTGCTTCGTAAGGGCACATTGCAGGCAAGAGCACAGTTTTCTATAATCAAGAGTTCACGCCGAACGTTGACTTGCGGCCGTCCATTGGATCGTAAGTTGGGGCTGGGTTTATGTTTGAGACCATCACCCGCGGACTGACCGATGCGCTGAAAATGCTGCGCGGCCGGGGCCGGCTGACCGAAGCCAACATGCGCGACGGACTGCGCCAAGTCCGCACCGCCCTTTTAGAAGCAGACGTCAACTTCAACGTCGCCAACGAATTCATTGAACGCGTAACACAGACCGCCCTCGGCAAAGAAGTGCTCCGCTCGCTTGACCCCAGCGAACAGATCATCCAGATTATCTACACCGAGCTGGCCCAGCTCATGGGCCCGGTCGATCATCGTTTCCATTTCGCCAAGGATCGGCCGACGGTGATCATGCTGTGCGGCTTGCAGGGCAGCGGCAAGACGACGACTGCCGGCAAACTCGCTCTCTTGCTGCGCGACAAGTTAGGCCGCAAGCCGATGCTGGTCGCCGCCGACTTGCAGCGTCCCGCCGCCGTCGATCAGCTCAAAGTGCTCGGCGAGCAGCTGGGCATCGCGGTGTACAGCGAAGGGGCCGCAGTTCCGGGCGGCAAAGGCCCGAATCCCATCTCGGTTTGCCAGAACGCGCTCACGCACGCCAAAAAAACGTTGCTCGACACGGTCATTCTCGACACCGCCGGCCGATTGCACATCGCCGAAATGCCCATGGACGAGCTGAAGCAGATCGACCGGCTCGTCAAACCGGACGACGTCTTCCTCGTCTGCGACGCCATGACCGGCCAGGACGCGGTCAACAGCTCCAAGGCGTTCAACGACGCGCTCGACCTCAACGGCGTCATCCTCACCAAGCTCGACGGCGACGCCCGCGGCGGCGCGGCCCTGTCCATCAAGGAAGTCACCAAGGTCCCGATCAAATACATCGGCGTCGGCGAAAAGCTCCAAGCCCTGGAGGAATTCCACCCCGACCGCATGGCCCAGCGCATCCTGGGCCACGGCGACATCATGGGCATCGTGGAGAAAGTCCAGCGCGTTCAGCAGCAGCTTTCACAGGAAGAGATTCAGAAACAACAAGAGAAACTCGAAAAAGGCAACTTCACGCTCGACGATTTCCGCAAGCAGTTCGAGACCATCGCCAAGATGGGCAACATGAAAGAGCTCATGGCCCAGATGCCGGGCATGGGCCAGATGATTCCTGAAGGCGAAGACCCCGATGTGGCGGTTCGCCGCATCCAGGGCATGATCGATTCGATGACCAAGAAGGAGCGGCGCGACCCGGACCTGATCGACCTCAGCCGACGCCGCCGAATCGCCGATGGCAGCGGCACGCAGCCGCACGAAGTCAAGCAGTTCTTGAATCAGTTCGACCAGGTGCGGGCGATCATGCGGCAGATGGCGCAAATGAGCATGTGGCAGCGCATGAAAATGATCATGGGCATGGGCAAGTCGGGCATGTTCGACCCGGGCGCGATGATGCCCAAAACCAAGATCGGCACCGGTCACCGCAAGAGTCCGAAGGAACGCGCCGACGAGCGCAAGAAGAAAAGAAAACAAGACAAGCGAAGGTAATACTGCCTGCTAAGACTGGAAAGCTCCAACCTCCCAGAAAGAGGGCAAGCCATGAAGAATCCGCCTTGGGTTGAAACTCCTTTGTCAAAAGAGGAGACTCAATACCTTGAGGAGTTCAGAGAGGGGCTCGACGACTGCGTCAAGCATAAAACTCCTTTGTTTTCCACCATGGAGATCATTACCGAGGACCTGCACGAATTAGGGAGTGCACGTTTCGATTTGCGCGCCGCCAAGAAACGGGGTTGGTCGTCAAGAATCAGCGCCTTAAAAAAGCGTCGCACCAGCCAATCTGGCTTGTTGTCTCAGGAAGAGTCCGAATTCCTTGAAGATTTGAAGGGGTTCATCGATTACGGCATCCGAAATGGCGTAACGTTTCTTTCGATCATGGGCGGCATCGCCCATGACGTGAGTGAGCTGAAACTGGATCTTTTCGACTTCAAAGCGGCGAAAAAGCGCGGTTGGCGGCCAATGGTGAGCGGCTACGGCAAGATAGTGTCCGAGTCCTTTCAGGGCGTTGAAGAAGAAGAATGAGCGCACGTCCTTGAGGTGGGTCGGACATGAAGATTCTGCGTGGTGAAATCTATTTTGTTTACTTGGATCCTGTTTTTGGCAAGGAAATGGGAGGCTACAAAACGCGCCCCGTCGTTGTCGTATCCGTCTATGACATCAACGAGAAACCACTCACGGTTACGGTGGCGCCCGGAACCTCGACGGAATTCTCCGGTGCCCCCAACTTGGTTTCGGTGAAGCCGAGTTCTATGAACGGCTTGACCGCAACTACGGTGTTCCAATGTCATCAACTTCGAGCATTGGATAAGGGGAGATTCACGTCCCGCCCGGTTGGCAGGTTGGATCCAAAAGACTTAGACAGTGTTGGAAGAGCGATCAAGTTTTCTCTTGGCCTAGTATGATGCAAAGTAAATGCAATCTTGTGAGGTGTAATCGTGGCAGTACGCATTCGCATGAAAATGATTGGCCGAAAGCATCGGCCATGTTTTAGGATCGTGGCGATCGACTCGCGGCAGCCGCGCGACGGCCGGGTGCTCGAGGAACTCGGCACCTACGACCCCATGATGAAAAACAAAGACGCGCGCGTCACGCTGAAGCCGGACCGGATCAAGTATTGGCAAAGCGTGGGCGCCCTGGCATCCGAGCGCGTCACGGTCCTGCTGAACAAATTCATGAAGAAGGCTGAAGAAGCGGCGGCGCAGGCAGCGCAGGCGCCGACAGCTTGACCGGGCGATGCCATGCGTTTCGATGTGCTAACTCTGTTTCCGGAGATCTTCCAAGGATACCTGACGCAGAGCATTCTGAAGCTGGCCATCGACAACGGCCATGTGGACATACGGCTGTGGAACATCCGGGACTGGGCCAAGGGCAAGCACAAGAGCGTGGACGATCGGCCCTTCGGCGGCGGGCCGGGCATGGTGCTGGCGTGTGAACCGGTTTTCGACGCGGTCGAAGCGTTGCAACAAGAAACCGCGGAACCAGGCCTACTTGTCATGCTCACGCCGAGCGGAGAGCGACTGACCCAAAGCGTGGTCCAGGACTTGGCACAGCACAAGCGACTGTTGCTTTTGTGCGGGCGCTATGAAGGTTTTGACGAGCGGATTCGCCTGGGACTCAAGCCGCGCGAGATTTCGATCGGCGACTTTGTCTGCAACGGCGGCGAAGTGCCTGCCATGGTGCTGATTGACGCTGTGGTTCGCTATGTCCCTGGCGTATTGGGCGATGAACAGAGCGTGGCCGACGAGTCACACAGCGTGCCGGGCCGGATTGAATACCCGCAGTATACCAGGCCGCGCGTGTTTCGCGGCATGGAAGTTCCGGAAGTGCTCGTAAGCGGCAACCATCCCGCGGTCGCGCAATGGCGGAAAGAGCAGTCGGCGGCCCGCAGCAAAACAAAATCACAATAGCCCGACGCGCGAGCGAGGGAAATTACAAGGGAACAAGCAACCAACAAGCACAGGAGATAGTCATGAAGAATAGACTGATCGGCCTCGTCGAGGAGGGCCAGCTCAAAAAAGGCAGCGACGTGCCGGAGTTCGACATCGGCGATCAGGTCGATGTGCACCAGCGGATTCTGGAAGGCGAAAAAGAGCGCGTCCAGGTGTTTTCGGGCACGGTCATTTCGATGCGCGGCGAAGGCATGCGGGCCATGTTTTCGGTGCGCCGCATCGTGCAAGGCGAAGGCGTGGAGCGCACGTTCCCGCTGCACTCGCCCAAGATCGCCAAGGTGGAAATGAAGCGCACGGGCCGGGTTCGCCGCGCCAAGTTGTACTATTTGCGCGACCGGGTTGGCAAGGCCACACGCCTGCGCGAGCGCAAGGAAAAGGAACC
>JAKEFD010000282.1 GCA_022616245.1 Gemmataceae bacterium
CGCCCTGTACGTCAGTGGCACCGACCTCTGGGACGGCTTCTGGTCCCAGCCTCACCGAGTCGCCGCGTGAAAGTCACCCAAGTAAAAGACGCACACCCTTCGCTGAATGCTAACCAAAGCGACATGGTCTACAATACATGGAGCGAGTCGACATCGACCAAATCTGGAAACGGGAAAATGCAATTGTCAACAAAACAACAAGAAACGCGAAAACTCGCTGACGCTCACTATCGCGTGGAGCAAGGCATCACACACATTTTTCGCATCACCGGCGCGGCCGACGCGGAGTCGCGCCCCGAAGAACCGATCAAGCTTTTGGAAGTCAATCGCCATACGATTCCCACCGGCATCATGCCGCTACATTTCGGACCGGCGCCGGCCCATGGCATACATTTCCCTTCGATAATCATTGAGGTGACGCCGGCCGAGTTCCAACGAATTAAGCGCCGCGAATTGCCGCTGCCCAACGGCTGGACGCTCGGCGATTTGTTGCCGAAACCGCGACGGAAACTTCGACCATGACTGTTTTCGTCGAGTGGGCCAAAGCCTATGCCCGGCAGGCGGCCGCTGATTTACGTACATGGGATCTACTGCATGAACTGAGCGACGTTCCGGAATGCCACCAGCTGCTTTTCCTGCAGATGGCCTGTGAAAAACTGACAAAGGCACACCTCTGTTCGCGTGGCTCTGATCCAAAAGAGCTTCAAACCAGTCATGCGTATGTCTCGAAGAACCTGCCCATCGTGATTAGGCAGCAGATGGCTGTCGTGGGCGCACGGGGAAAAACGGCCGTCTGGATTCTCCGCCACGTTCGACATCTGGCACGCGAGATTTGAGATGCTGGCGCCGGCCGTTAAGCGCGGCGGACAGCGGCCCGACAATTGCGAGTATCCTTGGGAAGATGCATTCGGCCGATTGCATGTTCCTTTGGACTGGCGCTTCGCGCCCTCGAATCTGTTGCATGCTCCTGCCGGTCGGACCTTCCTGAAGTTGCTTCGAGAGGCGATTGAGCGCTTTCAATCGTACGCGTGATTCCGCAAGAAAACTAACTCCTGCGCAAATTCCACAGGATCAAGATGTTGCCGGCCACGAAAATGGAGAGCACGCCGCCGAACATAAAGATGACTACCGCCCTTTCTTGCTCAACAGGGTTGTCAGCCGAAACATAAGTCACAAGACCGATGCCCATTAGCGTGAATAAGACCGACGATACCCAAATCAGAATCATTGAAAACGGCTTGCGCGTGAGGAATCGAATTGCGGTTCTCAAGAGTACGGCGCCATGAGTGACTATCACGCCGCCGGCAACGGTCATCACAGCAATGTCCATCCAGATTTTTGCATCGGATCGAATCCGCGCATGATGCCCGAATGGGAATGGTCCGCCCGCGAGGAAATGCGGAAGAGAAAACAGAAAGATGCCGATGCCCAGCCAGCGCTCACCGGGCGTGAGAGGTCGGCGCTGGAACGGATCAAATTGCGAATGCTCAGTCACAAGACAACGGGCGCGAATAGTGAGTTCGTTTGCAGTGCGGTTGGCTGTTGGCGGGACGATTGAAACGTGCCGCACTGCCGCCTATTCCACCACCCACGTATCGCCGCTGTTGAATAGCGCGTCGAGGTCGCCCTCGCCGCCCTTGGCGATGGCGTTGTCTATCTGGGCGTTCACGGCCTGGTCGTAGGTCGGCTTCTCGATGGCGCGGAGCACGCCCATTGGCTCGGGGTATTCGGGTTGCCGCATGCGCGCGAGGAGGAACGCCAGGGCCGGGTCCGGGGCCTTCTCATCGTGGAACAAGAGGTCGTCCACGTTGATCCCTTTGCCCAGTTCGACGATCTCGGGCCGCATGTTGTTGAGGCGAACGCCCTTCTTGCCGTCCTTGCCAAAGATTAGTGGTTTGCCGTGCTCGGCGTAGATGATGTGGTCGGATTTGACGTCGCGGTCAGAGGCGTAGAGGAACGCGCCCGAGTTGAAGACGTTGCAGTCTTGATAGATCTCGACAAACGCCGCGCCTTTGTGATGGGCGGCGCGTTCGAGCACGTAGGTCAGGTGCTTGATGTCCACGTCCACCGAGCGAGCCACAAAGGTCGCCTCGGAGCCGAGCGCCACGCACAGGGGCGTCACCGGGCTATCGACGGAGCCATAGGGCGTGCTCTTGGTCTTTTGGCCGAGCGGGCTGGTGGGCGAGTATTGACCCTTGGTCAAACCGTAAATCTGGTTGTTAAAAAGGATGATCTTGAGATCGATGTTGCGGCGCAGGGCGTGCATTAAATGGTTGCCGCCGATGGACAGCGCGTCGCCGTCGCCGGTGATGACCCAAACTTGCAAGTCCGGGCGCGACAGCTTGATGCCGGTGGCGATGGCGGGGGCCCGGCCGTGGATGCTGTGAAAACCGTACGTATTCATGTAGTACGGGAAGCGGCTCGAGCAGCCGATGCCGGACACGAACACGAACTTCTCGCGCGGGATGCCCAAAGTCGGCAGGACCTTCTTCATCTGGGCGAGAATCGAGTAATCGCCGCAGCGCGGGCACCAGCGGATTTCCTGATCGCTGGCGAAATCCTTCGGTTGCAGCACTGGCAGACTGGGTGAGGGCTTCACCGATTGCGAACTCATCGAATCAGACCTTTCCAAACTTGTAGGACGGCTCTCCCGGGCCGTCCGGGACGGGCCTGGAGACCCGTCCTACCTCAACATCTCGTCGATCTTTTGCGTGATCTCGCTCACCAAGAACGGCTTGCCGGCAATCTTGTTGAGACCCACCGCGTCCACAAGGAAGTTGGCTCGGATGAGGAGACGCAGATTGCCGGTGTTCAGCTCCGGGATCAGCACTTTTTCATAGCGCTTGACGATGTCGCCCAGATTGCGCGGGAACGGATTCATGTAGCGCAAGTGAGCGTGAGCCACTGATTGTCCCTTGGCCTGGGCTTCTTGCACCCCCGATCGGACGGAGCCGTAGGTGCCGCCCCAGCTCAGAACCAGCAGCTTGCCCGATGCCGGGCCTTCCACTTCCTGCAACGGTATGTGGTTGGCGATGCCGGCGACTTTGTTGACGCGGTTCATCACCATCTTGAAGTGGTTGGCCGGCGCGTAATCGACGTTGCCCGTGATATCCGACTTTTCCAGGCCGCCGATGCGATGCTCCAAACCCGGCGTGCCTGGAATCGCCCACGGCCGCGCCATCTTTTCATTGCGCAGGTACGGCAAGAATTCTTTGTGCTCGCCATTTTGACCGTTCTCGGAAACAAACTCGCCATTGCTCTTTTTTCCTGCCGGATGAACGACCTTGAAGGGCGGCAGGTCTGCCATCCTGGGAATGATCATCGGCTCGGCGCCGTTGGCCAGATAGCCGTCGGTCAAGAGGAAAACCGGTGTCATGAATTCGATGGCGATGCGGACCGCCTCTTGCGCCATCCAGAAGCAGTCGCCCGGACTGCAGGCGGCGACAATCGGAATCGGACTGTCGCTGTTGCGGCCAAACATGGCCAAGAGCAGGTCCGCTTGCTCGGTCTTGGTCGGCAAGCCGGTGCTCGGCCCGCCGCGCTGCACGTCGATGATGACCATCGGCAATTCGGTCATGATCCCAAGACCAAGCGCCTCGCCTTTGAGGCAGATACCCGGACCGCTCGACGCTGACACCGCGATCTCGCCCGCGAAGGCGGCGCCGCACACCGAAGCCATCGCGGCGATCTCGTCCTCCGCCTGGAAGGTGCGGACGCGGAACTTCTTCATCATCGAAAGTTCGTGCAAGATGTCGCTCGCCGGCGTGATGGGATAACCGGAAAAGAACAGCGATTTGCCAGCGCGCTTGGCGGCGGTCACGAGTCCCCAAGCGGTCGCTTCGTTGCCTGTGATCTTGCGATATTTGCCGGGCGCCAATTTCGCCTTGGGCACTTGATAGTGCTTGGTGAATGCTTCCGTCGAGAAACCGTAGTTATAGCCTGCCTTGAGCGCTCGAATGTTTGCTTCGGCGATCGACGGATTCTTTTTGAATTTATCGTGAATCCAGTCCTCGGTGGATTTCATCTCGCGGTCATAAAGCCAATAGACCAGGCCCAGCGAAAAGAAGTTCTTGCACCGCGCTGAGTCCTTCGGCGACAGGCCCAGACCAGCGACCGAATCACGAGTCAGCCGCGTCATCGGCACCTTGTGCAAGAAGTAGCGCGACTTGACGATATCGTCTTGGACCGGATCGCTTTCATATCCGGCTTTGTTCAAATTGGAAGTATCGAATTCGTCCTCGTTGATGATGAGCGTGCCGCCGCGCTTGAGATCGCTGACGTTGGTCTTGAACGCGGCCGGGTTCATCACCACCAGCGTGTCCACCTGGTCGCCGGGCGTGAAGATGTCGGTGCTGGAAAAGTGCAGCTGATAACCGGACACGCCCGCGAGGGTTCCGGCGGGGGCACGGATTTCGGCCGGGAAGTCGGGCAGGGTGCTGACATCGTTGCCGAAGGCCGCCGAGACGTTGGTGAACTGAGTGCCCACTACCTGCATGCCGTCGCCAGAATCGCCGCAAAATCGAATGACCGCCGAGTCCAGAGTTTCGAGGGGTTTCTGGCCAGGCTGGCCGGCTTGGCCAGCGGGGGAAGCGGCAGCAGACATAGATGCTCCTTCAACGGGGGAGCGCCCACGCGGAGCGTGTGGCGACTACTCTGGGGAGAGGCGACCGCAAACCCGAACCGGTCCGTCTGCTAGAACTGGCCGGCGTGTGCAACGATAAGTGGGCGTTAGAGTTAACGGAAGCGCGACGCTTCCGGGGGGGTTCGAGGTCTACCTGGTCTCCTTGTCTTTACTCTACGTTACCCGGCGACAACTCTCAACCATTATGATCGAGGAAACCGGGGAATCTAAGTCAATTTTTCCGATTTTTTCCCGCCACGCGGACAGTGCATTTGCATTGAGCGCGGCTACACTTTTATTGTAGACAAACAGATCAAGACCAAGCGTACGCAGCGCTAATTATTTGAATCACCTTAGTTGTTTGTGCGCTACTCTCTGCACGCTTTGCGCAATCTTAAGTGTAAATTTGTATATATTAAGAGTGCACGCCCGAAGCAGTGAGGCGACGTTATTCCTTCCGATTCTTCCGCGTCGCGCCATACGCCTTCTCCAGTTCGCGCGTCAAGTCCGCGAGGCGATCCATCAGCCGGCGTTGTTGGCGCGGGGCATGAGTCGCCAGTGCGTACACGGTCAAGAGCGGCAAAAACACTGTCGAGTCAAGGTAACAGGTGACCGTGTCGGGGAGCATGTCGGGATCGACTTTGCCCCAGGTCATCGCTTCCTGCGGGGTCGCGCCGGAGAGGCCGCCGGTGTCGGGGCGGGCGTCGGTGACTTGCAGGAAGTAGTCGTGGCCGGCTTCGTCCAGGCCAAGCACCTCCTGGATTTGCGGTTCGGTTTGCAGGATGAAGTTTTTGGGCGAGCCGCCGCCCAGGATGAACACGCCGCTGCGGCCCGCGCGCTTGGCGTCCCAGACGACGGCGGCGCTTTGGTTCACGTCGCGCAGGGGATCGATGCGCAGCTTGGAGCCTTCGAGTTGCAGGGCGGCGAGGTTCATGCCGATGGAACTGTCGCCGGGCGATGACGTGAAAATGGGCACGCCGCAGCGGTAGGCGGCGGCCATCAGGCTGCGATGCCGGCCGCCCTGCTCGTCTTCGCGGGCGGCCAGGTATTTGCCGGCGAGATAATGGAACTCCGCCGTGCTCAGGTTTTTCTGAAAAGCGTCGCCGCGGCACAGGGTGCGGTAGAAACGGTCGGTGCCGAGCAGGTTCTCGTAATCGAAGACGATGTCGTAGATGCGGATGACCTGATGCTTGCGCAGTTCAAGGTCGTTCAGGCCCGGCCGCGCCTGGTGCATGTCCATGTTGAGCGCGAAGTGCGTGTCGTGGTAGAGGTTCGCGCCCGTGCTGACGATCCAATCGATAAAGCCGGCTTCGACGAGCGGCACCAAACAGGAGATGCACAGGCCGGCGGGGGACAGCGCGCCGGAGAGCGACAGGCCGACTGTGGTCTTCTCGTCGAGAAAGCGCGTGGTGAAAAGCCGGCACGCTTCGCGCAGACGGCCGGCGTTGTAGGAAAGGAACGCTTCCTCGATTAACGCGGGCAGGCCTGTCCGGCCCGAAAGCGCCGGCGGATCGATGCGCTTGTGGCTGATCTTGTGCAGATACTTGGCATCTTTGGCGTGCTTTTTCATGCAGAGAAGTTATAAGGCGTCCCTTGGTTGTCAATTCATTAACCACGGATTGCACGGAAAGCACGGATACACTCTTCCGTGTGCTTTCTCAGTGATCTCTGTGTCTCTGTGGTGAGTTTGAAGCTATGTCCATGCGAACCATTTTTGCAGCAGCCACTTTGCCGATGGCGTGAGGCGCGTGCGATTGTACGCGTCGGCAATTCGCTTGACGGCCTCGCTTTGTGTCGGATACGGGAAGATGACTTTCGCCAGTCCGCGTAAGTCGATCTTGTGCACCATGGCAGTTGTGATGAGTGCGATCATGTCGCCGGCGTGGCGCGCAACGATCGTGCCGCCGACAATGCGGTCGGTGCCGCGCTTAACGTGGATCTGAACGAAGCCTTCCGTTTCGCCGTCGAGGACCGCCCGGTCCACGTCGTCGAATCGTTGAGTAAACGTGTCCATGGCGCTGCCGCGCCGCTCGGCTTCCGCCGGCGTCAGTCCCACTTGCGCGATTTCCGGGTCGGTGTAGGTGCAATGTGGAATCGTGAGCGCGCTGGCCTTGGCCTTCGGAAACGGGAACAGCGCGTTTTGCACGGCAATGCGGGCCATGGCGTCGGCGGCATGCGTGAACTTGTAGCGCGAGCAGATGTCGCCGGCCGCGTAGACTCGGCTGTTGGACGTGCGCAAGCGGTCGTTGACGTGAACGCCTTCTTTGGTATCGAAAGCGATGCCAGCGTCTTCAAACCCCAGACCTTCGACGTTTGGCGACCGGCCCACTCCGACCAGTATCGCATCCACCGAAAGCTGTTTATCTTGTTCGCGCTGTCGGAGATGCAAGTGTCTTCCGTTGTTGTCGTGCGTGACGCGCAGCAACTCAGTCGCAAAATGAATCTCCACGCCGTCGCGGCGAAGGGCTTCCTCGACCATGCGGACGGCCTGCGGTTCGTCGCGCGGCATGATGCGCTCGTGATTGGCGATCAAGGACACCTTGGATCCGAAGCGGGCAAACGCTTGCGCCAATTCACAGCCAATGGGCCCGGCCCCGACGACCGCCAAGCGCTTGGGCAATTCGGTTAACGAAAACACGGTCTCATTCGTCAAATAGCCGGCATCCTCCAAGCCAACGATTTCGGGATGCGCAGGCCGGCCACCGGTCGCGATGATGGCTCGCCGAAAGTTCAGAGAATGCTTACCAACCGTCAAAGTGCTCGGACTGACAAAACGCGCTTGTCCGAGAAAAACATCGATGCCAAGACTGCGAAAGCGTTCGGCTGAATCATGGGGAGCGATGGCGGCGCGCAGCCGGCGCATGCGTTCCATGACGTCGGCAAAATCGACGCGGGCCGCGCCGTTGGTGTGGATGCCAAAGCCGGCGGCGTCGCGCACATCGGCCGCCGCCCGCGCGCATCGTAAGAGCGCTTTGGACGGCACGCATCCGAAGTTGAGGCAGTCGCCGCCCATCAAGCCGCGCTCTACCAAGGCCACTTTGGCGCCCAAGCCCGCCGCGCCGGCCGCGCTCACCAACCCCGCCGTGCCCGCGCCGACGACCACCAGATGATAGCGCGGCCGCGGCGTCGGATTGACCCAGTCCGATGGGTGAGTGATTCGCTCGAGCGCTCGATTGTGCTCATCCTCGGGCAACAGATGCGGAACCATCAAATTCTCCTGGCAACCGTTTTCGAAAGACACTATGACAGAGGAAGACTTATTCCGAACAGGTGGATTCTATTCATGAAGAGATTCTGCTTCGCCGCTGCCGCGCTATTGTTCGCACAAGCCCCTGCGCCAGCCGCTGAGAAATGGGCCGACACGGGTTACAAAATGCCCGACGGCCTCGTCCTCTGGCTCGATGCCACGCGACAGAAGGCAGCCTGGCAGGAGCATGGCCGAACGCTCACCCACGATGCCGCCATGGACGTTTGGTACGACGGCTCGGGCAACAAGCTGCATTTTGTTCAGCCCGCGCAAGGAATGCAGCCCCGATTTGTCGATCTGGGTTCGCTGGGCCTCGTCCGCTTCGAAGGCAAGCACTTCTTCACTCGCAACGGTCTCGGCCGCGACTTCGAGAATTTCTCGCTGTATTTGGTTGCTGCCCCTTACAGCAACCCCGGCGAGTTTTCCGGTCTGTTCGCTTTCACCGAGAACGGCAAGAACGATTACATGACGGGATTCAACATCGATCAAGGCCCGTTCAGCTCGGCGCTCTTCGAGACCATCAATGTCGAAGGCGCGGGCTTCGGCGGTTTCCAGAATCTGCTTAAGAAGCCGCATCCGTTCCGCGAGTTGCGCGTCATCGAAGTCCATCGCCAGCCCAGGCAAATGGGCGTGCAACTCGCCGTGGACGGTCAAACCACCGGCGCGAGGGCGCACAAGAAAGGGACGCTGAAAGCGGACCAACTCTTCGTCGGCGCGCGCCACTACAACAATGGGCCGGAAGCTCCTTGGGCGCGCGGCTTCTTCGACGGCGAATACGCGGAGGTGCTCCTATTCGATCGCGACCTGTCCGAGAAGGAACAAAAAGGGCTGGCGGCTCATTTGCGCGCCAAGTACGACAAGCTCGCCGCCTTGACGGCGGCCAAACGCGGCCACCTGGGCAAGCTTCTCAAGCCGGTCGCCGATTCGCCGCAAGTGCAAATGCTTGTTCCAGGCTTCACTGTCCGAGAAGTGCCGGTCGATCTGCCTAACCTGAACAACCTTCGCTATCGTCACGACGGCAAGCTCGTCGCACTCGGTTACAACGGCAACGTCTATCTCTTATCCGATTCCGACGGCGACGGCCTCGAAGACCGTGCCCAGGTCTTTTGGGAAAACAAGACCGGCATTCGCGGGCCCATCGGCATAGCGCTTACGCCGAAAGGCTATGCCAAAGGTAACGGCCTTTTCGTTGCTTCCAAAGGCAAGGTCTCGCTGATCGTGGACACGGACGGCGACGACAAGGCAGACGAGGAGATCGTTGTCGCGAAGGGCTGGAAAGAAATCTTCACCACGGTCGACGCGGTCGGCCTGGCCCTCGACAAGGACGGCAACATTTACTTCGGCCTGGGCACCGCTGACTTTTCCAACGCCTACCAGAAAACGAAAGACGGCAAAGCACTTTACAACATCAAAAGCGAGAACGGCACCATTCAAAAGGTCAGTCCCGACTTCTCCAAGCGCGAGACCGTCTGCACCGGCGTCCGCTTCACGATAGGCATGGCGTTCAATCGCCACGGCGACTTGTTCGTCTCCGATCAGGAAGGGGCCACGTGGCTGCCCAACGGCAATCCCTTCGACGAGCTTTTGCATATCCAACCGGGCAAGCATTATGGTTTTCCACCACGGCATCCAAAGATTCTGCCCGGCGTCATCGATGAGCCGAGCGTATTTGACTATGGCCCGCAGCATCAATCGACATGCGGGCTTTTGTTTAACGACGGCGTTCAAGGCGGGCCGCAATTCGGTCCCGCCGATTGGGCGGGCGACGCGATCGTTTGCGGTGAGTCGCGCGGCAAGCTGTATCGCACGAAGCTCGTGAAAACGGAAAAGGGTTATGTCGCGCAAAACCACCTCTTCGCGTGCCTGCAAATGCTAACGGTCGATGCCTGCGTTTCGCCCAAGGGAGAACTGGTCGTCTGCTGTCACAGCGGACCGCCGGATTGGGGCACCGGTCCGCAAGGCAAGGGCAAGCTCTTCAAGATCACGTACACCGATTCCAAGTCGCCGCAGCCGGCGCTGGCATGGAGCGCGGGTCCTGGGGAAGTGCGCGTTGCCTTCGACAAACCGCTCGATCCGGCGCATTTGAAAGACCTGGTAAAGCAGACACGCATCGAGCAAGGCGTCTATGTTCGAGCCGGCGACCGCTTCGAGACGCTGTTTCCGCCGTATGCCATCGTGCAGATGCAGCGCGCGACGCCGCGTTTCGACGTGCCGGTGCTGTCCGCCCAGGTGACGCCGGACCAGCGCACGCTCGTGCTTTCGACGCGCTCCACTACGGAAGCCATGAGTTATGCAATCACGTTGCCGGGATTGGGGCGCTCATCAAAATCCGGCGCCATGTCGCAGCACGCAACGGTTGACGTCGGCTATGATTTGCACGGCGTCCACGCCGAGTTCAAGGGAGTGAACGGCGAGGCTTGGGCGGGTTGGTTGCCGCATTTGGATTTGGATGTCAGCCGCGCCTTTACCGAGACAAGCGCAGAGCATGCGGCCTTTTGGAAGCTCCTCGACAAGGAAGGCTCATTGATTCTGAAAACGAAACTAAACCTCTGGAACATGCTGCGGCCCGCGCTGCAGCCCGGCACGACCATTGATTACGATTGGCCCGAAGAGACCGTCGCGCTGACGTTTTCCGGCGCGGGACTGCGACGTGCGCTGACGACGAATCTCTCGCCGGAGCAAAAGGTCTATGAGAAAAACGACGTGGCGATCTATCGATTCAAAGCGAAAGAGGGCGAACTTATTCCGCTGGAGCTGCAGCTACGGACCGGCAAGCAGCCGGCGGCCCTGCACGTCAGTTTCGCCACGAACGAGGACGCGCGGCCGCGTGCGATTCCGCTCGGCCGCTTCCACATGCCGTGGGCCAGTTTGAAGAAGGAAGAGATCGCCCAGCGCGACATCCCCGAGATCAAAGGCGGCAACTGGCATCGCGGCAAGCAGCTGTTCTTTGGAGATGCCGCCCAGTGTTCGCGCTGCCACGTCGTGCGTGGCGAGGGGGGCAAGCTCGGCCCGGATCTATCCAACCTCGTACAGCGCGATTATGACTCGGTCTTGCGCGACATTCGCACGCCCAGCGCGGCGCTCAATCCGGATCACCTGACCTATGTCGTCGCGCTGAAGGACGGCCGCACGCTGACCGGCACGCTGCGCAGCGACGGGAACAAACTCTTCGTGGGCAACAATGAAGGAAAAGAAACTCCGATTGAGAAGGACAACATCGATCAGCTGGGCACGTCGCCCGTTTCGGTGATGCCGGAAGGATTGGACAAGAAGCTCGCGCCGGATGACTTGCGCGATCTTATGACGTTTCTCTTGACCGAGTCGATGCAGCCGGCGCCGCTCGAACGCACCGGCGCGCCCGCGCCACGGAAAAAGGCGGAGGTCGACGCGATTCTCAAGACGCGCATTCCGCCGCTCGGATTGCAGAAGAAAGTGCACGTCGTCCTCGCCGCTGGACCCAAGGACCACGGGCCCGGTGAACACGACTATCCGCTCTGGCAGCGGCGTTGGCTCAATCTTTTATCCCACGGCGATGGGCTGAAGGTGGACACCGCGTACGGCTGGCCCTCCGAGAAACAATGGCAAACTGCCGACGTCATCGTGTTTTACTCGGCGGGCTTCGGTTGGGAAAAGGACAAAGCGAAAGACCTCGATGTCTTCCTCGCGCGCGGCGGCGGGTTGGTCTACATCCATTGGGCGGTCGAAGGCCGCAAAGACGCGGGCGTACTCGCCGAGCGCATCGGGCTGGCCTCCGACTCGCGCCAGACGAAGTTTCGCCACGGCCCGCTGGAAATGACGTTTGACCCGAAGCATCCCATTACGCGCGGCTTCGGTAAGACGCAGTTCCTCGACGAAAGCTATTGGAACCTCGTTGGCGATCCCAAGAACATCCGTGTCCTCGGCGAATGCACGGAAGACAAATCGCCGCGGCCGCAGCTCTGGACCGTGGAGAAGGGCAAAGGCCGCGTGTTCGTGTGCATCCTCGGCCACTACACGTGGACGTTTGACGATCCGTTGTTCCGTATCTTGATGCTGCGCGGCATCGCGTGGACGGCGGACACACCGGTGGATCGCTGGCTGGAGTTAGCGACGATAGGGGCGCGGCTGGAAGAGTGAGGAATTAGTTATCGGCAGAGACATATTCAGGATCGCGTGGAATGAGCCGTTGTTTTTTGCAGTCCACCAGGAAATCCAAATCTTCCAAGACGATTGCGCCAATCAAAGCGTCGCTTCGCGCCGGCTCGACTACAGCGCTAAAGACGTCGCCTCGGCCTTGCAATTGCACATAGACGCCTTCGACTTCATCGCGTAATACGGATTGGGCGTCGCCGTATTTCACCCGGATCTTGCCCTTGACGGGAAAGCCAAGCTGCTGCGCGACGCCCTCCGGCAAGAACAACTTCGCAGCGCCCGAATCAACAATTCCCGAAAGGGCGATGCGACGAATTTTGTCCGCCGGCAGCTTCCCTTCGCGATGTTGCAACATGTCGCCGTAATGGGAAACTTCCACGTTCACGGCGAATCGGCCCACAAGTGGTTCTCCGTTTTCATTCATGACCGGCAACCTCAGTGTTGCTTATTCTCTAGTCATTGCTCGTCCAAGCTCAACACGGATCTTCGCTACTCGCTCTCGCTTGCTCTATTCCCTTGTCATGAACTCGTCGAGATTGAGCAATGTCCGCGCCAACGCCGTCCATGCTGCGGCTTCGGTGGGATCGACGTTCGTGGGCGGCGCGCCGGATAGCAAGCGGGCGGATTCCTTTGTGTCCGCGCTAGCTGCCTTCATCAGTTCATGATACAAGCCTACAAGCGCGACTTTCTCCTTGGCGGCGGGTGACCGTGCCAAGCACAGACGAAACGCCCCATCGACGCGCTCTTCAGGAGAGCCCATCGCTTCGGTCATAATCCGCTTGCCCAGCGCCTGCGCGCATTCGACGAAGATAGTGTCGTTCAAGAGCGTGAGCGCCTGCAACGGCGTATTCGATTTCTCGCGGCGCACGCAGCTAATCACGCCGTCCGGCGCGTCGAAAGTTGTCAGCATTGGATGCGGGCTGGTGCGCTGGAACCAAGTGTACATGCCGCGGCGATAGCGGTCCGCGCCTTTGCTTTCCACCCATTTTGCGGTGTTGGCGTAGGTGAGCTCCGAGACGCCAGCGGGCTGCGGCGGCTTGACGCTGGGCCCACCGATGGTCCGGGTCAGTAGTCCGCTGACCGCCAGAGCGTTGTCGCGAATAATCTCCGCCTCGAGCCGCAATCGATTCTGCCGGCCAAGCCAGGTATTATTCGGATCGCGCGTCAACAGCTCCGGCCGCGCTTTGGACGACTGACGATAAGTCGCCGACGTCACGATGAACTTGTGAAAACTCTTAAGACGCCACTTGGGGGCGCGAAGTTCCGAAGCCAAGTAGTCGAGAAGCTCCGGATGCGAAGGCCGCTCGCCCTGCGTGCCGAAATCTTCGAGCGTGGCGACGATGCCGCGGCCGAAGTAGTGATGCCAGATCCAGTTCGCGATGACGCGCGGCGTCAAGGGATTGGTCTCGTCCATCAGCCAGCGGGCCAGATCGAGGCGAGTCAAAGTAGCAGGCACACTCCGTGTGCCGTTGTCAGTGGACGGCATACGGAGTGGCTTAAGGTGATCCAATACCGTCGGAATTGCGGGTTTCACTTCGACGCCCGGGCGCAGGAAGTCGCCGCGGAGCAGCACGTGCGTCTTGCGCTCCTTGCCAAGCGCCAAAGTCGGCGTCACCGAGAGCGTCGGCGCTTTCTTGTCGTGATCCGCGAGCATCTTGTTCAGTTCCAAAAGCTGCTTGTCCGATTTGTGCTCTTTGGCAGGCACTTCCTTTTTGCGGGCCGCAACGGCGTCTTGCAGCTCTTTTTTCTTCGTGTCGAATGTTGCCTTGGCTTTCTGGTATTTCTCTTCCTCGCCCGGCAACGGCGCAGGCAGATCTACTTCGTTGTCACTATTGAAGAATGCGAAGAACTGGTAAAACTCGCGCTGAGTGAAAGGATCGTATTTGTGGTCGTGGCATTGAGCGCAACCGAGCGTGAGCCCCAAATAGACCTTGGCCGTCGTGCTGGCGCGATCAACACACGCTTCCACGCGGAATTGCTCTTTGTCGGTGCCGCCTTCGCGATTGGTGAGCGTGTTGCGGTGGAAGCCCGTAGCCGTCTTTTGCGCGATCGTCGTCTTGGGCAACAAATCGCCCGCTAGTTGCTCGATGGTGAACTGGTCGAACGGCATGTCGCTATTGAGCGCTTCGATGACCCATTGCCGGTAGCGCCAAGCGAAAGGACGCGGCCGGTCCTGTTCGTAGCCGTCGCTGTCGCCGTAACGCGCGAGGTCGAGCCAGTGCCGGCCCCAGCGCTCGCCATAGTGCGGCGAGGCCAGGAGTCGATCGACGAGCTTTGGATAGGCATCGCGGCTGCCGTCTTTGACAAACGCTTCCACTTCATCCGGCGTGGGCGGCAGGCCCAAAAGATCGAAGCTGAGGCGTCGTATCAAAGTGGTGCGCTCGGCTTCGGGGCTGGGCTTGATATTCTCTTTTTCCAGCTTGGCGAGAACAAATGCATCGATGGGATTGCGCACCCAGCCGGGATTCTTCACCTTGGGGAGCTGCAGTCGCCGGATAGGCTGGAAGGACCAATGCTTAGACTTGGAAGAATCGTTGGCAGCAACGGACTTCGGCCATTGGGCGCCTTGGTCGATCCATTTGCGCAGCTTTGAAACCTCGAGCGGTGAGAGCGCGGGATTCTCGAGCGGCGGCATGCGCAATTCCGGATCCAAGCCCGCGACCAAATGCAAAAGTCGGCTCTTGTCCGCCTGGCCCGGCACGATGACCTTGCCGGAATTGCCGCCTTGGAGCGCGAACGCGCCGGCGTCCAGGCGCAGGCCGCTCCGCTGTTTCTCCGGACCATGACAGGGCACGCATGAGCGTGCAAAGATCGGCTCGATGTCTTTCTGGAAATTGACTGCGCCGGCGAATGACGCCGGCAGTTTCTTGATGTCTCTTTTTGGTTCGCCGGCAACGAGCGAACCGCTCACAGCGAAGGCTAATGCGAAAGAGACGAGAGATCGGCGCATGGCGCTCCCCGTGCGGAAGCTGGCGGGATGGATGAAAAACTCGTTGCGCCTATGTTAGCTGTTGGCAGAGATGCACAGCAAGGGGATAATGGGAAGTGCTGGCCCCCTCTCCCCCACGGGCGAGGGGAGCAGGCAGGCCGCCCCATTTCTTGATGGTGTCCCATGAATCGCTCATTGGCAGTCGTCGGAGTAGCTTGGACTTTGTGCACCGTCACCGCGCTTGCAGACGGGCCGGACAAGGCGCGTAGCCCGGTTCGCGGCGAGCAGGCAGTGCGCGGCGTGCCGACGATGAATCCGCCGCTGTGGTCGGCGTCAGGTTACGAAGAGGTTTGGAAGCGCTGGGCCGTCAAGGAGAAGCCGGCCGATTTCGCCAAGCGCTTGCGCGACCGTTACGGCCTGCACGAAGCGCCTTATGAAAACAGCGGCCTGCCGATGGGCTTGCACTACACGAAAGGACTTTTGGGCAAAGGCATCGTCAACGATTGCCTCCTTTGTCACGCGGGCCGTGTCGCCGGACAGACAATCGTCGGCTTGGGCAACGCTTCGCTCGACGTACAGGGATTGTTCGATGAACTGCCCAAGGTTGTCGGCGTGCCGCTCGCCTTGCCCTTTACCGGCAGCCACGTGCGCGGCACCATCGACCCCATCACCCCCGTCGCCTTTCTGTTGGAATTCCGCACGCCCGACCTGGATTTGCAAAAGCCGATCAAGCTCGATTACTTCGAAAACATATGCAGCGATCCGCCGGCCTGGTGGCTCCTCAAGCGCAAGAAGACGCGCAACTGGAACGGCGGCGTCGATGCCAATGCCGTCCGTGTCGACATGGCCAACCTGCTCAGTCCCTTCAACAGCGCCGCCCACATCAAAAAGCAGGAGCCGGTCTTCGCCGACATTCATTCCTTCATCTTGACAGTGGAAACGCCCAAGTATCCGTTCCCCATCGACCACGAGTTGGCGAACAAGGGTAAGGGACTCTTCGTGCAGAACTGTGCCCGCTGCCACGGCACCTATGGGCCGGATGGGGAGTATCCGAACAAGGTGGTGCCGCTCAAGACAGTGGGCACCGACCCCATACTGGGCGAATCCTTCTCCGGAAAGAACTTCAACTACTTCATGAAGACCTGGCTGGCGCAAGAAAAAGGCCCGGACGGAAAGCAGATCGAGTACCAGGACCAGCGCGGCTACCAGGCCCCGCCCCTGGACGGCGTGTGGGCCACCGCGCCGTATTTCCACAATGCCTCCGTGCCGACCATTTATCACGTGCTCAATTCCAAAGCCCGCCCCAAAATCTTCACGCGCTCGTTCGGGACGGAGAAGGAAGATTTCGACGCCGAGCGTGTCGGCTGGAAGATCAGCGAATGTGACCGGTCGATTGCGAACAAGCTGCCCGCCATTGAACGCCGGCGCATCTACGACACAACGCGCCCGGGCCAGAGCAACGCGGGGCATACGTTTGGGGACGAGTTCACGGAGGCGGAACGGCGGGCGGTGATTGAGTATTTGAAGACTCTCTAATGAAGTGTCTTATTGCACTCAGCCGCCCATCATTCGCTTTCGCGCGCCGAGCATGTTGCAAAAGAGCGCTCCCTGGCCTTTGGCGTCGTCGAGCGCGACGTGCGTGTGCGGCAGTTTGTCGAACCAGTCGCGCGGCATGTTCTTCTTGACCGAATCGCGGTAATCGGTCCCCAGTACGGCCATTGCGTAGGACTTAATGTCGAGCGCTGAATGCGAAAACGGGCTCTCGCCGGCAAAGCGGATGAGATACCAATAGACGAACAAAAAGTCGAAGGCAGCCGGATAGCCGACGAACACTGGGCGGCCCGGCAGCCCCTTTACCCAGCGCACATACTCCGGCATCACCTCCGCCGGCTCGCGCGGATTCGCGCGGCATGCGGCCCAGGCTTTCGGCTGGGTTTGCCACCAGTCCATCGTTTTGGGTTCGCCTGTCGCACCGGGCAGCGTAGTCAAGTTCGCGGCGAATGTGCTGACGAGGTTCTTATCGGCTTGGAATGCGGCCGATGCGAAACTCAACATCGAATGCGGTCCCGGAATGGGTCCATCCGCTTCGATGTCGGTGCTGACATAGATTTCCGGCATGCTGGATCACTCCAATCCCTTTCGCATTTCCTCCTGAATGGACTGCAAGTCCTCCACGCCGACTGACAACCGAATCAATCCTTCCGTGATTCCCTGCCGGCGTTTTTCCGCGGGGCTGGTGTAGCGGTGTGATGTGGACCACGGGTAGCTTAGCGTCGTGAACGTATGGCCGAGCGAGGGGCTGAACGGGATGCCCGTCGCGACACGGAGGAAGCGGTTGACGGCATCACGGCCGCCGTCGAGCTCGAAACAGAGCATGTTGCCCAGAGCGCCGACAAGCACGCGCTGGGCCAGCGCGTGATCCGGGTGGTCGGAGCGGCCTGGGTAAAGGACGCGGCGAATACCGCGCTGCCCGGCGAGCCAGCCGGCCAGTGCGGCGGCGTTGTCCGAGGAGGCACGCATGCGCACGGGCAGAGTGCCCAGGCCGCGTTCCGCCAGCCAGCAGTCGAACGGGTTGGAAGCCAGGCCCCAAATGCTGACGGCGGCGGTTACCTGCGGCAGGAAATCGGGATTGTTGCCGGCAAGGAAGCCGAGCGTGACGTCGCTGTGGCCGCCGATCATTTTGGTCAGGCTTTCCATGACGATGTCGGCGCCGAGCGCGAGCGGTTTCGTCAACACGGGCGTCGCGAAGGTATTATCGACGACGAATAAGGCGCCGCGCTCGTGGGCCAGGCGCGCGAGCGCAGCCACGTCGACGACGCGTAGGAGCGGATTCGACATCGTCTCGACAAAGAGGATGCGTGTTTCTTTTTCGAGAGCCGCCCTTACCGCGTCCAGGTCGTTGCAATCGACGAACTCCGTTTGCACGCCGAAGCGGGCGAGCTCTTGATCCAAAAGCTGCACGGTCCGCCCGTAGAGTCGATTGCTGGCGACAAGGCGCTGGCCCTTTTGCAGGTTGGCGACGCACACGGCAGTAATCGCCGCCATGCCCGAGCCGCACACGATACCCCAACGGCCGCCTTCCAATTCCGCCAGGCGCGAAGCCAGATGCCGGGCATTGGGATGAGCGTCGCGGGCATAAACATAACCTGGTTGACCGTCGTCGAGGATGCGGTCGAGGGCGTCGAGATCTGGAAGAGTGTAGACGGACGATTGGTAAAGCGGCGGAACCAGTGGAATCGTGTCGCCGAGCGAGGGGGTCCGATAGTCGGACATGTTCTTCCGTGTCCTTATGCTCTGATTGCAAAGTCTCAAAGCGCCGCATTCCAAGATCAGCCGCCGATGGCGTGCATGGTGCGCAGCGGCTTGATGAAGCGCGCGGTGTTGATCTCGTGGCCTTCCCACTTGGCCCAGACGTTGTCGCGGACCAATTTGGCGATTTCTTCCGACAAGGCGCCTCCGCGGAGCAGCGGTTTCAAGTCCACTTCGTCCAATGCGAACAAGCAGTTGCGCATTTTGCCTTCGGCGGTGAGGCGGACGCGGTTGCAGCTATGGCAGAACGGCCGTGACACCGAGGCGATGATGCCGATGCTGCCCGCGCCGTCGGTGTATTGAAACTCCATGGCCGGGGCGCGGCGGTCGTAGTGTGCCGCAGGCACTAACGGACAGATGTCGCGCTCCAGGATTTCCAGGATTTCGTGGGCGAAAAATACTTTGTCGCGCTCCCATTGGTCGGCGCCGATGGGCATGTATTCGATGAAGCGCATTTCCAAACCGTATTCGCGGGCGAAACGGGCCAGCGGCACAACTTCGTGCTCCGTGATGCCGCGGATCGAGACAGCATTGATTTTGACCGGATCGAACCCGGCTCGTTTGGCGGCGAGTATGCCGGCAATCACTTTTTCCAAACCGTCGCGGCGCGTGATTTGACGAAACCGGCCGGCGTCGAGCGTGTCCAGACTGACGTTGATGCGGCGCAAACCCGCTTGGTACAGCGGCTCTGCTTGATCGGCCAGGAGAATGCCGTTCGTGGTCAGGCCGACGTCCTTGATGCCGAGGACAGCACAGATCATGCGGACCAGGCGCGGCAATTCGCGGCGCAAAAGAGGCTCGCCGCCGGTCAGGCGAATCTTGTCGATGCCGAGCGGCGCAACGACTTCGACGAAGCGCGCAATCTCTTCGAAGGTGAGCAATTCGCGCCGGTCGAGAAAAGTCACCTCTTCGGGCATGCAATAGGTGCAGCGCAGGTTGCAGCGGTCGGTGACGCTGATGCGCAAGTTGTTATGCACTCGGCCGTACGTATCGATCAAGATTTTGTCTGCGTCGCTATTCATGGAAGCAAATCCGCCACGGCAATGGTCTTTTGGGGCATGGCCAAGGGTGAGATACAGTCGGGCGTTCGCACAATTGTCGATGCAGTGTACTTGGACTTGCGCGGGCTCCTGCGATTCGGCTGCGGATTGCGATATACTTCGAGTTGGCCATCGAGCAGGTTAACGATCCAGTAATCCTCAATGCCCGCGTATGCGTATTGCGCCCCTTTTCTCTCTCGATCCAAGTCCAGCGACGTATCGCTGATTTCCACGATCAAAAGAGCGGTCTTGGGGTGTTCGACAAAGTCCCTTGGTCTGCCTAGGACGACTGCGAAGTCGGGTTCGGGCTCGCCGAACTTCCCGAGGCTGAGCGGAAGTTGTTGCCGAATCCAATAGTTGAAATCAAAGACCCGTCGCAGCGCGTCGTCGCCCAAACCCATGGCGATGGCGTGCGGATTCTTCATCGCGGGCATTTGAATGATTTCCCCCAAGACCAGTTGGACCTTTCGGCCATTGAAAAATCCAAGATTGGCCAAGCGATGATATTCGCGCCGAGTCCAACGTCTGGTTTTTGGTCGAAGCGCAGGCATCTTTGTTCTCCGAGCACGGGACGCTCAAGCGCCTGGATGCACCCACTCGGTCGCGCCGTCTGCCCAATTCTCTTTTTTCCAGATCGGCACCAATTCTTTCAAGCGATCGATGGCGTAGCGGCAAGCCTCGAACGCCTGAGCGCGATGTGGGCAGCTTACCGCGACCGCGACGCTCACGTCGCCGATCTCCAAATGACCCAGCCGATGGACCAGGGCGATTTCACCCAACGGCCAGCGCTTACGCGTGTCGGCTTCGATTTCCGCCATCTTTTTCTCGGCCATCGCAGGATACGCTTCGTAATCGAGAGCCACGGTCACTTTGTCGCCGGTCAAGTCACGCACGGTGCCGAGGAAAAGCACGACTGCGCCGCAGTCGCTGCGGCGCACCTGCTCGGTCATGGCCTGGAAGTCAATCGGCTCGCGTATCAATTGGATCATGTTGACCGAACTTGACCTGCGTTTATCTGCGTCCATTCCATTCTACCCGCCGCTGACGGGAGGCAACAGGGCGACCTCGGCGCTGGGCGAAAGGGAGGCGTCCTCGCCGGCAAACTCGTTATTCACCGCCACCGCACAGCGCTCCAGCAAGCTCGAAAGAGCCGGAATACGTGATCCCAGCGCTTTCTTCAGGTCTACTACCCGTGCGCCGACCGGCACATCGATTTCCACTTCCGGCTGCCCGGCGAGGTCTTTGGCCCGCGCGAACAAGTGAACCTTAATCTTCATCGCAATAACAAGTCTCGAATGGGTTCTTGAAGTCGTTTGCTCACGTCCGGCAGTAACCCATATGCCAGTGCCAGATACTGGGCGGGGTGCAAACTGCGCTTGCCGGCCCCAGCCTCCATTTGCATCCGGCAACTGCTGCATTCGGACGCCCCGTACGGTGCGCTACTTTGGCGAAGTTCGGTAAGCATCGGCCGGCCTACTGCCAGCGACGTTTCGTAGTTGTCCCGTTTCAAGCCATACGTGCCCGCCATTCCTGAGCAACTGACGTCCAACACCTGTACGCGGCATCCGGGGATCAAACCTAAGAGCGACGGCCCCTCGATGGGTTCGCCCAGCGCTTTCAGGTGACAGGGAATGTGATGTCCCACAGCTAATTCTACGGGCTGAAAATCCGTGCGAAATTTCCCCTGGCGTTTGAGATTACCCAAGAAGGTAGTGAACTCGACCGTGCGCTCGGCGACCAGACGGGCATCCAAATCGCTGACGAGATTGGGATAATCCTGCCGCAACATGACGGCGGCGCTTGGCTCGGAACAAACGATGGTCGCGCCTTCACGTGCCAAATCGGCGAGTGCGCGGAGATTACGCTGCGCGCTGTCGCGAGCGCTATCGACATCACCCATGGCCAGCGCCTCAATGCCGCTGCCGCGTTGTTCTGCCGGCACGAAGACGTCATAGCCATGGTGTTGCAGAACGAGGACGACAGCTTCCCCAATCTGCGGGTCGAAATACGTGGCAAATAGATCGGGGAAGTAGACGACCCAGGGTCGCTCGCCCTTGGGGTGCTCCCCGTTCCCCTGGGGGGAATTGGCGTCGGGGGTGAGAGGGCTGCCCTTGGGTCGCACGCACCAGCCGCGCCGGCGAGCGCGCTTCAGGAACGATCGGCGCACGAAGCGCGGCAGTTTGCGGCGCGGCGACAAGCTCCAGAATTTGTCGAACAACCAGCGAAAGACACGACTGCCGAGGAAGAAGTTGGTGAGCCAGGGAACAGTCGCCCCCCAGCGAATGTAGCTTTCCAGCCGGGCAAAGAACGCATCGGAGCGCTCCAAGCCAAATTGGCGGACGTTGGCGGCTTTGGCCTCCAGCATCAACTTGGGAATATTGACGCGGGCCGGACACTCGTAGGCGCACATCTTGCAGTTAAAGCAAAGATCGGCAACGTCGCGCACTTCGGCGGCGCCGAGTTGCTTGCCCGCGGCGCTTTCCGACAAGACGTGCCGCAAGAGGTTCGCTTTGGCGCGCGGCGTGCCGGCTTCGGCGCCGGTCGCGCGAAAGAGCGGACACATGCGTTGCTCGGGCTGCTCCGTGCGGCACTCGCCGCAACCATTGCAGTGATTGGTTTCGACGCAGGCCTCCTCATCGCGCCAGTGCAATTCCCATTTCCATTCGCCCGGCGGCGTCTTGGCGAATAGGCGCGGCGGCCAGGGTGGCTGGCCCGGATCGGGATCGACGATCTTGCCGGGATTGAAGAGGCCGTGCGGATCGAAGACGGCCTTGATCTGGCGAAAAACGGCATACAGCGGCCCGTATTGCCGTGCCACCCACGGCGTGCGCGCCAACCCGATGCCGTGCTGAGTGCTGATCGTCCCTTTCAGTTCGAGGACGAGGGCATGGATTTCTTCCGCGATGGCAGTCAACTTGGCGTATTCCTCGGGGTTTCCAAGATCGAGGAACGGCCGCGTGTGCACCTGGCCCGTGCAGGCATGTATCAGGAAGGAAGCGGTTGTATCGTTTTCCTGCATGATTTCCTGGGCGCGGCGCAGGAAATCCGGCAAACGTTGGAGCGGAACGCCGACGTCCTCCACAAAAGGCACCGGCTGAGCGCCGCCCTTGACGCCGTATAAGCTCGGCAAGGCGGCTTCGCGCAGCTGCCACAGTTGATCGAAGTGGTCCAGATCCGTGCCCAACACCACCGTGAGTGCGGTTCCGTGCGGAGGACCAAGTCGATGGGCCAGGTCCGCGGCCTGCCGCCTTGCCGCCGCCGGTGAATCCGCTTCGAACTCAATCAACAAGAGCGCCTCGGCCCCGGCGATAACGTTGGCAGCGTCCTTGCCGCGCACCATGCTCAGCAGGCGGCGGTCGAGCAGCTCGCAGGCTACCACGCCGTTGTCACTGATGTTTTGCGCTGCATGAAGAGCCGCATCGAGGCTGGCGAATCCCAATAGAACCAAGGCCCGGCCTTCGGGGAGCGGCACGGTGCGAAGCGTCGCTTCCGTGAAGAGGCACAGCGTTCCTTCCGAGCCTACCAGCAATTTGCACAGATCGATGTGCCCGTCCGTGCGAACGTCCTCCACGAGGTAACCGCACCGGTTAAAGCGCGTCTCTGGCTGACATTGGCGAACCAGGCCGGCGTTTTGCTCCAAAAGGAGTGCAATGCCGCTGGCAATGTTGTGCCAGTGGGCCGGACCGAAATCGGGGAGAAAGGGGAAGATCTCGCGCCGCGCGACAGCGGTTTCGCCGCTATCGAGAACGACGCTTAGGGAATCCACATAATCGCGCGTGTAACCGTAGCGCAAGGAGCGCGCGCCGGACGCGTTGTTTGCCAGCATGCCGCCGACAGTGCAGACGGCGGCGCTGGCGGGATCAGGGGCAAAGCGGCGTCCCTCCTTGGCCAGACGTTCGTTCAAGGCGGCTAAGCGTACGCCGGGCTGCACGCGCACGGTGTCGACGCCGACGCCGAGTATGTCGCGGAAGTACTTGGACAAATCAAGGACCAGGCCCGCGCCCAAGGACTCGCCGGCCAATCCGGTCCCCGCGCCGCGCGGCACCAGCGCGAATTTGTTTTCCGCCGCGTACCGGACCAGTGCCTGCACGTCCTCCTCGTCGCGCGGCGCGACGACGCCCAAGGGCGTTACCTGGAATATGCTGGCGTCAGTGCTGTAAAGGGCTCGGGACAGGTCGTCGAAAAGCAGATCTCCCTTGAGAAAGCCTTTCAAGTCGTCTCGAATGCGCCCGCGCTGTTGCTCATCCACTTTGGATTTTTGATTTTGGATTGGCGATCTTGGATTGAACGGAAGACTTCCGCGCTCCCGGTGGCACTCGAAGACCTCCAATCAGTGATCGAAATTCACTTCTTGAGCTGCTCCTTGCGAATCCGCTCCTGCCGGTAACGCTCGCCGGTGGTCAACTCGAACGGTTGGTGCGCTTCCGTCGGCGTGAAACCGCGAAAGTGCGCGTGGCAACGATAACACACCAGGGCGTCGCCTACCCATAGGTAGAGCACGCCGTCGAAAACCGCCGAACCGATCAGGATTGTCCAAGTCAGCCACTTCTCATACATCCCGTACGTGAAGACGGAAACCAAACATGCGCCCACGAGAATCGTCATGCCCAGCCAGTGAGGAAAGTCCTTTTTCTTGTAGAGATCGGCATTGCCGCAAACGGCGCAGCGGGACAGCGCGGGATCGGCGGCTTCCAGGCGCATGCGATGATCGCAAGCCGTACACTGCCAGTCCACAGCATCTCCCCCGTTGGAGTGAAGGGAAGAGGCGGCCCATTCCGCGCGGGCGGGCACTTCACACACCGGACAAACGAACGTCACTTTCACGTGCGGCCTTTCACAGGAGGGCGCCGGTCTTCGCCAACAATAACTGACTCGTCAGCTCACCCAAGAATCCGAGTATCACGACGACATACAAGATGCCGGTGGCTGATTGCGTGGAGCGAATGCGTGCCGTTTCCCAGGCCATCCAGCACAAAACGATCGGCAGCACTAGCCCGATTATCCAGCGCACGCCGAGCCAGAGCATCGTTTCCGTCTCCAGGCTACCAGTGTAAGTCGTTTCCGTCCACCAAAAGAACGCCATGCCCGCCAGAGCGAGTCGCAAAAAAAGAGCGGCGCCCAGCAATAGCAAGAGCCGGAACAACGGCGTGAGCGACATGGCAGGCGCGATGAGGTAAGAATGGCCCATCAACATCGCAGCCGTCGCGCTGCCCAATAGGGCTGCCGAGGTCAAATCGTCGGCAAACCCCACGCCCCAATGCGAGCGCGGATCGAAAGGGCGCGCCGGCCTTTCCGTGTCGGCACGCACCGCCAGACCGCCCAGCAATAAGATCGCTGTCAGAGCGCACACTGCCAGTGCCAAGATCAAATGTCGCAGCGGATGCCCTTCGACATGCCAACTGATTGAACCCGCGAAGCAAGCGAGCACTCCGAACGCCCAGGCCGCCCAAAAGTACACGCCGACCAAGTCATGCAGAAAAAAGACCGCCGCGGCGAGCAGCCCGAGCGCCGTGAGATACTGCACGCGGAAGAACCGTGGATGCACTTGCGCGAGGGGCAATACGGGCAAGACGGCGATCAGCCCGCACGCCAAGCGCAGGCAAAACACGGGTAGCATGCTGACATTGTATGGATGGCCGTGTGTGTTTTTCCGACTTAGACTGCGGCGTACGACGCGTGAGCGTGAGTTAATGACCGGAATGAATGAGCGCCATGAGTTCCGTCCGGGTCGAGATGTTGGTCTGAAAAGCGCCGCGCATCGCGCTCGTGGTGCAAATGGCGCCGGGCTTGCGGATGCCGCGAATCGACATGCAGGTGTGCGACGCTTCGAGAATGACGCCGACGCCGCGCGCATCGAGTTCTTCCATGATGAGGTCGGCCAATTCTTCGGTCATGCGCTCCTGGACCTGCGGCCTGCGCGCCAGAATCTCGACGGCGCGGGCCAGCTTGCTCAGGCCGACGATCTTGCCGTTGGGCAAATAGGCCACGTGCGCTTTGCCGAAAAAAGGCAGCAAATGATGCTCGCACAAGCTCTCGAAGCTGATGTCCTTTACCAGCACCATTTCGTCATAGCGCTCGGTAAAGGTCTTGCGCAAAACGGCAGTCGGGTCCTTCCGCAAGCCCGAAAACATCTCCTCGTACATGCGCGCCACGCGCTCGGGCGTCTCGCGCAGTCCTTCACGATCGGGATCTTCGCCGATCGCAACCAGGAGTTCGCGGACGGCGGCGGTTAATCGGGCATGATCGACCGAGCCGTTCAGTGGAGAGTGCTTATTCAGGGACCGGCGTGCGCGCGTAGTTCGATCGCTCATGTTGTCTGCCCAAACGGATTGCCGGTTCCATCCAGAGAAAGAAACCCACGGGGAGTCCGTGGGTTGGATGCTTGTCCAAAAGATTTATAGGCGGCACAGGCGCACAGTCAAGCATTTACGTTTCGCGCTCGCGATTACGTTTCGCGCTCGCGTCGACCGTGCAATGGCATTGCCTACGCCAGTTGGTAGTCGTGGCGTTTTTCACGATCGGACGAAAGGTATTGTACAAACTCCCAATCATTCCCCTCCGGATCGAGAAAGTAGACGCGCTTGCGAAACGGATGGGAGTTGGGCACGGTCGATTCCTCGTAATCCGCGGCCAGCATCCGATCTCGAAGACCTTCCGCGTCATCGACTTCGAATCCCAGATGGTTGACGCCCGGCAGGCCGCTGTAAGGTTCCCAAGGTCGTTCCGGAGAAGTATCGGCGGCTTGAAGAGCTAGGTAGGAATCGTCAGTCCCGACATGGACCCAACGCGAACCGTCGGCGTCTTTGTGGTCGGCGCGGATGCGGAATTCGGGAAAGGCGGTTTTCAGGAAGCGGATCATCCCATCGATGTCGCGGACGCACAGATTGGCATGCTCCAGTCGCGCACTCATGGTTAACCTCCAGGAGAATTGCACATGTTGGAGGTTGGATGCGCGCTTGAGCCGCCGGGGTTCATTCCACGGCGAGTTTGCGCGGCGGATCACGATAATTCAGGGGCGGTTGCTGTCCAGGCAAAAGAAGGGATTGGTACGTGCGACCCGTCAACCGCTGCCGGAACTCCGCGCGGGCCGCGTCAATGAGCTTTGAATCTTGGAACAGATCGAACGCTCCCGCGGCCATTACCTTTGCCGCGAGATGCATGCCTTTTTTGCCGATGCTCATGCCGCCCGCAGCCGTGGCTTGCCAGGAGTGTCCCGGCGTACCGGGCACCCAACACGCCGTGCTGAAACCGCCCGTCGGCACGACCCAGGACACGTCGCTGACGTCAGTGGAGCCTTTGCTCACGCCGCCGCCGGAGCCGGAGTAAACCAAGCCGGCGTTTTCAAGCGCAGGTTTGTCTTGCAGCGTTTCTTGAATGCGCACGGCGAATTGCCGTTCCTCGTCGTTGTATTTCAGATCGCAGAGACTCTTGAGGTGCTTACGAAATACTTCTCCGAGCGCGTCGTTGGGCACGAGCTGCACGGTGCCGCCAAGGTAGATGACTTCCAGTTTGGTCTCAGTGGCCAAGGCCCCGGCTTGAGCGCATTTCAGCAAGCGCTCGTAGACTTTTTTGGCGACCTCCGCCTCGGGATGACGGACATAGTAGAAGACTTCGGAGAAATCAGGGACGACATTGGGCGCGCCGCCGCCGTCCGTGATCACATGGTGGATGCGCGTCAGGTCCGGCGTGTGCTCGCGCAGAAGTTGGGCGGCATGATTGGTCAATTCGACGGCGTCGAGGGCGGAGCGGCCCTTGTCAGGTGCGCCGGCGGCATGCGCGCTGGCGCCGTGGAAGCGAAACTTGACGGCAATCCGGGCCATGTTGGACTTGGAGCCGGTGGAGTTGATGCTCGCCGGATGCCAGTGCAGGGCGATATCGCAATCTTTGAACAAGCCTTCGCGCACCATGAAAACGCGGGCGCTGCCGCCTTCCTCCGCCGGACAGCCGTAGAAGCGAAGCGTGCCCTTCAGCTTGCCGGCTTGAATCTGTTCGCCCAGAGCCAGGCACGCGGACAGCGCAGCGACGCCGAAGAGGTGATGCCCGCAACCGTGACCATTGCCGCTGCCCGCAACCGGTTTGCGAAAGGGGACGGCGTCTTGCGACAGTCCGGGCAGAGCGTCGTATTCGCCCATGATGCCGATGACCGGCTTGCCCGAACCAATCGTAGCGGTGAACGCGGTGGGTATGCCGGCCACGCCGCGCACGACTTTGAAGCCGGCTTTTTCCAATGCATCCGCCAATAGCGCCGCCGACTGCTTCTCCTTGTAGCCGGTCTCCGCCCACTCCCAGATTTTGCGGGCCATTTCCCACGATGCGTCGGCCCGGCGGTCGATGGATTCGATCAGCGCGGGAACTTGAGCGGTGGTCAATGCTGGAAGCAAACTATGGGTTACGACCACCAAGACGAAGATCGCCGCATTTTTCATGTTGCACCTCTTGAGTCCGAGCAGCGCGCGCGTCGGATGCTATGCCTGCACGACATGAAGCGAGCGCGAAACGTGAACAATTTGGAGGTTACTTCCTACGTCCCAAGCCGAACTGGTCGCCGTTCAGCACCGGCCGGCCGTCGATGAAGATGATTTCGACAATCTTCTCGCTGTGCACTTCCTGCCCGTCTTCGCCGGTGAGTGTGCACAGGATTTTCTTCGTCTTGGGGTCGATGACTTCACCGGTGGAGGGATAGGCGAAGCGGCCGTCCATGCTGAAGGTTACCCAGCCGGGCTGTTCGCGCAGCTTGATGCTGTGCGTTTGCTTGGGCGGCATGACTTTGGCGTCGAAGATATGCACTCTGCTATTGGCCGCGTCGCAGACCCAGATCTCTTTTTCATCCGGCGTGTAGCCGACGCCGTGGCTGGGGCAGCCGTGGCGTTTGACCTTGCCGCGCTCAACGCCCTTCACGTCGACGCGGTGCAGCATCTTGCCGGTTTTGAGGTCGCCGATCTCGAAACCGAGCAAATCGTTGACCGTGACAAGGCAGAGCGAACGGTCCGCGTTGACGGTGAAGGGTCGGATGAAGTTGGTGAAGGGGCCGCATTGCTCGACGATCTTGTGCGTCTTGGTGTCCACGATCTGCAAGATGGGCGACCTGAGCCCCGCGAGAAAGGCGCGTGCCCCGTCGATGCTGACCACGGTGTTATGCGCGCCGCTCTTAGGAATGATTTGCGTGATCAAGTCGCCGGTCGCGCCGTCGACGACGTTCCAGTGATCTTTCTCGTAAGAGGGAACATACAGCGTCTTTCCGTCGGGCGTGATGGCCATGCGGTCGCAGCCGCCCGGCAGCGCTTTTTCCCAAAGCGTTTTCTCGCTGACGAGGTCCAAGCAATAGAGCTTCGTGAGCGTGGTGAAATAAAGTCGTTTGGTCTCCGCACAGGCGCAGACGCCCTTGATGTTCTCCGGCTTCTCCGCCTTGCTCGCCGGCGTGTGAATGCGCTTGACCAGGCGGTGGCCGTTGTCCATGTCGAAGACGAGGACGCCCGCGCCGCCGAATTCGAGATAATTGCGAATGCCGGGCGTGACGACGTAGAGGTAATGGCGCTTGCCGGTCTTGGTTTCCTGGGCGTGGACGGCCGGCGCAACGGCGAAGACAGCGAGGATTAATAGAGCGCGCGTGCGTATCATGTGTAGTCCTTTCTGCAGGTGTTTGACATTGAGTTAATCACAGGATTCCAGCAAATCCCACAGAAAAGCGCAAAGAAAAAGCCCGGCCGTTTAGCGACCGGGCGTTTCATTCAGATCCCTCGCTTACGCGTCGGGTTGGTGTTAGAGCAACTCGACCACCGGTTCGCGGTCATCGAGGATGTACATGGGCCGGCCCGATTGGTTCGGGAAGGTAAGCGACGGGTCGATGCCCATGGAACGGTAGAAGGTGCTGAGCACCGACTGCGTCGTGTAACGGCGGTCGCGCGGGTATTCGCCGCGGCTCGACGACGAGCCAATCGCCTGGCCCATGCGGAAGCCGCCTCCCGCGACGAGGGCCGACATGACCGGCGCCCAGTGGTCGCGGCCGCCCTGATTGTTGTTGATGCGCGGCGTGCGGCCGAACTCGCCCCAGACGATGGTGATGACGTCGCGATCCATGCCGCGATCATACAAGTCGGCGACCAGGTTGCTGATGCCGCGGTCCAGGACCGGCAATTGCTCGCGCAGGCTGATGAAGTTGCGTTCGTGCGTGTCCCAGCTGCCGTAGCTGAGCGTGACGCAGCCGACGCCCGCTTCCACCAAGCGGCGGGCGGTGAGGAACGGCTCGATGCCGCGATAGCGATCACGCACACGCGGCTCTTCGTTGTTTAGATCCAATGCACGGCGAGTTGCGCCCGAAGCGACCATGTCGAAAGCCCGCACGGTGAACGTGTCCATGCCGCGCATGGTGCCGGTGGCGTCGATCTCGCGGCGCAGGTTGTCGAAGGAATCAAGCAAGCCGCGGCGATCGCCGACGCGGTCCATGTTGACGCCGCCGGGCAGGTTCAAGTTGTTCAAGCCGGCGCCTTGCGGTGTGAACGCGCGATGGGAAACGCCCAGGTAGCCCGGTTCGCAACCGATCGACATGCCGCGCAGGCTGACGAAAGGCGGAATGTCGTTGCTCAGACAGCCGCGCATCCGCGACAGGACAGCGCCGAACGACGGGTGATGGGCGGTGCGATTGGTGTTTTCGCTGTAGCCGGTCATCACCAGCGAATCGGAATGCTCGTCGACGCTGACGATGGAGCGAATGACGGCGAGCTTGTCGAACATGCGCGCCTGACGCGGGAAGTGTTCGCAAATCTCGACGCCCGGCACGTTGGTTGGAATCGGCCTGAATTCGCCGCGATACTCGGTCGGCGCCTGCGGCTTCAGGTCCCACATGTCCATGTGCGACGGGCCGCCCGGCAGATAAATCATGATCGCGGACTTGGGCGTGCTCGTTGGATTGGCCTGGGCCCGGCTGCGCAGCATGTCGGCCAAGGTCAGGCCGGCGCCGAACGCACCTACTTTCAGGAAACTGCGCCGGGAAAGCCCGTCGCAAAACTTTTGCTTCGATCCGAAAATGTTCAGCATGACTTCTCCCCCCTAAGAACAAAGTCCCGAACACCTGTATCGTAGTCGGACGGCTTGCACGCCGCAATTAGATTTTAGTGCTTGATATCCGCGTCGTCCAAGTAAAGTATTGTGGTTTAGCAATAATGGGTAGGATTTGCGGTGAGAATACATTACCTACTCTCCTTGGTTGTTCTATCCGGCGCGGCGAACATTGCGCCGGCACAGCAAAAGAAGCTCAATGTCCTGATTATCTCCGGCGACGATCACGCCCCTTACGTCATGGGCTGCTACGGCAACAAGCAGGTCCGCACGCCGAATCTGGACCGTCTCGCGGCAGGTGGAGTGCGCTTCAACCGAGCGTATTGCACGTCACCGGTGTGCACGCCCTCGCGGCAAGCGATCATCACCGGCAAATATCCGCGCACCATCGGCGTTACCCAGCTGCGCACTGCCTTGCCCGAGGCCGAGGACACGATCGCCGAAATGCTCGCCCGCGCCGGCTATGTGACTGGCGCGATTGGCAAGATGCATTTCAACAGCAATCTGAAGCATGGCTTTCAAGTCCGGCTCGACAACCCCGACCACAAGAAGTGGCTCGAAGCGCGTGGGCGAAAACCCATTCCAAAAGGCGTTGAGACGCAGCCGCAATGGCGGCCCTTCAAGGACCATGCCCGCGTGTGGCTCAATAGCCAAGCGCTGCCGTTTGGCTTGTGTGACGCGGACATGCCCGGAACGTACTTCGCTCAAGAGGCGATCCGCTTTTTGCAGTCCAACAAGAATCAGCCGTTTTTCTTAATGGTCAACTTCACCGAGCCGCATTCGCCGTTTCACTTTCCGGTCGAGTTTCGCGGGCGGCACGATCCCGGAAAGTTCGCCGTCCCCAAGGTCGGGCCTGAGGGCGACTGGCAAGTCCCCGCGATCTTTCGCGATCTGGGCGACGCGGAAAAGCAAGGCATCATCGCGGCCTACCACACGTCGGTGGAATTCCTCGACCGCAATGTGGCCTTGGTGCTTGCCGAACTGGAACGGCTCGGTCTGGCGGACAACACGCTCGTCATTTACCTCGGCGACCACGGCTATTGCTTGGGACATCACGGCCGGTTCGAAAAGCACAGCATGTGGGAAGTGGCCATCCGCGCGCCGCTCTTGGTGCGGATGCCGGGTCGCGTGCCCGCGAAAAAAAGCAGCGACGCATTGGTCTCTTTTGTCGATCTTGTGCCGACGATCCTCGACTTCACCCAACAGCCCATTCCGAAATCCGTTCAAGGCAAAAGCCTCGAGCCGCTGTTATCCGGAAAAACGGCGAAACACTACGATCACGTCTTCATCGAGTATTCGGAAAACGAAGAGGCGGCGGTGCGGACGCCGAAGTGGGCGTTCTTTTACGGCACCGGCAAACGCGAACGCCAAGACGGCTACACGACCGGCAAACCGCTGCCAGGGCGCACGGTCAAGCTCTACGACATGGACAAGGACTCCGAGCAAACAACCAATCTCGCTGAGCGGCCGGAGCACGCCGAGCTTGTCGCCGACTTGACACGGCTTTTAGTGGAGCACCTGCGCCGGACGGCCCGGCAACCAGAGTTGTTGCCGGGCGTCGACGACGTACACGTCTTTCTCGATGCGGCCTTGAAGCCACGCGACCTAAAATAGCGAGCCTGTCACTGGGCGGAGACAGACGCCGCCCCAGCGCTCGGCTTGTTGCAGGAAGCCGCAGATTTCCACCGTGACCGTTTCACGATAATGCTCCGGCGGCCGGACGACCTCCACATCGTGCACGACCACGGCCTGATCCGACTGGCGCAGGCGGCCTTTCACCAGGACCGTGCGGCCGGCGCTGGTCGCTTCGGATGCCTTTCGATACAGGGCATCGTTGTCGCCGAAATCCAGCCAATACGCCTGCCCGGCGGCCTCGATGTCCACGGCGCCGCGGCCAAAGCGAATGTGACGATAGTAGCGCAGCTTGCCGCTGATTTCCATCAAGTCGCCGTAGCGGACATAGGTCTGTTCGGCCAACTCAAAACTCGACACATGCAACAGGCGATACTGGACCGGCGTCGACTTGGGCATCATGCGGCCATCGTATTCTTGCATTTTGCCCAATCGTCCCTTGAGGCGCACCGATTTGCCGTCGAAGTGCTGCACGAATCTGCGCCAATCTTGGCCCAGGTTATCTAAGTCGAGCACGAAAATTTTGCCTTGGACGAGAACCACGGGACCAGTCGTGCCGTCGAAACCAAGCAGCATGTTGAGATGAAACCGTCCCTGGACATCGACGTCCACCGTTTCACGAACATATTCGTTTTGATCTTCGATGTCCGCAACGACGATGATTTTCACGGTTTGAGTCGGAACCTGGCTGGAAGTCAGCGCTGGCAACACGCGCGGCAGTTCGCGGCGCGCGACCGATCCAGTGATGCGGACGCGCTTGCCGTGCAGTCGCCGCGCTTGCGCGTGCAAGTCCGGATCGGCGCCGAAGTCGAGCGTGTAGACCTTGTTATTGACGCGAATCGCGCCATTCCCGCCGTTTAGTAGATGGTGAAGAAAATCGATGGGGTAACGGTGCGCGGCCAGCAAGGACCGGGCGTCGAGCACGCCGCGGATTTCGACAACGCTCTTGGAGATATGGCGATAGGAATCCGGCGACGGAGATGGTGGAACCCTTTCCGCATCCCAAGGCGAGCGTCGATCGAAAAGGCTGTCCAACGATTGGGGCGTCGCGGGATGCGCCGAGCTTTGCTGGGCCGCGAAGAGCCCCAGCAAGACAAAACACAGAAGCACGATCTTTTTCATAGCAATCTCCTTGCGCGCAATGCCCTTATGAGGGCGGGGGTGAGGGTACCGTGCAGACGTTGCACGAGTTGTTCACGGTGTTTATCGAGCGGCCAGGCGTGATTTCACCGCTCTAACACGGCGCTTTGAAATTGTTTCGTTGCCGCGTTCATTAAGAAGACGAAAGTCGTCGCACGCTGGTTTGCATGAATCTGGAAAAAAGGCGCGGCTATTTTTTCTCCTTCGCCAGGATCGGATCGTCTATCGAACGCATCCATTCCGTCAGCCGCGCCTGCAGCTGGTCGCGGATTTCCCGGTAGTCGGGATTATTGTAGAGGTTGGTCAATTCCTCCGGGTCTTCGACCAGATCGAATAGCTCATTCATGTTCTCGGCGAAGTAATGCCGCACCAGGTGATACTTGGTGGTGCGGATCGAGCGCATGTAGGCCAGCGCGAAGTTGTGCAAATCATATTGGCCGAAGACAGCGCCGCGCCAGGGCACGGACTCACCGCGCAGGATGGGCGCAAAGTCCTGGCCCTCGTGCTTGTAGCCTTTCGGCGCGGGCACGCCGAGCATGCCGAGCACCGTCGGGAACGTGTCGATGTTGGAGACGAAGTGATCGATATTCGAGCCAGGCCGCACCACTTTGGGCCAACGGACGATGAGAGGAATCTGGATGGAGTGATCGAACATGTTGGGCCGGCGCGGTCCGTTGACGCCGCCGACGATCCAAGCGGCATTGCCTTTGTGCAACAAGCCGTGATGCCCGATCATGTAGCCGTGATCGCTGGTGAAAATGATGATCGTGTTTTCAGCGAGTCCCAATTCCTCGAGCGCTTGCATGAGCCTGCCGAGATTGCGGTCGATGGAATGCACGCTGGCGTAGTATTCGCGCGTCAGTTTTTTCACGTGCTCCGGATTCAAACCCTTGAAGCTGGGAATGGTAGGGTCCAAGTTTTTGAACGGCGTCGAATCCACTTCCGGCACCGGCGCGTACGGCGCGTGCGGCGAGCGATAGTGCAGACAAAGAGCGAACGGTTTGGCCTTGCTTTGTTTAAGAAAGTCGATCGCCTTGTCGGTGAGGATGTCGGTTTCGGAACCCTTGAACTTCTTGACCGAGCCGCCCTCTTCAAACGCGGGATTCATTGGCGCGGTGCCGCCGCCCACAAAGCCGAAGAAATGGCCGAAGCCGCGCTTGGTCGGATGGAATTGAGGCAAATCGCCCAGGTGCCATTTGCCGATGAGCGCGGTGAAGTAGCCGTGCTGGGAGAGGACCTGTGCCCAGGTGATCGCGTCGTTCGGCAAACCGACGCCGCGCTTCCCTTCCGCCGGGGAGATGTAATCGGTGATGCCGACCTGCGTGCCGTACTTGCCCGTCATGTACGCGGCCCGGCTGGGCGAGCACACCGGCGTGGCGGTGAAGGCGTTGCGGAACAAGGCGCCTTCTTTGGCCAGCCGGTCCATGTTCGGAGTGATGACTTCCTTGTTGCCGTAGGCGCCGACGGCCCAGCGCGCCTGATCGTCGGTGACGATGGCGATGATGTTGTACTTCTTGGGCTCACCGGCGTATCCGGCCGAACTGAGAAGCCAAACAACGATCGACGCAATAAAGATGTGAGTTCTCATGATGGGCTCCGCTGCCGCTTGGCGGCTTCGCGCTCGCTGCATGCCATGTTGCGGCGAGGTAGAAGCGAGCGCGAAACGTAAACGGATTTTGTTAGTTCGACTTCTTGGGAAGTATCACCAGTCCCTTGACTCCTTCCAGTTGAATCCGGAACAATCCGCCCGCGCCGGCTTCTTTGCCCAGGCCGCCGGTGATGTAGAGCACGTCCATGTTCGGCCCGCCGAAGCCGACATTGCTCGTCGTCAGGTTGCCGCCGGGATAACGGCGCACCACGCGCCCCTTCGAGTCGAGCACTTGCACCTGGCGCATGCCGTAATGCGCCACGTAGAGGTTGCCTTCCGAGTCCAGGCACATGCCGTCCGGCTGATCGTCGATCTGCTCGCCCATTTTCTTGGGCAGTTCGGCGAACACTCGGCGCACGCTCACCTTGCCGGGCGACTTCACGTCATATACGAGCACACGGTTCTTCTTGCTCTCGGCGACGTATAGCCACTTGCCGTCCGGCGTGAGCACAATGCCGTTGGGAAACGCGAGGCCGCTATCGAGAAGATGCGTCTTACCCTCGGCATCGACATAGTGGACGGTGCCGATGAGCTTGATGTCGTCGGAGCCGCCCGGATCGGTGAAATAGAAGCCGCCGTTTTTCTGATCCAGCGACAAGTCGTTCGGGCCGCGCAGCGCTTTGCCGTCGCACTCGGCGGACGCCTTGCCGATGATCTTGCCGTCCTTGTCCAACTTCAAAACCGCATGCTGGCTCGCGTCGCACACGAGATGCGTGCCGACGGCCAAAACTTTGTGTCCATTGGGCGCGCCGGTCTCCGACCACACCGCATGCTTGCCGTCCTGCGAGAACTTGGTGATGACCTTGCCGTGCGAGATGTAGCCGAAGCCGGCGTGGTCAAAGACGATCCCTTCGCAGTAATTGGGCACTTCGAAGAGCTTTTCGATTTTGACCGACTTTTCATTGGGCAATTCAGCCCTAGCGGCGGCGGCCACGAGTCCCAAGACAAGCAGATAGCGCATGACACCCTCCTCCGTCGTGTGCTGTTGCGGGGAATATCAGCCGCCGACATATTAGCGACTGCCTGGCCTCAAACCCAAAGAAAAAGACAACGAAACACATCTGCCGACCGAGTATAATGGTTTTGTCTTCGGTTTACATTGTTCCACGACGGTGTGATCATGCCGCGCCATCCCTTGCGACGCAACGGTGAACCCTCAACTGGCCGGCCGTCCGAACAGGATCAACTGCGTCAACGTGTGCGCACGCTGGAAAGCGAAAAGCGATTGCTGCTGAAAGAGCGCGACGCCTATCGGCAAGCCCTGATGGCACGCTGGAAAAAAGAAAGCAGGGCCGAAGATTGGAGCGACTTTGACCCTGCGGATTACAAGTACTCCTTGGCCGACATCTTTGCCGAATTCGAAAAGGAAGAAGGAGTATGCCTGCCGCGGCATCGGAATATCGCGTCGTCTACCCCGGCCAAGTCAAAGAAAAGCTCAAAGTCCTCCTCGGCCAAGCGAAGAAAGCGGGCAAGCTGAAACGCTTTGCAGCGGCGGTTGTCGCTATGGACGAACGCCTTCGCGAAGATCCTTTTAGCCTCGGTGAACTAACCGGCAACCTTCCGTGGAAAAAACTTCCGCTCCAAGTTGGCTTCGTTCGACCGCTAAAGGTCGACTTCGCAATTTACGAAGCCGGCAAGATCGTGTTCGTACGCAAGATTGAAGCTGTCACATCGCTTGATTGATTCTTTTAGATTGCGACCCCTAAGCAGTGCGAATAGGATGGGTCGAAGGACACTTGAAGCAAACTCCTCGAAGCGTTTTGCCAACCGGCGCAGCATGTTTGATCCGTATCACAAGTGGCTCGGCATACCCAAGGAGGAACAGCCGCCGACCTATTACCGCCTGCTCGGCCTCAATCCCAAGGAAAAAGACCGGGAAGTGATCGAAGAAGCGGCGATCCGGCAAACCGCCCACGTCCGCGCCTATCAGCTTGGCCCGCAGGCTGCAGAATGCACGAGGCTCTTGAACGAAATCGCCCTGGCCCGTGCTACTTTACTCAACTCCGTCAAACGCAAAGCCTACGATTTGGCACTGGCCGCAAACGAAAAGAAGAAACAGCAATCCGAATCGACGGTCGAAAGGGCAGCGACTGCAGGGCCAATTGTTACTTGGTCGTACGGCAAAGCGGCGAAAAGCGACTCAAGCCGACTCGTCGTTGCAGGAGTCTCCGGCGCTGTGTTCATCGCCGTCGCCGTGTCGCTCTGGTTGTTGTTTGGGAATGCCGGGACACGTGAGAAATCGCCGACAATTGCCGGGGCGAAAAGCAAAGTGAAGTTGGAAACCGAGCCGCCCAGCAAGATGGGAGAAGGCAATGCGGAGGTTGAAAAGAACGTACCCGAAGTGAAGTCGAAGGAGGAAACACAGCTCCAGAAGAAAGAATTCCAAGCGCAACCTAAAGACTCGCGCTTGCCGGCGCCCACGGCCCTACCCATCGCGTGGTGGAAGTTCGACGCCGGGTTGCGAGATCAAATCGGCAACTTGCACGCTGGCGTCCATAGCGGTAATCCGCAGTTAGTTGAAGGCAAACTGCGCTTGGGACCCAAGGATGTAATAAAGACCGGCACTCTGCCATACGACATAGTCGATCGAACGATAGAGGCATGGATTGACCTCCCTGTTAACAACCAGAAAATCGCCAAGCTGATGAGCGTCGAACGGCCCGAGGTTTGGGACGGCATCATTTTCAGCGATTTCACGCCAGGACGCTGGACGCCGGGCAGCAGTTACCGTCATCGCAGCAAAGAATTCGACATGCCGGCGGAGAACGCCGCGCCGGGCCAATTGCTGCAGCTCGCGGCGGTTTACGCGCGCGACAATAGCATTACGCTGTACCGCAACGGCAAGATTCTCGCCGGACCGTTCATTCCGCAGGGGCCCATGAGCCAATTGCAGTTTTACCCGAAAGGAGAAGCGTGGGTCGAGTTCGGCGGCGGCATTCAGTGCGACATCGCGGAAGCGCGCCTTTACAGCCGGGCGCTGACGCCGGATGAGATTGCCGCTTCGTACGGCGAGAAGATGCCCTCAGCACCGATCACACCAAAGAAAAAGCCCGATCCGATCGTTGTGTCGAAGTTGCCGCAGCCGCCGGACGCCGAGGCGCTGGCCGAAGCGGAAAAAAAGATTCGCAGTTTGTTCAAAGCGGAGTACGCCAAGACAGCATTGGCCGACAAGCGCGCTTTGGCGGCCAAACTGCGGCAGCACGCCGGCACGATCAAAGAAGCCTCGGCGGAGCGCTTCGTCTTGCTGCGCGAGACGAAAGACCTGGCCAGCCAAGGCGGCGACATCGGCACGGCGTTTCTGGCGATCGACGATTTGGACGAACTATTCCATATCGATGGATTGGCATTCAAAGTGGGGGCCGTCGAAAAAGCCAGCAGCGTCGTGAATTCCAAAGAGCCGAGTGCGGCGGTCGTGGACTCGGCTTTGCTGGCGACGCGGTTGGCCGTGTATGCGGAAAACTATGATCATGCCGAGCGCCTACTCAAAGCCGCCCAAAGCGTCGTTGGCAGCGCCCAGAGCGTGCTCCTGCGCGATGCCGTCGCCGCCACCCGCAAGCAGGTGACCCTGTTGATGAAAGAAGCGGAGCCGGCCAAAGCGGCTCGCGCTGTCCTCGAAAAAAATGAGCATGAGCCGAAGGCGAACGCTGCGCTCGGCCGCTATCTCGCCTTGGCGCGCGGCGACTGGAAGCGCGGCCTGCCGCACTTGGCACGCGGCGACAATTCCGAACTGGCTGCTTGGGCCCAGCGCGATTTGGCCGGTGCGCGCGATGCCAAGGAACAGGCGGACCTGGGCGACGGCTGGTGGAAGCTGTCCCAGCAAGCGCCGTACTCGGATTGGAAGGAGCAGCTGGTGGACCGGGCACGCTTCTGGTACGCCCGCGCTTTGCCAGACTTGGACGCCTTGCGAAAAACGGAGGTCGAGAAGCGCTGCAAGCTCGACTTCGGCAAGCTGGACCTTCTTCCCGGCCTTTTCGGCGAGTATTTCAACGGGCACCACGCGAATCAGCGCGTTGCCCGTCGGATTGACGCGCACATTTTTTTCAATTGGATGGAAACCGCTTCGGTTTCCGGTCAGTCCGCCGACAATTTCAGCGTGCGCTGGGTGGGTTGGATCAAGCCACCGAAGCCAGGTCGATACATTTTTCGTTTCTACTTTGACGACGGCTTTCGTTTCTACGTTGATGGCAAGACGCTAGTAGACATGTATTCCGCGGACGGCGGCCAGCGTGAGATTACAGTAGACTTCACGAAGGAATACCATTCCGTTGCAGTGGATTTCGTCGAGATTAGAGGCACCGCCGTAATGCAGTGGCGTTGGCGGTCAGCCGATATGGAAGTGGAAATCGTTCCGCCTGAAGTGCTGTTCCACGACCAGTATCAGCGCGACGCCTTGACTTATGACTACGCTGCCCACAAAGGCATCTGGGGGCTCATGTACGCGAACAAAGTTTATCGCGAATACCAAATCGACGAGCAAGGTAATATCCAGCAATTGACCGAAGGCAAAGCGCAAGGAAAAATGTACCGCAACAACAAGGACTTGATGATCGGCGGCTTCGGCGATGGCACGATCGAGCGCGTTCGCATCGCCGACGGCAAAATCACCATCGAGCATTACAATACGCCCAACCATTACCCCAACAAGCCGACGAACCGGGCGGTTGGCGCCAAAAGGAAATAAAGCCTGACGCCGACAAGGTACGGCAGCCGACCTGTCAACCTGGATTCGCTCGGGAGCAATCCCACAGACGATGCGCACGCGCACGATGGAAGTGTATCGCCGCTCGCCCCTTGAACTCGGCTGGGAAACGTTCGATAACGACTGCTGCTTGCCCGTCCGCCCTTTGCGGTGTCGCTAGGTCAGGGTGGTCCAATTTTCTCGCAAAGGAGGTTCCATGCATCCGATCAACTTTGTGCTGTTCGTGCTGACCACTCCCCTGCTGCTTCTTGGACAACTTCAAGGAGGCAACAAGGATGCGATAAAGCCCACTCGGCCGTCACCTGCGGTGATGGCCGCGTGGAAAAAGGCCGACGCGTCTTTTTCTTGGATGGCGATGAGCGAATCGTATTGGATCGACAACTCTCGAACGGAGAAGGACCAACCCAAAGCCGACGACGTCCCGTCTTTTCTCTTCGGCAAATTCCCAGCGGCTGCGAAAGATCTTCCTCAGGTTGATGTGGCGTTTGGCCTTGATCTATTGGAAGCGACAGATGAAGACCTGAAAATCGTCGCTGCGATGAAGAACCTGGAGATTCTGATCCTCTCTAACACAAAGATCACCGATGTTGGCCTCGGCTACTTGAGCGATTCGACTCGGATTAAGCGGATAGTCCTTCATCAAACACAGATTACTAGCGAAGGCTTGAAACATCTCGCCAAGATCAGGAATCTCGCATATATCTGGCTTCAGAACACGAACATTTCGGATGTGGGCCTTAAGGAGTTGGCCGGGTTGATGAAGTTGGAGAACCTTAGCCTGACAAACACGAGGATTACCGATGCGGGCCTTCACGATCTTGCCGCGGCGCGGAAGTTAAGGACTTTGGAACTTTTCGGAACCAATGTAACTGACGCCGGGATGAAGTCTGTAGGCAAAATGAAACAGCTGGAAAGATTGACGCTAGGACCCAAGAACTTGACGGATGCAGGCCTCAAGGAACTGAGAGGGTTGACGAATCTTCGGGATTTGAACCTTCATGGCGCGACGATCTCAGATGCTGGACTCAAAGAGTTGGCTGCCATGAGTGAATTGCGGAGGTTAACTTTGTCTGCCACGCCGGTTACGGATGCGGGTCTAAAACACTTGTCCGAGTTGGCTGCCATGAGTGAATTGCGGAGCCTAACTTTGTCTGCCACGCCGGTTACGGATGCGGGCCTAAAACACCTGTCCGTCCTGAAGAAGCTGCAAGATCTAAGTCTGGATGAGACGAAAGTGGGGGACACAGGGCTCAAGCAGTTTGCCACTCTTGAGGAATTGGAGTCACTTTCCCTGGCGCAAACAGCCGTTACCGGGCTAGGGTTCAAGGCTCTGCCTGGCTTGAAGAATCTGAACTCCCTCTACATGCATGGGGCCAGAGTTTCGGACGATGGCGTGAAAGAAATTGCCGGCTTGAAGAACTTGCGATCCCTTTCTTTGCAAAGCACGCCTGTCACCGATGCGGGTGTGAAATGGCTTGCCGGACACAAGAACCTCACCGAGCTGGATCTCATCAATTCCCAGGTAACAAACAAAGGGGCGGAGGAGCTGCGAAAAACACTGCCCATGGCAAGGATCTCCCATTGAGAGGAAAAACGGTGGAGCCGTGTTCAAGAACCTCACTTCAACGACGCCCTATCTAAAGCCGTTCCCGGCGTTCGACGACGTCTTCGCCGAGCCGATGGACCTTCACAGAAAGCACTTTCTCCCCTTGATCTCCGTGGATGCGTCGGTTGTTCATCGCGATCTGGATTTCTGGCTTCACTTTGTAACGCCCATTGAGCCGCTCTTGGAGCTGGATGTCGGCTATTTCACCAAGGAACACCACGACTTCTACAACATCGAAGGGCAATTCGCGTTCCGATTTTCAGAGGGCAAGTATGCATTCGCTGGGTACTTCAATTATTTCGCGTATGAGTCCGGCGCTATTTTTGGTGCTTTCCCGAACCAGGAAGAAGAGATTCGCGCGGACTATCGGACTCGAGTTTCATCGTACGAAGAGAGCCGGCGGGGTTTTTTGAGGCACGGACGAATACCGTCGTGCGCTGAGTCCCCATACGACCCGGCGCGGGATTCATGCGGCCCCTTGATATCCCAACTCGGTGGCGAGCCGGTGCTTGCCAACTGGCAACAGGTAGTCCCCGTAAATCGAAGTGGCAAACCATTCCGCTACATTGGCGAGGTTCAGGGGTTCTCGTATTGCGCCGGTGGGATTCAAGCGATTCTGCTCTTCTACGATCCGGAGGAACAAATCGCGCTCTTTCGGTCTGAATGGACGTAAGGCGGCGGCTGAGGCGATCCAATTTCTAGACGATGTACAATCGCAGGCCCACCCACCGAGACGGGGTCGGGCGATCTGCTTTATGAAGGCGAGGTCTTATGCTTTGGTGGGACGCCAGAATAAAAGAGGCCCGTCTAAAGGGCCGGTTGGACAGCCTTGGTGTTCTCAAAGCCGTGGCTTATGCTGTCGGATGTGTGACACATGCCAAGAACAGAATCGCCGCAGCCTCTACTGGCAATGTCAGTATTCTCTTCGGTAGTGTTGTCTCGTTTCTGGACAGATTTTGGACTCAATTTCCAGAGGGACTAGGAAAGCCTGAAATTCGCTCATTGGCTCGTGAAGCGGCAGACCTAATGCCGGGCGAAGATGACGAAGGGCCATTCGAGGCTTGCGAGGACTACCTCATCTGGGGAGTAAGCTATGCATTTTCTCTGGCAACACGAACGACGTACACAACAGAAGCGGCGAGCGAAGCCCTTAGCGCTGCTGACAGAGCATATTGGGCCATATTCTCATTCTACCCTGAGCGGAATCAGTTCTACCGCACCGAGGAGGACATCCGGCAAGCTGAGATGAGCAGCGAGCAGTGCGTTGAAGAAATTGAATTCCAGATTGAGTTTCTTGCCCAACTGGAAGAAATGCGAGCCGACTTGCTCAACTCCGCCACAGTACTGGCCCTGCTGAATAACAGCATGTGAAGCGCCCCGACTGTCCGCCAAGTTGCCGCATTGATCCCACAGAACGCGTCTGTCAAACTGCTGCTGACCGGACCACCAGTGACCTGCTACACTGAAAGTGCCTTGCCACCCTCCTGGGAGGTGCTCATCAACGACTCGTTGGCTACCTTGTCCTTGCCGGTCATTCCGCCTGAAGTTCACGAATTCGCCGCCCAGAAGGGGGTCAACCGTTACTTGAACGCGGTGATTGACCTGGCCCGGCAAGCTTTCCCGTCGTCGGCTCTGTGCGTGTCGCTCGGACAAGATGCTGAAGACCAATTGCATCAGTACATTGCGCTCGACGCCGAGGTCAGTGGCCAGTCGACCGAAGAGTTGCTAGCCGGGCAGCGCATCTGGTCCGCGGGGATCAGTCGCGTTTGTCCGTCGCGCCACGCCGTCTATTTTGTGTTGGGCTGGCGATGAATTGGCGTGACTTCCAGTTGCTGGCCAACATAGCACATGACCGAAAGCGAATGGCAAACCTGCACCAGTCCTCGCCGGATGATCCGGTATCTTCGCCGGAGTGCCGCGCAAGGCATCGAACTTTACTCTTGGTTCTCGCATCCGGCTCGCGGCACGCTGCCGCGAAAGTTCCGGCTTTTCCTGGCCGCATCCTGTCGGCGGGTCGCGCCCTTTCTGGGAAGTGCGAACGGACGGGTAGGAAAACTGATTCAGTTTGCCGAAGGGTTTGCCGATCACCCGCCTTCGAAGGAAGATCTCCAGCGAGTACACAATTGGTTCGGGAAGGGTCGTTGCTCCATCCAAACCGTGCGTTTGTTGTGGGGGTTGACCTCACCCCTCGGGTCGGCTGCCGGTGAGTTGCGCAACATTCCGGGCCATCATGCCCGCAGCGCTACCGCCGTCAAAGCAGAAAAGTACTCGGCGCAGAGAGCGGCCCTGGATGACGAGGCAATAGCGCAGTGTGGTTTCATCCGGGATCTGTTCGGCAACCCATTCCGGCCGGTGCGGTTCGACCCCGCCTGGCGCAGTTCGTCTGCGGTGGGGTTAGGGGAGGCGATGTACGAGTCGCGAGCATTCGACCGGATGGAGGAGTTGACCGGGGTTCTGGAGGAGGTCGGGTGCGCCGTCCCCGAGTTGCTCGCTCACTGCCGCAAGCCCGGTCCACACGTCCGCGGCTGCTGGGCCGTGGATTTGTTGTTGGGGAAGAATTGAGATGCCGACAGTGCTTGATCCAATGGACATCTACGACAGGGGCCTCCGCAACCTCTCTGTCCTTCAGGGCGTCGAACGTTTGGTGTTCATGCTGCAAGACTTTGACAACCTGATGGAAATGGAAAGCTGGGACCACTTTTTTCGCCACGAATGCCATTTCATCTGGTATTCCGAGATGAAAGAATGGCTGCGCACAATAGGTGCCCAGGAATCCCTCGTCGTGCTTGACAATCATGAAGCCCATTTGAAGGCGCGTGGCGTCGAGTTGTCCCCAAGTGAAATCGAGACCTTCTTGAATTCTCAGGATGAGGCATACATGCGAGCTTGTCCCGACTGGCGTCGACAATACTGCGAACTTAGAGGCGTTCGGTGGGCAAAGGCGTCTGCATTTTTGGAAAGCCAAGGTCTGAAGCTGCTCATGGTCGAACCTGGGACTGCACCTAAGCGCGGCGGCGAATGAGGGGCGACGACGTTTTGAACATAACCAGTGCCGAAATTACTGGTCAGCGCATTACCTTTTGTCCCCTTGAAGTTGAGGGCAAACCGGTTCAGCATCTCACCATCGTCCCAAGCGGATTTCTCGATTACCATGGCCAGTGGGCCGGGAATCTTGTAAAGGTGGAGATCCACTTGGCTGTGGGCGACAACAACCAGTCCTGGGTGGATGACTACATGTCCGTCGGAAGCTTCATGCGACTCCATAATCTGCTGAGCGGGTTCCAAAGTGGCGTCGCGGAATCGCAGGTATTCGGAACTGAAGAGGGTGGACTCGAACTAACTGTCGAGTGGCGCGAGACCTCGCGGGACGTTCGTTTCACCGGGAGAATACCAGGATTTGACTTTACTGAGCTCGTGGACGAACCGTTGCGGCTCCGAAACGGGATTTACCGAGTTCTATCGTTCCAGTTCGCTCTGGAGCCGACGGCTTTGACACGCCCGATCACACAACTGAAAGAACTTCTCGAACTTTTATGTTCCTTCAAGCCTCATGCAGAACGTGACAAGGGTTAGTGGCGTCGCCGAATAGAATCGGTGTTGCCGAAGCTGGAACTCATGGCCAAAATCGATCCGCCTGACGGGTGCCACTGGCAGCAGGAAGCGTACGGTACGACAAAGAGCTGCGAAGTGTCTCACGAACACAAAGAAGATTCGTTGGCTGAATCAAACGCAACGCGTTCCTTGTCCGATGGCGGCGAGCGAATGTTTTTGCTCACATTTGTTTCGGGCATCCTCATCATTGGAATCTGTCTGGTCTTAGTCTGTAACGGCGCAGATCCCAAGTTGTCGCTCGCAGTCGCTCTGGGACTGGTCGCCGGACCTTCCGTGCTGGCAGCAAGTTTGTGGAACTGGGATTTCTTCTTCGAACATTCGCTGGCACGAACAGTCGTATCGAGGCTTGGTCGAACCGGCGCCCGCTTGTTTTGCTTCTTGTGTGGCGTAATGCTTTTGGGCTGCGCTGGTTGGATCCTGTCCGCTGGGGTCCAATTGAAGGACTCTGCCCGCGAAGCACAAGAAATCGGCGCAGCGCGGCCTAATGCGCCGTCGCTCAAGCTGCCTGCGCCCAGGGAGCGCATAAGCGAAACCGTGACCCTTGTGGGCTGTGGAATAATGTTTCTTGGATTCGTCGTTTTTGGGGTCGGCCAAGTATGGGAAGGGCTTGCCAAATCCGACGATCCAAAAGAATCGACGGAGTCACAGGCGCAGTTGACAACGCTAATCGGCATCGCGATAGCTGTCATTGGCTTCTTGCTCTGGTGGATTCTATAGCGA
>JAKEFD010000283.1 GCA_022616245.1 Gemmataceae bacterium
CGACGCAATCGATCTTGACCTCCCAATGCCCGCGCGCCTGATGGAAGCCCATCCGTTGGTCGAGGAAACATTGAATCAGGTTGCCTTGCAACGCGGCCCGGTAGTCTATTGTCTCGAATCGCATGACCTGCCGCCCGGCTCGCGGCTGACCGACGTGACAATTCCCGCGGACATTGATCTTGCGGCCCGCTACGACCGACGGTTGCTGGGCGGCGTCGTGGTCCTCTCCGGCCTCGCGCAAGTCCGTCCATCGGCCGATTGGCGCGGCCAACTTTACCGTGAACTCCGCGCGGCCCCTGCCAGGGCGCTGGAAGTCCGTTTCATCCCCTATTCGGTGTGGGGCAACCGCGGCGCATCCGAGATGAGTGTTTGGCTGCCGTTGGCGCTGAGATGAACTACAATTTTCGCAGAACGTGTTCCGTCATCGCCCTCATCCTCTGCGTGGTGGGGCGAGGCGTCCCCGCCGAGCCGCTCCCCGCCGCGACTAATTCTCTCGGCATGGAAATGGCCGCCGTTCCACCCGGCACATTCGTCATGGGCGAGGATTACGACGGCGATTGGGACGAACGTCCGGCGCACCGCGTCAAGATCTCGCGCCCGTTCCAGATCTCGGCCTCCGAAGTCACGCTCGAACAATTTCGCCAGTTCCGTCCCCAGCACAATTGCGCGCTTAACGGCAAAGCCACGGGTCTGAGCTGGCACGACGCCGTGGCCTTCTGCGAATGGCTTTCCCGCAAGGAAGGCAAGCCCTGGCGGCTCCCCACCGAAGCCGAATGGGAATACGCCGCTCGCGCGGGCACGACGAACCGTTTCTGGTCGGGACATGCTCCACCCGCAAACGCCGACGACACGAACGCGTGGGGATTAAAAGGCACCCACGATCCCGTCGTGGAATGGTGCTACGATTGGCACGGACCGTATTCGGTAGACGATCAGACCGACCCGCTCGGCCCCGTTTCCGGAATCGCGCGCGTCGTGCGCGGCGACAAGCCGGACATGGACGATCGCTTGAAGGACGAGAAGGGCCGCCAGGCTGTGGACTACCACCGCTCAGCCAATCGCGCGGGCTTGCCCCCTCGTTTTGCAACTCAAGACCCATTACCTGATTGCCACCGCGTCGCCTTTCGAGTGGTCCAGGGCGAAATGCCGCGCACAGAACCGACGCCCGTGTTCGCGCCCTTCATTCGCCAGGGCGTGAAGGCGCCCATCGCGCACCTGAAGCAAGCGCCCGACAAACCCTACTTTCGCAAGCGCCATTTGCTTCCCATTCCCCCGGACAACGCTCCCGACGAAGCCATTGCCGCCGCCGGCTTGCCTCGCGCCTTCCGCAAGCACAATCACAGTCCCGCCCTCGAAGTTTGCCCCAATGGCGATCTCCTGCTCATCCTTTACACGTCCTATTTCGAGTACGAGCCCGGCGTTTCCTTCATGGGCGCGCGCCTGCGTTTTGGCTCCGACCAATGGGACATGCCGGAGCCCATCTTCGATACCCCCGACGCCAACGATCACGCCCCTCTCCTCTGGACCGACTGGAACGGCGGCTTTCCAGCCGCCGCGTCCGATGCACGCATCTGGTTCTTCTGGGGCTGGCCCAAACTGCGCGCCGGCGCGTATCCCTTTCAATGGATGACCTCGGACGACAGCGGCGCCACTTGGAGCGAAGTGCAGTTTCCCCGGTTCAGCGAGCCTGCCGGGCCGCACTCGCGCCAGCCCATCAATACTGCCCTTCGCTCCGCCGAAGGCACGATCTATGTCGCGAGCGACGGCGACAAGGCAAGCTCGGTGCTCTGGACCACCAAGGACGCGGGCCAGACATGGCATGACACCGGAGGTCGCACGGCTGGCCGTCATACCACCTTCGCGCTGATGCACGACGGGTCGATCCTCGGCCTGGGCGGCAAAAGCTCCGATATCGACGGTTACATGCCGCAAGTCATATCGCACGACGGCGGAAAGTCGTGGCAAACCAATAAGTCATCCTTTCCCGCTCAGGGCGTGAACCAACGCCCCAGCCTCCTCCGCCTCCAAAGCGGCCGCCTCCTCTTCGCCGCCGACTTCCAGCGCCGTGGCAACCTCGCGCCGAAGGAGATTGCTGAACGCGGCAGCTACGTGGCGCTATCCGACGACGATGGCCGCACCTGGCGCATCAAAAAACTCCCCGGCGCTCAACCCCACGAACGGCCCGAGTTGCAGAAAGAACCGCCCACCCTCGGCTACACCGCCGCCCGGCAAGCCCCCAACGGCATGATTCATCTCGTTACGACCATGAACACGCCCTGCCTCCACTTCGAATTCAACGAAGCTTGGATTCTGTCCGACACAGAGTTGTTGAAGTCCACCGCCGCAAGGGTGCCGAAGGTCGAGACCTTCACCGAGAAATTCGCGGACGGCCAAATCCGCTTTCGTTGGACCGGCGGCATCGCCGATGATGGCCGCTTCCTAAAACACGGTCCCGAGAAATGGTACTACCCGAACGGAAAGCTCCACTACGCAGCCACCTTCCATCTGGGCCGCAAGACCGGCACCGAAACACTCTATCGCCCGGAGGGGCGGCTTTCCAGCCGCCCAGTCTGGCGCTGGCAGCACGCATCCGACGGCACCAGCACCTGGACCCAATTCCGGAACGGCGGCTTTCCAGCCGCCGAGTCCACCTGGCGCGGCTCCGTGGCGCATGGCAAAGCCCGCACCTGGGACCGCGCCGGGCGCATTTTGTCCGAAGTGAATTTCGTGGATGGCCGGCTCAACTGAGAATTCACGGCGGCACCCTCATTTGGAGTGCTGCGGCTTGACGCAGCACTCAATTTCGCCGTCCCAAAGCCATTTGTCGCCGGTCGGCCTTTGAAAGCAGAAAGCGGCGCCCCGCCGCATCCGGTGTAACTTGTTTCTTTCATGCGTTTACAGGGTCTGGCAGTCGTGCCCAAATTTTCTCACTTTGGTGTTGACTTCAAATCAACAAGTGCCGATATTTTAAGCCATGGACGCGACGTTTGGGTCAAGATTGCGCGAGCTTCGTCATAAAAAGGGCATGACGCTTCGACTGTTGGCAGAAGCCGCTGGCGTGGATTTTACATATCTTTCTAAAATCGAGAACGACCGAGTTGAGTATTTGCCGGGGGTCGAAACGATTCGGGATCTAGCGCAGGCGCTGGAAGTCGATGCCATCGAATTGCTGCGGTTGGCGGACAAAGTACCGCCCGAACTGGCGAAACTGGCCGGGAATGAGAACGCACGGCGTTTTTTTCAACGGGCCCAGGAGATCGCTTCTCCGAAAGATTGGGATGCTTTACTTGATCTTCTGGAATCGCGACAATCGGCTCGCGGTGGAACGAAAAAAGGAAAACAAAAACCATGAGTTTCCAATGGTCAATTTCGACTGACAGGTTGGCCCGACGCTGCCAGAAGCAATTATTTTTCAAGGAAATCGCCG
>JAKEFD010000284.1 GCA_022616245.1 Gemmataceae bacterium
ACAATGTACTTCTTGTACATGGGACACCTCCTTGTGACCGGAAGTTTCCCATCATTCCTTGAAATCGCCAACCCCAGTTCTTACTCTTGAGGACGCACTAGGCCGACGCGCGAGCAAGTGATCGTTAACACAGCCCGACGCGCGAGCGAGGGAATGTTAACAGAGGGATTATAAACAGTTCGCGCAGGTTCGCCAACGCACTGTTTTCGCGACCAGCTGATTGAACTTAGGCGCGCCAGGCCATAAAATCCTTTCCGCCGGGCGTTCATCGTAGCGCAAGCGTCGCGCTCGCTTGCAGGACAAACGGATACGCTTGTCCTTCGACCCACCTAAATCGAGGAGCACCTCATGTTTGGCATCCGCGCTTTCGTCTTCACCTGCGTGGCCGCTCTCGTGGCGATGTCGGCGCATGCCGGCGACGAAGGATTCAAAGACCTTTTCAACGGCAAGAACCTCGACGGCTGGAAAATCAATGTTTTCGGCAAGGACGACGGCAAAGTCTTCACGGTCCAAGAAGGCGTCATCGTCGTGCGCGGCAGTCCCAACGGTTATTTCTACACCGACAAGAGTTACAAGAACTACGTGCTCCGCTTCGATTGGAAGTTCATCAAGGATGGCAACAGCGGCCTTTTAATGCACATTCAAGGTCACGGCAAGAGCTGGCCCAAGAGCCTCGAAATCCAGGGCCATCAGAAAACGCACGCCAGCATCATCCCCATCAACATCAAGGTGAAAGGCAAGACGGACCAGGAAGCGCAAAAGAAGGCGATCAAGTTGGGCGAATGGAATACCACTGAGGTCGAGATCAAGAATGGCGAGTTCACGGCAAAGATCAACGGCCAACTGGTGACCACCGGCAAGATTCTCAGCGAGGACGTCAAGGAAGGGCCATTCGCTTTTCAGTCCGAAGGCACGGAACTGCATTTCAAGAACATCAAGATCAAAGTGTTGGATTAGTTTAAGGATGGGCGTGGAGCCCCCTTCGATTGGCACCATGTTTACTTTACGAGGAGTTGACACATGCGATTCGCAACATGGAAACGGTTTGTGCCCGCGGTCGTTGTGGCGGCGTTGGCCATGCCGGCGACAGCACAGGAGTTTGTTCCGCTTTTCAACGGCAACGATCTGGCCGGCTGGAAGTACTTCTTGGACCCCAAAGCCAAGGACGCCGATCCAGCGAAAACCGCCGTCGTCAAGGACGGCGAAATCCAAGTGACCGGCTTCCCCAACGGCTATTTCTACACCGAGAAGCCGTACAAGAATTATGTGCTCCGCTACTCCTGGACCTATCCCAAGGACCAGCCTGAAAAAACCACGATGAACAGCGGCTGCCTGATTCACATTCAGGAGCCACACAAGATCTGGCCTAGATCGGTCGAGCCGCAGTGCCGTTACATGGACCACGGCAAGCTGTTCTTCATCGGGCTGGACAAAGTCAAGGACAAGACCGAGCAGAACTTCAACGAGCAGGCTCAGAAGAAAGCTCTTAAAGAAAGCCATGAATGGAACACAACGGAAGTGACCGCGTCGGCCGACGGCAGCATTCAAGTCCGCATTAACGGCCAACTGGTCACGACCGGCAAGAGCGCTTTGACCGAAGGTCCAATTGGTTTTCAGTCCGAGGGCGCGCGCATTCATTTCAAGAAAATCGAAATAAAATCGCTGCCGGAAGCGAGAGTGGATCAAGCCCAGGCCGAGGTTTTGACGCAACCCAAGAAGTTGCCGGTCAAAAGCACCACTGTGCAGGGAGGAAAGACGGTGGTGAAGTCCGAAACGGTCAAGACGCCGGCCACCGCCAAGACGGGCGAAACGACTACAACCACAACAACTACAGAACAGGTCGTCGACACGCAACCGCGGCGCGTGTTCGCGGGCGGCTTGCGCGAGCGATTGCGGAGCATTTTCCGCCGTTAACTGTCCCTCGCTCGCGCGTCGGGCTAGTGTTCATAAAATGTGTGGCGCTTTTCATGCCTTGGCAGTGCTGGTCCAGGGTCGATGACCTTGCACAGGAGCCGCCAAGGCATGCCACCCGCCATGTTACCCTCTGACACTCGACGTTTTGGCTTAATCATTCTTCTCTTTGGGCACGGACTGTTGTAATGCGGCGATGTCGGCATCCAGACGCTTCAGGGTTTCCACCAGGGTCTCGCGGCGCTGGTGCAACTCTTCCAGCTTTTTCATTTGCTCTTTCAAAAACGCGTCGGAGTGACCCACTTTCACGAACGCGCCGTCGTTGAGCTTTGCAGTGAGAGTACGCAAGGCCGCAGCTAGCTGCGGATCGCCGTAAGTCTCCTCCGCTGCCTTTGCGGTCAGCCGTGCCGGGTGCTTGGGCTGGTCTTCTTTTTTCCAGCCGAGGTATGTGCGTTCTTTTGTCTTTTTGTCCAGCGCTTCCATTTGCGCCTTGGACAGGGGAACATAATAGCCGTCGTCTGGATCGACGCCCCAGTCCGCTTCGCCGGGTCGCTTCTGGATGTTGCGCCCGCTCGGCAAATAGTGATACGCCGTGGTCACCTTGAGCGCGCCGCCTTCCTCAAGCTTCACTATCATTTGCACCGAGCCTTTGCCGAAAGTGCGGCTGCCGACGACCACGCCGCGCTTATGGTCGCGCAATGCGCCCGCGACAATTTCCGCCGCGGACGCTGTATGCTCATTTACCAGCACGACAATTGGAAAGTCACCGAGCGTGTCTTTGCCGTCAGCCTCCCAGGACCTCTCCTGAGCGCCGGGACCGCGTGTCTTGAGAATGCCGCCTTTGGCGAGAAACAGTTTGCACGTGTCCAGTGCCGCGTCCAACAGTCCGCCGGGGCAAAAGCGCAGATCGACGATCAAACCCTTCAGGCCGTCCTTTTGCTGGGCCGACACACTGTCGCGCAGGTCCTTGGCCGTGGTTTTGTTAAATTGCAACACTTGAACGTAGCCGATCTTGGATTCGGGATCGGCCATAAAGACCCACTTGCCGTCGTCGCCGCGGCGGAAGCCGTGTACCGTGCGCAGGTTCACGCGTGCACGCGTGATACTCACTTCCTCGGCCTTGCCGTCGGCGTGCGTCACTTTGAGTTTCACCGTGGTTCCAGGCTCGCCGACAATTGTCTGTACGGCTTTCTGGATCGGCATGTCTTGGGTCGAAGCGCCGTTGATTTCATCGATAGCATCGCCGGGCCTGAGCCCGGCCTTGAGCGCGGGCGAGTCCTCGAGCGGCGTGACGACCTTGAGGCGCTTGTTCACGACTGCAAGCTGGGCGCCGATGCCGGCGAAGCTGCCCTGCAACTGCGTTTGCAACTGCGTGAACTCGTCGCCGGGCACGTAGTCGGTGTACGGATCGTCGAGGGCTTTGAGCAAGCCGCGCAGGGCGGCCGCGGCTAGTTTCTTGTCATCGACCGGGCCGACGAACACCTCGCGCAGTTTTTTCTGGACTTCTTGCAGTGTCTTGAGCGTGTCGCTGTTTTTTTCGCCTTGTTCGACTGCGGCGGATTGTGGACTGAAAGGCGTGGTCGCCGGCGGCGTTTGGGCGCGAGCAGGCGCGAACACCAAACAGGCCAGGACGGCAAGGACGGCCAGGGCAGTTGCTGAGGCGAAAAGCAGACCGCGGGGCGGTATGCCGCGGCGGCTGCGTTTTTCGTCGAGCAGCGCAACGATACGGCGGCGCAGATTGGCCGAGCGCGCCATGCCGAGCGCCACCGGGGCGGACACGAGCGACGCGGGCAGGCGGGCAGTGATCGCCAACAGATGTCCCGCATAATCCTGAGGCTGCGCGCCCGCGTTTACCACCAGGTCGTCGCAGGCGTTCTCCTGCTCGGCGCGAAGCCGCGCCAGGGCCAGCCATGCCAACGGATGGAACCAGTACATCCCACGGGCGAGGAAGCCGACGACCTGCGTCAGCCAATCGCCGCGGCTCACATGCCCCAGTTCGTGCAGCAATACCATGCGCAGTCGCTCTTCCGACCAGGAGGTCGCTTCCTCCGGCAACATGATAACCGGTCGTTGCCAACCCCAAGTCATCGGCACTTTACGGTCGCCGTTCATCAGCAGGCGCACGGGTCGTTGAATTCCCAGATCGCCCGCGAGACTCTGCATCCAGTCGAAAACGACGCCCGAATCGACAACTCGGCTGCGCCGGCGGAGGCGGCGCAGGTGCAGCATGCCTAAGAGCAGCCAGCTGAGCGTCAAGAACACGCCAGACAGCCAGAGCGGTAGAAGCAAGGCTTCGAGTGAAAAACGCGCCTCGCTGGGAGCAACGGTCGCTGCATTGGTCGGCGCGGTCTTAACGGGCGGATTGATTTCCGTCTTTGCTGCGGGATTGGGGAGCTGAGCAGGAGAGGACTGCGCGCTGCTGGCGACGAGCGCCGTTTGTAAAGCCGCTTTGCTGGTGGCTTCTCCAGCTTGTTGCAGGGCGGTTGTGGAATTCGTTCCGCTTTCAGCATGCGGCTGACCCGGAAGGGCTGGTGTGTCGGCCAAAGAGCTTGCTTTCCAAGGAACTTCGACGCTGACGTTCCAGGGCGACAACCACGATAGCACCGGCAGCGCGAGCAGGCCGCCCAGAGTGCAAGTCCAAAGCAAATGGCGCGAGGCGGCCGACGCACGGCGTAGGAGCCAGGCCAGGGCAAGGGCGACAAGCAGCAATGCAGTTGCCCGCAACAAGGACTGGGCAAAGAAATCCAAGGCAAAGAAGGAAGAAATCATTACTCTTTTCCTTTCTGCCGAGCCTGGCGAATGAGGTCGGCCAGCCGCTCGAGTTCGTCGTCGGTCAATTCCACACCGCTGTCCACCAAATGCGCAGCGACGGCTTTTTCCAAAGAGCCCTCGAAAAACGTCTGCAAGACGCCGCGAAACGCTGAGCGCGCCGCCATCGCACGCGGCTTGCTCGGATAATACACGTAGGCCAGGCCGTCTTGCTTGTGGCGCAAATGGCCTTTCTCTTCCAAGATCCGCAACAGCGTGCGCACGGCGGTCTTGGTCGGCGGGTCGGCCATGTCGGCAAGCACCAAGGCGGCGCTGGCCTGGCCCTTTCGATAGATGATTTCCATGATTTGCCGTTCGCGGCGGCTCAAGGGGTCAGACATGGGAACTCGCTGAGTCAAATTCAGAAAACCGCAGAGGTGCAGAGGAACGCAGAGTTAAGAAAGAGAAGAAAGATAATCCTTTCAGAGCTTTGTGCCGATTTTTTCTCTGCGATCCTCTGCGCCTCCGCGGTTAAGTTCTCTCCGAACTAGACCGAAAACGGTCAACATGCCAAATTTTTAACCGGTCTTGCTATTCTTGTCAAGAGGAGAGGCCAATATTTTGGCATCTCTTAATTCGCGCCGGGCATGGTGACCTTGGTGAACTTGCCGGCCAGTTTCAGGAAGGCGTCAAAGTTCGCGAAGTCGGGCACGTCCTTGAAATACCAGCGCGTAGGCTCCGCCTTGCCTTTTTCGCGCCGGTAGATGGAAACGGCGAAGAGCTCAGTCCCTTCGACGCCCATCCGGGCGATGTCTTTCCAGGCCAGCGTTTCGCCGTCCTTTTCGAACCCTTCTTTTGACATGTGCAGCTTGCCGAACGGAATCGACTCGCCGGTCGCGAATGCCTTCTTGGCGCGTTCGAATACAGTTAACGTGATTCCCACGCGCGCTGCGTCGGCGAATTGCTCGAAGTCGCGGTAAGACGAGTCGATGGTGAAACGCGCCTCATCGTTGGTGACGAACCGCAGTTGATAGTCGGCTGCTCTGCCGCCCAACAGATGCTTCGATTCCAGGAGGTACTTCACGTCCTTCCAGAGGATCAGTCGCAGTTTGCTTCGATCCCAGACGAAGCCATTCTCGAACAAGTAAAGCTTCCACTTGAGCCGGCGGACGAGAAAGACGACGCCGATGACGCAGGGGATGCCCAGACCGGCGAAGGCCAGACCGGCGTATTGGAGGCCTGCGCCGGGCTTGACGAAAAGTCCCCAGAGAAGCAACCACAGCGCCGGCACGAGCAGTAGCACGCTGAAAATCGAAGCGATGGCGATGTTCCACTTGTGCATGCGCGATGCGGCCGCGTTGTGAATGGATTCGAAACTGCCCAGAGCCTTTCGTTCGTGTGCATCCAGATCTAAATCATCATCGAAACTGCGCGGCATTCGTATCTCCTGTTGATGGCGGATTGTACAACGTCAAAGGAGACTCCACGTACCATTCGGTTGTTTCGGCGCTATTTCACTGCGACTCTTCAAGCCTTGAGTATGACTGACAATCTGCTCTGTCACGACGGGCAAGCACTTTACCTAATGCCTGGAAGCGGCGCCGCGGCCTTGGGACTGGCAGCGCGAAAATCTTCCCCCAAAAGGTGCGCGATCGTGGCGGCGACTTGTGCTTGCGTTGTTTCCACGTCCGCGCGCACACCCAGCGCCGGCGTGTCCGGGCCCAAGACGGCGATCCAAATGTACTCCGCGCCGGGCACATCTTTGCCGTGATCGGTCCAGTTGACGCGCGTGCCGCCGCGGCCGTGGTCGGTCGTGATGAGGAGTGACGTCTTGCCGGCGTACTCCGGCGTCTTTTGCAGCGTGTCCCACAAATCCTTGAGATAGCGGTCGTTCTTGTTGGCCGCATCGAGGTAGAGATCGTAGCGGCGTCCATGTCCCCACTCGTCGGTTTCGCCCAGGCCGAGGTAGAGCACGCGCGGCTTATGCCGCAGTATATGCTCGCGGGCCGCTTCCTGTGTGATCGTGTCAAAGACATTGCCCGGCCAGTAACGCGGCAACTGGTCCATCATCTCATTTAGGAATTGTTGGCGCGGCCCAAGCGGCTGGTCCTTTATCATCGTCCAGCCCGCGTGCACCAGAAGGCCGTTCTGCTTGGAGCGAAATATCGAAGGGAAAACGTCCCACGTGCAAAACGCCGCGACGCGATTCTTGTAAGCAGGTTTGTCGTTGAGGAATTCGAGCACCGACAGATTCGAATTGGGCTTCTTGTCGTTCGAGTCAATTCTCGCGTCGGCGAAGCCGCAAAACATTTCGTTGTAACCGGGATAGGAGAATTTGAGTCCGTTGGTGATCTTCGACGCTGCTTTGCGCGACGGGTCGCCGAAGATCTGTCCTTTGGCTGCGATCGTGTCCCAGAAGAAGGGCATGAGCATTTGGCGGCGTTCGTCGGCGGATTTGCGCCAATAACGCTCCCTGAGCCCGTCGAGATCGCGCACGCCGCCGGATTTCTTGTCGAGCAGGGTCTCGTCGGCGCCGGTGAACAGTTCCTGCCAGCGGAAGCCGTCGAGCGTCACCACGATGACGTTTTCCGTCTTAGAGGCTTGGGCCCAGCTCGTTTGCGTCCAGTTGCACAGCGTTAAGGCAACGACGAGGAACTGGCGCATGAGTTTCTCCGTGGACGGAATCTGTGAGCGCGAAACGTAAACGGGACGGCAGCTACTTGGCGTCGGGGGGTCGCGGTTTGTCCTTGCCTTGCGGGACCACCTTGCGGGCCGAGGCGGGGATTTTCGCCAGTTCGGCTGTGTAGATCGGGAAATCGTCAGGCAGTTGTTTTAGGAAGAAATCACGATACTGAATCTTCATCGGCGGACCGACATGAACTTGCACCGCGAGCACGCCCTCCAGCTTGCGGCCCTTTTCGTCGAGGTCGATCACGTCCACGGTCAAGTCGCCGTCAATCCAATGCTGGTAGTGATTGCCGCGCGCCAGGACACGGAAATCGTGCCATTCGCCGGGCTTGTATTCCTTGACCTTCATTTCCTCGATGACCCACGGCTGACCTTGGGGATCGATGATGACCTTTTCGCCGGTATGGGCAAGGATGCGCCGGGCGCGTTCCTCGTAGAGCATGCCGTTGTAGTCGGCACGGTTGGCCACGACGTCGCACTGGTAGCCGGTGACCACGAAGTCGCCCAGATCGGAGCCCTCGACGCCGCGATACTGAATGCCGCTGTTGCCTTTAGGAGTCACCTTGACTTTGACGCGCAGATCGAAATTCTTGAGCTTGCCCCCGCGCCAGGTGAGGAAGCTGTTGAACTTGAGGTTGCCGTCGGCGATGCCGGTGAGCGCTCCGTCCTCGACCGACCAGAACTTTCGATCGCCCTCCCAGCCGGTAAGATCCTTGCCGCTGAAGACGGCGCTGAAACCGGGCGGCGGCTTGGGCGCGGCGGCGTCGCCGGCGTCGAGAGTCGCGATCGCACAGAGGAATGCACAAGGAACGATCATGCGGCAAGCAAGCGTCATCGAGTGCTCCAAAGAAGCTCCTGCCAACGTCCTATGAGAGTGGGCCGCGTGTTTCCAGTCGGAGAATGTTCGCAAGAAAGCGCCGCGCGCACGAAGTAAGCGGCGATCAGCTGTAGTTGTGTTATCTACAGCTGTGAGAGCGCGGAAGACTCCAAGACGCAGCGTCACACTTGCAACTTAAAAAAAACTTAAAAATCGGTGGAAGCCTTATTCTTTGCACTGACACTTGGCGGACAGCAAGTACGAATTGATTGCTACAACTGTCGGCAATGTAATGACTTAGAAGTTCGTGCTTTTTGGCGGCAAGCGTCCATCCTTCGCTGCGAGCGAACATCGAGTCAACTTGCAGTACGCGCTGTCGGCCTTTGTGGTTACGGGTCAAGAAGTTGCGCGTGCTCCGTTTTTTGCAGCTGGAAACTCGGTTTTTAGGTTGACATTCCAGCTGAAAACATTATGCTTGGCCCTTGTCACATGGGACCGCCTGGGTCCCGCCGATTAACCGCTTAGGGATGATCGAGGCGATGCAGCTGCCAGCAATGGATTCGCGCTAATACGATTTGATTCTCTCTCTTCAAGCTGCTGCATACCGGCGATCGGTTGACAAAACTTAAACCCTTTTCCATCCGACAACAAGAAACGCTCCTACATCTGTCGCGTCCGCCGTACGCGCCAATGTGTCAACACTGGCCCGACGCGCCAGCAAGGAATATCAACGGTCAAAACTAGCCCGACGCGCAAGCGAGGGTTGCCACCGTTGCAAGAGCAAAGCGAGGCAAGGGCGCTTCGCGTTCGACCAAGACTTCAGTTCTGAAGGGTGTACCGCCAAGGGGCAAGGAAGCTCCGACAAGCGTCACGGATGCGCGGGCACGGGCACTCTTCAGAGTTGGGGTCCTGGAATCCAGGTGAGACTCCAAAGGAAGGGAGAACTCGCCGCCGCCTTTGGGCGGATGAATCCCTGATCCCGGCCCTAGGCCTGGCAGGGTTGGTCATCGGCAAGGATGCAACGACCAAGCTCGGACCGGCGTTCGCAAGGATTGCGAACGCCGGTCCTTTTTTGTTGGGTCCAACCACGGATTTCACGGATTTACACGGATGGTTGGACCAGTGAATAGCTCTCTCTACATCTTATCCGTGTTCATCCGTGCAATCCGTGGTTAAGAATGCTGCGTCGAGCTTCCGATCCCGCCTGGAATCCCTTTTTCGATTACCCTATCCTAAATACATACCAAGCAGATGTGTCCAGGAAGACCGCATGTCCATCTTGACCCAAGCCAACCCGCGCAACGCCCTTGATGAGCTCGTCTCTCAGCGCATCCTGCTGATGGACGGCTCCATGGGCGCGCTGATTTACTCGCGCACACCGGACGAGGGGGACTATCGTGGCGAACGCTTTCGCACCCACCCCGTTTCGCTCAAGAATTGCACCGAGGCGCTGGTCCTGAGCCAGCCGAAGATGATCGAGGGCATTCACCGCGCCTACCTCGAGGCGGGCGCGGACCTTATTGAGACCTGCACCTTCAACGGCAATGCTCTGTCCCTCGAAGAATTCGCGCTGCGTCCGCACGTTTTCGAGATCAACAAGAGGGCCGCCGAATTGGCTCGACGTGCCGCCGAAGACTTCACGCGCCGCAACCCGGGCAAGCCGCGCTTTGTCGTCGGCAGCATCGGCCCTACCACCAAGACGCTCTACATCGAACCAAGCCGGCCCGACCAGGGCACGCGCTCTCTTTCCTACGATGATTTCGTGGACAGCTATTACGCTCAGATCGAAGGGCTTGTGGCCGGCGGCGTAGACCTGGTCGCGGTCGAAACCGGCAACGACATCCTGGTGCTCAAGGCTGCCCTGTTCGCGCTCGGCAAGTACTGTGCCGAGCGCAAAACGCGCGTGCCCGCCATCGTTTGCGGCACTATCTACCATCCCAGTGGCCGCACGCTTTTTTCACAAACGCCCGAAGCTTTCTACGTCTCCGTGTCGCACTTCGACGCTCTTGCCGTCGGCTTCAATTGCGGCGTCGGCGTCGATCTCTTGCGGCCCGCCGTCGAAAGCCTGGCGCAAATTTCGCGCAAGCCGATTGCCTGCTACCCCAATGCCGGCCTGCCCGACGGCATGGGCGGCTTCACCGGCGTGGGCCGCGACCAGACCGCGAAAATCCTCGGTGAGTTTGCCCGCCAAGGCTGGGTCAACATCGTCGGCGGCTGCTGCGGCACCACGCCGGAGTGGACCGCCGCCATTGCTCGCGCGATCGAAGGTGTGCGGCCGCGCCGGGCGCCTGACCTCCCCGGCTGGTCCTATTTTAGCGGCGACGAAGTCCTGGTCGTTCGCCCCGAAACAAACTTCGTCATGATCGGCGAGCGCTGCAATATCACCGGCTCGCTCAAATTCAAACGCCTCATCAAGGAAGGCAACTTCGACGCCGCGATCGCCGTCGCCCGCGAGCAGGTCGAGGGGGGGGCCAACATGCTCGACGTCAACATGGACACCGAGCTTATCGACGGCAAAGAGGCGATGACACGCTTCCTCTATCTGCTGGCGAATGAGCCGGTGCTTGCCAAGGTGCCGATCATGATCGACAGCTCCAAGTGGGAGATCATCGAGGCGGGCCTCAAATGTTTGCAAGGAAAGGGCATTGTCAATTCCATCAGCCTCAAGGAAGGCGTGGACAAGTTTCTCGAGCAGGCCCGGCTGATCAAGCGCTACGGGGCCGCCGTCGTCGTCATGGCCTTCACCGCCAAGGACCTGATCCCCGGCGTACCGGAAGGGCAAGCGGACACTTGCGAGAACAAGGTCAAGATTTGCGAGTTCGCGTACAAGCTGCTCACGGAGGAAGTCGGCTTCGATCCCAGTGATATCATTTTCGACGGCAACATCCTGATCGTCGGTACCGGCATGGAGGAGCACAACAACTATGCCGTCGAGTTTTTTGATGCCGTGCGCGAACTGAAGAAGAAGTTTCCGCTGGCGAAGACCTCCGGCGGCGTTAGCAACGTCTCTTTCAGCTTCCGCGGCAACGACGTCGTCCGCGAGGCCATGAACGCGGTCTTTCTGTATCACGCGATCCGCGCCGGCCTCGACATGGGCATCGTCAATCCGAATCAACTTCAGGTTTACGAAGAGATCGATCCGGTACTGCGCGACTATATCGAAGACGTCGTGCTCAATCGCCGGCCCGACGCCACCGAAAGGCTCATCGCATTCGCCGACACGGTCAAGAAGAAAGACAAGACCGAAGCGAAAAGCCACGCCTGGCGCGAGCAAACTGTCGAGGAACGCCTCAAGCACGCGCTCGTCAATGGCATCGTCGATCACATCGACCAGGACGTGGAGGAGTGCCGGCAGAAGTTCGAGCGGCCGCTGCAGATCATTGAAGGCCCACTCATGGACGGCATGAACGTGGTCGGCGACCTGTTCGGCGCGGGCAAGATGTTTTTGCCGCAAGTCGTCAAGAGCGCCCGCGTCATGAAGAAAGCCGTCGCCTATCTGTTGCCCTTCATGGAAGCGGAAAAGCTGAAGGCCGGCGGCATGCACAAGTCCCGCGGCAAGATCGTCATGGCCACCGTCCGCGGCGACGTCCACGACATTGGCAAAAACATCGTCGGCGTCGTTCTGGGCTGCAACGACTACGAAGTCGTCGACCTGGGCGTCATGGTCCCGTGCGAGAAGATTCTGGAAACCGCCCGCACCGAAAAGGCCGACATGATCGGCCTCTCGGGCCTCATCACGCCAAGCCTGGACGAGATGGTGCACGTTGCCAAGGAAATGGAGCGCGAAGGCTTCGCGTTGCCGCTTCTCATCGGCGGCGCGACCACGAGCGCCAAGCACACCGCGGTGAAGATTGCCCCTTGCTATCACGAAACCGTCATCCACGTGAAAGACGCCTCGCGCTGTGTCGGCGTCGTGGATCGATTGCGCCGTCCTGAGGTAAAGCCGGAGCTGGACAAGGAAAATCGCGCCGCCCAGGAGCGCGACCGCGAGAGCTTCCGCAAGCGCAGGGAGCGCAAGCTCGTGCCCTACGCCGAGGCCAAAGCGCGGCGCTTCACCATAGACTGGGCCAGCGCCGATCTGCCCAAGCCTGCATTTGTCGGCGCCAAGGTGCTGCGCGATTTCCCGTTAGCGGAACTGGCGCCGTACATCGACTGGTCACCTTTCTTCATGTCCTGGGAACTCAAAGGCAAGTATCCGGACATTTTGAAGGACCCAAACGTCGGCAAAGAAGCGCGCGACCTTTTTGACAAAGCCAACGCCCTACTTGAAAAAATCATCAAGGACAAATGGCTGATCGCCAATGGCATCTACGGCTTTTATCCGGCCAACAGCGACGGCGACGACATCGTTGTCTATTCAGATGAAAGCCGAGCCGGGGAGCGTTGCCGCTTTGCAATGCTTAGGCAACAATGGGAACGCGAGGGGCAGAAAGACTTCCGCAGCCTGGCAGACTACGTAGCACGCACCGAATCAGGAAAGAATGATTACTTGGGAGCATTTGCCGTTTCCGCAGGATTCGGCTGTCACGAGCTCGTGAACCAGTTCAAAAAGGATCACGACGACTACAACGCCATCATGGTCGAGGCACTTGCGGACCGGTTGGCCGAAGCGTTTGCCGAGTATCTGCACGAGCGCGCCCGCCGCGATTGGGGCTTCGGCAAGAGTGAGAAACTGACAAAGGAAGACTTGATCGAAGAAAAGTACCGCGGCATCCGCCCCGCCGCCGGCTACCCTTCCTGCCCCGATCACACCGAAAAGCAAGTGCTCTGGCGCTTGCTCGACGCGGAAGCCGCCACCGGCATCGCCCTCACCGAGAGCTTCGCCATGTGGCCCGCCGCCTCCGTGAGCGGCCTCTATTTCTCTCATCCGGCGGCCCGCTACTTCGCCGTCGATCTCATCTCCCGCGATCAGGTTGAAGACTACGCACGTCGCAAAGGCATGTCGGTCGCCGAAGTGGAGCGCTGGCTGGCGGCCAACCTGGCATACGAAACGCAATAGGCAATCAAGTCCACGGCTTCGGAAGCATGTCGGGTTCTACCTGCAGCGCGTCCGCCATCTTGTTGAATTGATTGTACAAGCCCACTACCTCCAGCAGTTCGCCGTACTGCTCCGCCGTCAGCCCGAGCTTTTGGCAGGCGGCGGTGTGGGCGTTGATGCAGTACCGGCAACTGTTGGTGATCGACACGGCCAGTGCGATGATCTCTTTTGTCAGGAGATCAAGCTTGCCCGGCTTCATGATCGCCTTGGCCTGGTTCCAGCATTTCTCCAGGTGATCGGGATGGGCGGCCAGGGCGCGCCAATAGTTCGGCACGCGCTCGATGTTCTTCGTCGCCTTGATATCGTC
>JAKEFD010000032.1 GCA_022616245.1 Gemmataceae bacterium
ACGCAAATCGCCAGCAGCTTGGTGATCTCTTCGGCGACGGCCAGCAGCCGCGGCATCGGCTCGAACGGGCGGCCGAGGTAATCGGTGTCCAGGCCGGCGACGATCACGCGCTTGCCCATGTCCGCCAGATGCACGCACACGTCCACGATGCCTTCGCCGAGGAACTGCGCCTCGTCTACGCCCACCACTTCGGTGCGCGGCTCGACGCGCTCCATCACTTCCGCCGCGGTCTTCACGTTGTCCGAGCGGATTTCCAGGCCGGAATGCGAAACAATGTCCGAGCTCGAGTAGCGCTGGTCAATGATCGGCTTGAAGATTTGCACCCGCTGCCGCGCAATCTCCGCCCGCCGCAGCCGCCGGATCAGCTCTTCGCTCTTGCCCGAAAACATCGGGCCCACAATCACCTCGATCCATCCCATATTGCCCTTCACAATGTCCATGCCATTCTCCTTGCACGCGCTCTAACTGTCCGGCCGGAAATAGATCTCCTGCTTGCCCTCGCTAAATGCAATCAGGAAATGGGCGAATATCAGATTCCGCCCCAAAATATTTCGGGATGTTACTACAGGAAAGAAACCAACCTGGGCCGGAAAACGGCGCACGACTTTGGGCAAGCGCACTTCCATCTCCACGTCAAACAAATAGACATCCAAGCCGCCGCCCAACGTCCTCACCGATGTTCTTTCGCCTCGTGCGACCTCTTGAATCCCCAACCCCTCAGCCACGTCAAGGCTAAAGACCGAAACCTGCGCGCCGGTGTCGAGCAACCCAGGGGCACTGGTGCGCGAACTCCCATAGAACAAGGTGACGTCCAAAGCAGGCTGCAAACCAAGACCTGGCAGATAACGATAGGCACTTGTAGCCGGAAAGGTGATCGTGGGCATTTCAGAAGATGAAATTGGCTTCGCTGGATGCAGGCACCCTATAAATGAAAGGAGACTGGATTTGATTCTCTTGGATGGCCTTCCGGATCACAGCAAAGTCTGGACTATGCGCAATCAAGCGCGCGCCGTGGATCAACAGCACCTCGCCCGGATACGCCTCCAACTCGCGAGCGTTTTCGGTGAGGAAGCGGAACTCGACGCTCTCATGATTCTTCGTTCGGGCCCTGCTCTTGCGAGTTCGCGCCGGCACCTGGCGTCGCTTCGAATTGGCGGCGATGGTCATCGTTTACTCCAAAACATTATAGCACCCAGCCCAAACTCATGGTTTAGGTTGGCCGTACAGGGCGGAGTTGAAGAACGGCGCGAAGGCGTTGATCACGGCGGTGCGGAAGGCGTCCTGGCGGGTGATCATGTTGCGGGTGAAGACGCCCCAGGCGCCCTGCGCGTCGCGGATGCCTTTGCCGCCGGAAAATTCGTCAATCGCCTTGGCCAGTTCGACGCCGCCATCCACCACGCGCGCCGCCAGCGCTTCGGGGATCAAGATGCTGCCGGATTGCCCGAAGGCGCCGCGGCTGCCGTCGCTGACGTACGCCCAGTTCTGGAGAAAGACGAGACGCTGGCCAGCGACCGGTTCACGCGCCGCGGCGAGACTTTCGATGCGCTGCGTTTTCTCCATGTCGCGCTTGGAACCGGTAGGGGGACGCACCATCACCTCGAGGCCGCCTTCGAGCCCGACGAAGTAGGACCAGTCGTGCTTTCCTTCCCGCGCCCGCGCCACCAACGCCTCGGCGCGCCGTTGCGCTCCGGCCATGGTCTCGGCGCGCGAAAGCGGGGTGTGCGGCACGCCGCTTTCCACATCCTCGCCGACGATTTCAAATTGCGCGTCAGGATCGAGCGTCGGGCCAACCACATTGAGCGCCTCCCAAACTGCGTTCAGCTTGGGCAGCCGCTTGCTGCCGACAGCGACAATGATCTTTTTCATTCAGAGATCCACTTGATGAACGCAGATAAACGCAGATCAATCCTCCGAGGCAGTGGCTTTCAGCAGGCTCACTTTGCACCCAGGGTGCGGCACTCTTTATCCAGGATGCAACCCTCGGGTAAGCTCAGCGCTGCTCCTTCAAGCCGCGGTGAAGTGCGCAAAGCATCCAGGAATCTGCGCTCATCTGCGTTCATCTGCGGTTCCCAGTTCCTACTCTTTCCAGAGTTGGGCCTGTTTCTCGCGGCCGTAGCGCGTCGCCAGGAACTTCTTCAAGTCTTCGACGGAGGTGAACACCTGGTCGGCGCATCCGAGCATCCAACCGCTGATCTGCTCGGGCGGGACGGCGGTCACCAGATACACGGGGATGCCTTTGCGCAGCGCGGTGGTCATTTCGGCGGAGGTGCCGCCGCTCTGCGCAGACGGCGCGTCCCACAGGCAAATCAAATAGTCGGCTTTGTTCTCGATCAGGTCGAGATCGAAGGCGATGATTTTGCGTACGGTGCGGCGGAAGCGGTCAGGGTCGGCGGACTTCCACTCGCGAAAGTGCGCGGCTTCTTCGTCGCTGAGATTCTTCTTTTCGTCCTCCGCAGGGTCGTAGACGCGATGGCCGAGGTCGTCGCGCAGAAACGGGGTCAGCTTGGCGCGCCACAACTTGCCGCCGTCGGCCGCGAACTCGATGGGACCACAGAGGTAGGCCAGCATGACCGGGTGTGCCTCGCGAGGCGCAGTCATGGTAAGGCAGAAAATAAGAAGTGGAAAGCGAAAAGAGGGCGTGCAAAGAAAAAGGCCAGTCAGGATTACAAATTACAGACTACAGATCACACATGGCGGGAATGGAGCGGCCGATGGGAATCGAACCCACGCCTGAAGCTTGGCAAGCTTCCGTACTACCACTATACTACGGCCGCACCGTGGGGATGGCGCGGTTCACGCGCCAACAATCTCTTATAGCACGGCCAACGTCCAGCAGCAAGCCGAGAAGCGCGGCCGGTTCCTAAGCGCGTGGCGGCACGCATTCGCCTGCCTAGTTGATTTCAGCCACGCGGGCGCTGCGCACCACCGGCGAGCGCTTCTGGCGGTCGGCAAACTGCTGCGCCTTGTCCTTGTCAATATAGACGCGGGCGAAGCGCTCCCCGTCTTCGTAGAACACGGTCACCTGCCAGTGGCGGTGCCGGCGGCGCTTGTCTTTGCCGAATTCGCTGCGCTTTCTTCTTTTCATAATAGTACCTTCTTGGTTCACAGTCCCACCGGGCGAAACATTACAGGAAATCGCCGCCGGCACGCAAGGGGTTTTTGCAAGCCGCCATGAGATGGGCAAGGCACGAGCGCGGTAATAACGGCGGCGTCAGTCCAACGGAAAGTGACCGGCGTGCAAGAAAGCAGGCATGCTGCTCAGCGACTGTCAGGGGCTACTTTCTGAGCGGTGGGATGGAGTTCGCTCAAGAGGAGTTGTTCGACTTGGGACCACACGGCGGGGTCGTGCTCCATGCGGGTGTGGTCGTGGCGGAGGACCTTCTTCCAAAAGGAAACGTGGGAAATGTCAATCTGGTCGTGGCTGTAATCGAAACGGAAGTTGCCGAGGATTTCGGTGCGGGCGGGGTCGGCGGCGCGGATGGGCTGCTGGCCGCGAATGATCCAGCCGTTGCGCTGGAAGAGATTGGCGGCGCGGCGAACGTTGGCGGGGATCACGCCATCGCCGAGGCCGACGCTGTCAATCTGCACGGTGAGCAGGACGGGAACGCCGAGTTCGTCGAGCTGGCGCGCGAACTTGATCGCGGCGGCGCCACCGAAGCTCTGGCCATAAATGAGCAGGCGCACAGAAGAGCGCTCGGCTTCATCGAGGGAACCGTCGCGGTTGCGGTCGAAGGCCTGGCGAACGAAGCGCAGGGCCAGGTCGCGCTTGGTATTCTCGAAAGTTTCCACGTACACGCCGGGGAGTTCCGTGGCGCGCAGCTTGAGGGCGAGCTTGCGGACGGAGCGACGGTCGTCGTTCCAAGAGTC
>JAKEFD010000033.1 GCA_022616245.1 Gemmataceae bacterium
AGGTGCAGGCAGCCGAAAAACACGAACGGCACGATGAATAGAACGCCGACCAGGACGTGAACGAGGACCATCAAAAGAGAGAATTGCGTTTGATAAACCTGGTCTTGCACCCATTCAAAAATGCGAATGGCGAGCAGATAAAACCCGGTCGCGCCCAGCAAGGCCACGCCGAGGAATATGACAGCAAGCAGCATGCGCAGCTTGGGCCCGATCGCATGCTCGTAGACTTTGCCGCGGACCATCACCGAGCCGGGCGGCAGCGCGGTCTGGCCGCCTGAGGAAAGAGAACTTGGTTCCATGGCCATTTCCACCTGAAGGAAAAATGCACGTTTAGCCGCGAGCCAACGGCGAGCGCGGACGAAGATTGTTGGTGACAAAAAACTTGAAGGAGCTAGGAAGACGCGCGAGGCGGGTGGAAAACGCCCATGCGATGCGCTGCCGGGCAAGTCAAAAACTCACGCGATTGGCAAAGTGATTCCCGTTGCCGGCGATTCGAGTCGACCGCTTGCCCGCTCCACAACTCATCCGCCTGAGTCGGGGCGACGCTGGTCGGCGTTGTCGGCGGCGCCTCTTGGGGCGAACAACGCGGCCCATTGCACTGCCTCTTGCGCGGCGCCGGCGGCGTGGGTTGTGAGGAGGAACCGGTGTCCACGTGGGACAGGATTCCGCTCCTGTCCGTATTGGAATAACCGCGCGTGGCTCGCACAGGAACGGAATCCTGTGCCACATGGACATAGTCGCCGCAGGTTGCGCAAGCAGACGGCGCGCTCCAGTCCCATAGCGCCAATACGGCGCTTGCGGCGAGTACAACTGTTGTCGCTCGGCGGGTCATGTCGTTCGCTGGAGCATGGTTGTCTGCAATAAGTATATCGTAAACCCTGACCGGGCGTCGTGCAACCAGCAATGCACAATCGAATTCCCGATCGGCATCGTCATATCTGCAAATCTCACCCAATTGGGAGCCGTCATGAACAGGTTCGCCGTTTGCTGCTAAGGACCAAAAGGAAATGTTCAATTTCGATCAGATACCGGAGAGCTTCAGCGTGCCGATCGTGGCGGACAATCATGTCTTCACCGTGGCGCCGGACGCCGCGGTGTACGTTTTTGACTTGAACCGGTTGTCCAGGAACTGACAGGGGCCGTTCACGTTTCGCGCTCGCGCCACGCCGAGAGACATTGCGAGCGCGAAACGTAAACGAGCGCACTTCCTACGTCCATCTTGCGTACCATATCCAGCGGGTTTGTTCATCCTTTCTACATAGGTGATTCATGTCCAGCGGCACCCAAGCCTCCGGGCGGTCGAACTTCCTGGTCGTTTTCTTGCTGCTGCTGCTAATTGGCGGCGGCGCGGCCTGGTGGTTTCTCCGACCCAAAGAACCCGATATGACCGCGGTGCTTAACGCCAATCTGCGCGGCGTCGGCCACCTCGAGCAATTCGCGTACGACAAGGCTGCCGGGGAGTTTGAAAAAGTGGTGCAACTGGCGCCGCGCTGGATTCCGGGCCGGATCAACTTGGGCATTGCCCTCATGAACGTCAACCAGGATTCGAAAAAGCAGGCCAACCAGACGCCGGAGATGGAAAGGGCCGAACAACTTTTCATGGAAGTTCTCAAGGAAGACCCAAATCACCTCCATGCGAATTTCTGCCTCGGCATCATTCACAGGCACCTTGGCAACCTGGAAAAGGCACGAGCGTTCTTCAACGCCGTCAAGGACATCGATCCCAACGATGCCGACGCTTGGTCGTGGATTGGCACCACGCTCGAGCCGCAAAGCGACGACGCGCGCAAGGCGTTTGCCAAAGCCCTTGAATTGGACCCCTATCACGGAGCGGCGCTGTATGGGCTGGCCATGGAAATGCGCTTCGTCGATGAGGACCGGGCCAAGGCACTCTTGGACCGATTTCAAAAACTCGACAACATCGGCTGGCGCACGCTCCGAAAAATGGCCTATGGCGCCATGGGAAGGTACGCGGAGGCGATCGGCACGGTGGAGGCGAAGAACCGCAAACAGCCGCCGCCCCCAGTGCTGCCGAAGTTCGAAAACGCAGGAGTCACATTTCAACTGCCCGCTGGTTGCCGTTTCGCGAAGGATGAGGAGCAGGACAAACTCTTCCGGGCGATCCGGGCGCGCTTTGGCGTAGCCTTGGCGGTCCTCGATTTCGACGGCGACGACATGCTGGACCTTTACTGCCCCAGCTCTGTCTTTGAAAAAGGGATGGTCCGCGATGCTCTTTTCCGGAACGAAGGCGGCGGTAAATGGACCGATGTATCGCACCACGTCGGTTTGGGCAAACGATCCAGCTTCGGCGTCACTGTCGCCGACTACGACAACGACGGGTTTGCGGACATTCTGCTGACGGGGCCGGCCGGGGTTAGTCTCCTGCACAATGAAAAGGCGATGAACGGCTGGAAGTTCCTCGATGTGACGCCCAAGACCCCCTTGGCGGACTTGAAAACCGTGTGTCTGGGCGCGGCCTTTCTCGATCTGGATCAAGACGGCGATCCGGACATTGCCGTGGCACAATTCGCCGGTTCGCCGCAGGAAGCGCTGGAAAGCTTTTCGGGAAAGGCACCGGACGTTGGAAAGGGTCTCGCGGTTTTTTTGAACGCTGGCGAGGCAATGCCCGGCCCCGTCGAAAAAGTCACACCGCTGTCGACGAAGTTCCTTCGCGCCGATGGCGCGCTCGAGAAGCAAATGTATTCAGGCGGTCCGTTGTTGAATCTCGCTGTCTGCGACGTTGACCGAGACCGCGACGTGGACGTGATTTGTTTGCCCTTTAGCGGCCCGCCCAGCGTAGCGTTCAACGACCGGCTCTTGCGATTCCATTCCAGAGTATTCCCCAAGAACCCGTTGGTTGATGGCCTGGTTGACGTAGACGCGCAGCACGGCTGCCTGATCCTCGACACGCGCAACCTGGAGACTTCGGACCTGTTCATGATCGGCGAAGCGCTGCCCGCGCGGTTATGGCTCAACGAACAGGACAGCGTCAAAAGTTTTCCGGAGCGACTGCGGCACAGCGACTTGCCGCCGCCCGGTCTTGTTCAAGCGCATGCCGTCGACTTCGATCTGGATGGCTGGGCCGATGTGATCGGCCATGCCGGAACTCCCGTGCTGTTTCTCAATCATGGCGGCGAATTGAAAGCGACCGCGCTCCCGTCGTTGACCAAAAACCCGATCCTGGGCATGGCCGTCGCCGATGTGGACAGCGATTATCTACCGGATCTGGTCCTGCTCACCGCCAATGCCGGCCTCGAAGTCCACCGCAACCTCGGCAACGGCAACCAAGGTCTGAAACTCCAGATCATCGGCCGCCGTGAAGCCAAGGAAAAGCTGCGTGTCAATGCCGACGCCATCGGAACAAAGGTGCGCCTGCACGCGATGGAACTGAGCACTGGAGCGGAGATCGGAACGTTCAGCGCCGGCTTGGGGCAATCGCGGCAGCCGTTGCTTCTGGGCCTCGGCAAGCATGCGCTGGCGGACCTGTTGCGCATACGCTGGCCGGACGGCACCTGGCAAGCGGAGTTAAGCTTGCCGGCGAAACAACTGGCGCGTTTCTATCAGATCGACCGCATGCCCGATTCCTGCCCGGTGCTGTTCACCTGGGACGGCGAGAAGTTCGTCTTCATCTGCGACTTCTTGGGCGGCGGCGCAATTGGAGAAGCGCTCCCGGATCGCACATATCGCCAGCCCAGGCCGGAGGAATCGCTGTTCATCGACGGCACACAGCTTCAGCCCAAGGACGGCAAGTTCGTGCTCAAGCTCGCCGAGCCGATGGATGAAGTCGCCTA
>JAKEFD010000285.1 GCA_022616245.1 Gemmataceae bacterium
ATTGCAACAATCCAGCGCGCCCGTAGCTCAACTGGATAGAGCGTCGGCCTACGGAGCCGAAGGTTGCAGGTTCGACTCCTGCCGGGCGTACTTGGCCAGTTGTCTCAGACTGCCAGTCGGGGTCAGGCCCCTCAGTTTCCTTGGGATTTTCGATTTCCCGGCGGGGCTGGCCGTTCGTGGCAACCGCTGGCTGCGTCGCCGGCGACGCAATTTTGCGTCGCATTTTGCGTCGCCTGTCAACTGCAGTTTCCCTGGCCCGCGCGAAATGCTCCTCAGTCACCTGCAGGTAGTGCTTTTGAGCAATGGCCTGGCTGTTGCCGATCCACTTGCAAACGACGTGGGCAGGGAACGTCTCCATCAGCTCCGTCTCCCGCGTCGCGCGCAGGTTATGCCACGGCTTTGGCCAGGGCAAGACGCCGGCGACAGCCAAGTAGCGCTTGAGTTGTGTGCGCAGATTGCAGCCGGTGCTCCGGTAGCGAGTGATGAGGTGCACGGCGCCTTCCTTGGCTTGGTCCCAGGCCTCTTGCAAATAGGGCAGCAGCTCGGGGAAGATCGGGACGAAACGCTCCCCGGTTTTCGGCGAACGCACGCGGAAGCGGCCCTTGTCCCACAAGACATCCGCCCAGGTCAGCACCAATGGTTCCGATGGGCAGCGCAGACCGCCAAAGCGAGATAGGGCGAACAGCAAGCGCCATTCGGCATCGGGGAGCGCATCCAGCACGGCTTGCGCAACGTCGCGCGTGACGAAATGTTTGCGTTCATCGTTCGCCTGTTCGCGAGTTCGTATGTGGTCGAACGGATCCTCGAGGAGCAATCGTGCACGGCAGGCCGCACCGAAGAATTGCTTGGCATATTTCACGGTGCGGTAGGACGTCGCCTCAGCCAACGCTTGTTTCTTCTTGCCGTGATTCGGGCCTCGGAGCCAGAGGACAAAGGCGTCGGCGTCGTGGCGCGTGAGGTTGCGCAGGTGGCAGTCGCCGAAATGATGGAGCAAGCGCCGCGCTGCTGCTTTCAGGTTCTTGAGCGTGTTGGGTTTCGCTGCAGCACGCGCCGCAATGTAGCTCCCGATCCAGGCCGCCAACGTCATCGACACGCGCGGCGCCACTAGGCCCACTTTGGCTAGCTTGCCGTGCATCTCGTCGCCCTGGCGGCCCAGCCAGGCGGACGTTTCCGGATCGACCGGGACGCCGTGGGCAAGCGCCGAAAGGACATACTCCACGCGCGTCTTGATCTCGAGCGCGGATTTTAGGGAGACGTCGCCGACGCGCAGCGTCCTGCGGCTGCCGTCAGGCGTGGTGAAATGGATTTTGCGGCGGCCGTTGCGCCGCGAAGTCGAGATGCTGGCCATGGAAGAGGTCCTTTCGCAGCTGGTTTCGCTCAGCTGGCCGTATTCCTGGTTTTCCGGCCAAAAACGAATGATCTTCGAGCCTGTAACGGAAACGTCATCATCACATGTCACGTTGGCGTTTTCGATGAAGCGCCACGCGGCAGCGGGTCGAACAAGTTTTGCCACGCGCCGAGCGCGGAGGCGGTGCAAACGTCGAAGTGCGACGGCCAAACCATCAAGGTCGTGGGCGACGTGCGCAATTCCTCCGTGAGTTTTGTTCACGGTGGTCGAAGCGTACGGGGATGTCCGAAGACGTCATCGGTTTCTGGGTGCATGTTGCGACAGAAGCTGTTCGAGGCGTCCGTCGGCGAGATTCTTAATATCGGTGTCGTTTGCGTTACAAGACGTGTCCGCGTTACAAGACGTGTCCGCCATGCCGCTGTCCTTTCTCGCATGGTCGGCCCGCGCCTGAGATGCGAGGCCCAGGCACGGGCGCAACCAAAGTCAGCTGGTTTGGGTTATACGCGTTTGGACATAAGCGTCCAGGTCCGCCGGCGTGTAGCGCACCAGCCGGCCGATCCGGGCGCACCGAATCTCGCCGTCATCAGTCAGCCGGCGGAGCGTGCGCTCGCTCACGCCGATCCTCTTGGCCGCTGCCTTGCTGTCGAGGGCTTGGGCGTCGTCTTGGGCCGGCCTGGCCTTGACGCCGAGCTGGCGGAGCGTCTCCGCGACAACCCGTTCGATGATGGGCTGCAGCTCCTCGCCGGTGACTTCGATTCTCAAGCCCACTGTGTTCCCCAGTTTCTCAAGCTGGCAATCGCCAAAAGTGGTGGTGTACCACCTCGCCCGCCGGCCGTGGCGGCGCTGGCCGCCCCGGCCGGCACAACTACTCGCCGACGGCCTTCCGCCGTGTCAGCTCCTTGCCGGTCTCTTCCCGATAGCTCCGGCTGATCGCTGCAACGAAGTACTGGCCGCGCTGGCACGCCGGCTTGTTTCGGAAATCGGTTTTCACCTTGTGCAAGATGCCTTCGAGCTTGTGCCGCGGATAAACGTTGTACAGGATTTCCCAGGCGAGTCGCAGACAGAGATCGCGCGACAGCTTCGGATCATCGACGGCCGCAAAAACGCGCGCGACGATCTTTGCCGCCTCTTCCGGCTGCCGTTCCACCGCCGCCTTGGCGGCGCCAACAACCTGGCCAAACGCGAACGCCGCTGCCGTCGGTTCGTCCGGACCGGCGGCAGTTGCGCAACTGTCGCCGGTCCCAGGTCTCTGGAGGTCTGAAGTAAGTTGAGGAATAGAGAGGTTAGAGGTAGATGTACCTCTACATGTAACCGGCGGGAGTTGCGCAACTGCCGCCGGTTCCGCTTCCTCAAAAAGCTCGCCTTGCGGATCGGGGCGGCGCAGCCGGCCACGTTGCACCGTGCAGGGGTCGTGCAGGAACACGGCCCAGGGTGTTGCCCTGGTGTCGCGGATGTCGAGCAGCCCGCGTCCTTCAAGCGTTTCCAGACAGCGCTTACCGGACCGCAATGCGTCTTTCTGCCCCTGGTCCAAGCCGATCGCGGCCGGGTGGAGGTGCACGCTGATTTCCACGCGACCCTCGGCGAGCTCGAAGAGGTACTGCCAGGCAAGCTTCGCTTCGGCCGACAGCCGCGGCCACTCTCGAACTGCCTTCCACTGGTCGCGCGGTCCTTGCTCCGATAGGGTCATCATGAGCCCTCTGGGGTTTCGTACAACCGCGACGGCGCGAAGTCTTGGCGGACCGCGTCGCGCGGTTTTTTTTTCAAACCGATTGTGTTCTACAAAGGGTGGCAAGACGCAAAAGCGCGCAAAACTCGCGCGCAAAACTATCCTGAGTTTTGCGCGCTAGGCTCTGATGTGATTCGAGGGGGAAATGCCAATTTCTTTTTTTCGGCGTGCCGCTTCGCGTATTCCCTCAGAAGTGTCGCCCGCCAGACGTGATCAGGATACGCCTCCCGTACCTTCGAAATGGCGTCGGGCATCTTCAATTTTGCTTGGTAGTGCCTTCTTAGAAGTTCATAACAAAACTCGTTCTTCTGGTCAGTTTCGACTTTGCCAGGCCGCCCACCAACTGCGGGAGCTTTTTTGACCAGTCGCCCATCGACTCGCGGCTTCTCCGACGCAAGCTTGACCCGTAGACACCCGCAACTCTTTACCCCTTGTCGGATGCTGCTGTGTGTGATTTCCTTCTGGTCATTGCCACAGAGCTTGCAAAGGATACGCCACTTCCCATTCGAGCCAAGCCCAAGCACGCGGATGTAACCCTGTTCGTGTCCGGTCCAGTCTTTCCGACTTGCTTCCGATGATCGTTCCTTCTGAAGGCAGCCGCAACTTTGCACGATCTTCGCTTTGATCCTGTAAGTGGAGGCAACGTAGAACCCTCCGCAGTCGCATTTCAAATCCCACTCTGTGCCGCGCTGACTTCGCCGGCGCTCGTGTATGCCAACAACGACACCCCTCCCGAAACGTTTCCCGATGAGGTTCGGCCGCAACTTGGCAGCCACGTTTGCATAACGGTCGGAAGAGTACATGACATGCATCCTTTCTTCGGGCTTCGCCTGGCCGGCCACGTCGGCAAGGATGCGCACCGCCGTCGCCGGCCAGGCCCGCGGGTAATTACGCCGCGGTCCCGTTGCTCGTGATTCTATGAACCTTTCGCGCTGACCACACGCAACGCCGGCAGCACCGTCACTTGGCACTTGGACACCGGCCGGGCGATCATGCTTTCCAGGTCGAGCTCGGCATGCAAGAGGTTGTAAATGACGCCCTGCAGCGTGTAGCACAGGTCACAGTCGCAATCCGTGTGCTCTTCCATGACCCGCTGCGCCAGGCCGATCGCCGCGTGAATGACCGCAAACAGCCGCTCTTCCGAAGTGGGCGTGTTCATGACATCCTCCCCCAAGCAGGCAAGGTAGTGCCGTTCGATCATCGCCGTGGTCGTGTGCCCCAGGAGCAGGCTCGCGACCTTGAGATTGACTTTGCGTTTGATGCAGCGATGCGCGAAAGCGTGCCGCGTCGAGTAGAGGACCGCTGCGACCCCGGTCCGCTTCGACAGGCGCTGCATGCGCTTTCCCCAGCTCCGCTTGTTGAAGTGGTCGCCGCGATGCCCCTTGAAGATCGGCGCGTTGTCATCGACCACGGGCGCAGGCAGCTCCGCGGCGATCCGCCACGGCGTGTTTTCCTTCGCGCGGATCCCGAGCGCTTTGCAAATGTCCTTCCTGGCGTGGCAATACAGTAGCCGTCGCGCCGACGGATGATCCGGCAAAAGCGTCTGGACGATCTTGCCGACCTTCATTGGCCCCGTCTTCAACAGCTTCCAGACGGCAAGAACCAACCGGTCCCAGCGGTCCTTGTCGAGGAAGCGCAACAACCGCATTAGGCGCGCTGGGCAGTAGATGACGCGCGGCTTTCTCGTTTTGCGCGCCGTCTTGTGATCGATGAGCACAAGCCGCTGCCCCTCCCAATCGACTTCGCTCCACCTGCACCGCGCGAGTTCCGAAGGCCTGGCCCCGCACCACCACAGCGCCCAAAGAAAGCGGCGAAAACAAATCTCCGCTGCACGCACCAGCCGGCGAAACTCGCGCTCCTCGATCGGCCGGCCCACGGCGAGCTGCTCTTTCGCGAGCTCGATCAATTCCACGGGGTTGTACTCGAGCAATCCAGCCCGCACCGCCCAGTTATAAACGCGCTGCACCGTCTGATTGACGCGCTTCACCGTCCAGGCGCTCTTCCAGGCCGGATGCCGGCGAAGCCAGCGCAACAGGTCGATAGGCCGCAACTGGGCGGCCACCTGCTCGCCCAGGTCCTCGACGAGGACCGCGAGGACGTCCACGACATTGTCGCGCGAGTCTGCCCCAAGCTTCACGAGCGTGACCCTCGCGGAGTACCGAACCCGCCGGCAGCCGCGGCGATGACCAGCCGCGGCGCTTCTGGCGCTAGATCCGCCGCCATCACTTTCCCCTGAGTGCA
>JAKEFD010000286.1 GCA_022616245.1 Gemmataceae bacterium
AAAGCCAAACCGCTTAGGGTTTGGCTCTACCCGAATCGAGTTTAGGATAGAGCGTCAACCAGTCCCGATAATGTTCGCAATCCGCAGCATCATGAAATACGCCCCAAGGACAGTTTACGAGAACGCGCCGTCGGTAAGAGGAATTATAATGGGGGAACAAAACAAGTCAACCGCGACTGACGCGATTTTCGCTTTTTCACCGGTAAAGACAAACGGAAGGCAACAATGTTCGACAGTTTCCAGCCCTATCTCTTGCGGCCGGCCTTTGAACAGTACTCGACGCAGGAAGGGCGCGACCGACTGATTGAGACGTGCCGGTCCAAAGTGACCGAATGGCGTTGGGCGAGCGGCGACATGGCGTTCGCGTTTTCGCTCAAGAAACCGTTTGTCAAAGAGCTGCACCGCAGCGATCCCAATTGGCTCAAAGCAGGCGCGACGCCCAAGCGCGGAAACGTGCGTCACGGCCTCGACGCTCAGGGCGTCATTCACGTGACGATCGACCCGTTTTTCGGCGAGAGCGAAATGAACGAAGAACAAGGCGCAGCGACTTACGTCGTCTATCAAGAGGCACAGATCGAAGCGGTCACCTACCGCTACACTCCCGGCCAGCTGGAAAGCCTGCGCCGTTGCGTTTATGACGGCGAGCGGCTCATCCGCGAGCACAACCTGTTCAGGATGAATGGATCAGAGCTGCTCTACCTGTGGCCCCCTCTCCCCGAGGGCGAGCGAAATTCGGGCCGCTTGGACCGCGTGCTGTCGATGGGCTGGAGCCAGCTGTTCCGGTCTGACTCACGCACCTGGGACCGGTTCCGCGTGACCGGGCATAGCCAGAAGCGCTTCGAATACGACGTGTTGGGGCGGCTGGAACGAATCGCCGCGCGCACCCTGAACCAAGACGGAACTGTTTCCGAGGGCCTCAAACCGCGCGTGGACTTCGAGCGTCCGAAAAAGAGCGACTCCATCCCGAGCCTCGCCAAGGATATTGAACGAATGCTGCTCGAGCAAATCCCGGCCGAGGTGGCCAAGGCCGAAAAAGCCAAAGGCAAAGGGCCGTTTTACTGCTTGCTATTGTGTTATTGCGGTGAAGACTTTCAGGCCGGCTGGCCCGTGTTCCTCCTGCTGGGCAGCGACGCCGAACGGCAACGGATCATCCAATGCGGCATGGAGCCCATCTATCTTTGGGCGGTGGGCGAAATGGAAGGGCAGGAGGCGAATGTCCGCCTGCCGCTTCGGGACGAGAGCTTGAACAACTATTGCCGTCTTCATACCCAGATGATGGACGTCAAGGAAGATTACTCGTCGGCGATGAAGGTCCTGCGGAGCGTCGCCAAAGCTCTCAATGATCTCGATTGGTCGAAGCTCATCGAAGTGACTCCGGATTTTTTGGTCGCGGCTGTGGACGATCACGGCATCGTCAATCCGGTGGACGACATCAAGGCGGTGATATCCGCAGCGAAGTTTCGAACGTTGAAACAGCAAGGTCTTGTTTGAGCGGGTCCGACGTGCTCATGAAGCGGGCGCCTATTTCTGCAATCGGCGCCCAGAGCTTAACCAATGATTTCATCAGCTTGCCTGTGCATCGCGGCAGCCGTTGCACTATGGGGTGACGAGCCATTACCCACTGGCGCCATGGCACGATGGTCCACCACGGACGCCATGGGACCGGTCTATGCGCTCGGATTTGCCAAGGACGGAAACACTGTCGCTTCCGCCAGTCGGGACGGTGTCGTGCGGATCTGGCAATACCGAACCGGCAAGGTTGTGCGAATCCTCAAAGGCCACGATGGCGCGGTCAAGACGGTGGCTTTTTCTCCTGACGGCAAGCTCGTCGCCTCCGCCGGAGCGGACAAGTTCATCCGGCTCTGGGACGTGCGAATCGATGCGCCGCTCGATCGGGATCCTGTTCTATTGAAAGGGCATCGGGACTCGATCGAAGCCTTGGTCTTCGTGCGCGACAACCTCCTCATTTCCGCTGGGCAGGATCAAGCAATCATCCTCTGGGATCTCGACACGTATCAGATTTCGCGCCGTCTGGAGCGACATACCCGCGGTGTGCGCGCGCTGGCCGTCACTCGCGACGGCAAAACACTGGCTTCCGCCGGGGAGGATCGAACCGTTTGTCTCTGGGACCTGCCCGCCGGCAAAGAACGACGCAGTTTCAAGAGACCAGGCTGGATCTTCTCAATGACGTTTTCCAGCGACGGCTCGACTCTGGTATCGGGCGGCCGTGATCAACTCATCCATGTCCGCAATATGTCGACGGATGAGTTCACGATCTTTGGCGGCTATGAAGGGCCAGTCGAATCGGTCGCATTGAGCCGTGACGGAAGAATGATCGCCGCCGGTAATGACGACGGCAAGGTGCGTCTTTGGGAAGTTGTCACCCAAAGTGTTCGCCGCGAACTTGACGGCCACACGGGAAAAGTTCATTCCGTCGCCCTTTCCCCCGACGAATCCAAGCTGCTATCCGGCGGCGAGGACGGAAACATCTTCGTCTGGCAACTGAGGTCGGCAAAAAAGCCCGCCGCTCGCAAGCCCGAGATTCGCGCGAACGAATGGCAGGCCGCGTGGCATGAGTTGGGCGGGCCTGCCGACAAAGCATATGAAGAGATGGGTCAACTCCGAGAGGACCCCGGGCAGCTCTTGTTCTTTCTCGAGGCCCGGCTCGAGCCTTTCTACAAACTGCGCCAGCGCCTGGATGCCCTCTTGCGCGATCTGAAAAGTGAGCAATTCAGCGTGCGCCAGAAAGCCACACAGGAACTGGAAAAGCTTGGTGAGTTCACGGCGCCTTTCTTGTCGGAGAGGCTCCAAGACAACCCGTCGCTCGAAACGCAACGCCGCATCGAGCAACTCCTGGCGCGGGCCCAGTCGAACGAGCCCGAACGGCACTCCGCCTATCTGCAAATCTGGCGAACGATGGAGTTGCTGGAAGCGATCGCCACGACTGAGGCGCGGGCGATGCTGGAGCGAATGTCGAAGGAAATCCCCGATGCGCGCCTGCGGCAAGAGGCAATGGCGTCCTTGGTACGGCTAAAGCTGTCGAAGTAGCGAGCCGCCTCGTCCGCTACGGGTACATCCAAGCCGCCGCCTTTTCGCGCGACGGCCGCTTTCTGGCGACAACTTCCGGAGACTTGATTCACCTCTGGGAAGTGGCGACTTGGACCAAGCGCAAAGAATTCAAGGGCCACCGCGACCGGCCGACCGCTCTGGCCTTCACGCCAAGCGGGCAACTTCTTTCTGGAAGCGTTGACACAACCGTGCTGGCCTGGGACACCCGGCCCTCCGCTCGCCCTGTAGGGAGACGGGTAACGCTTGAAAGCGCGTGACACGACCTGGCCACAAGGGAGTCGTGCGAATCATTCAAGTCCGAAGGCTGCTTCCTGGCCGCGCCGGCGGAGACGGTCAAGTTCTTCGCCGAGAAGGTTAACATTCCCAAAGAACGAGCGGGGAGCGCAACCTGCTCGTGCTAATCAACTTCCGACTTTCTGTGCAAGTTGCTGTGCAAATCACTCACACCCCCCCTACCTATCCCTCTCCCATCGCCGCCACGTTGTCAGCGGTCAGGAGACAGGAGACGGGAAATGGATTGCCTTGCGCGCAATGCAAGTCATTAACTGCTTGTTCGGTAGAGACTTGCGGAATGCACATACATTGCGCGCAACCCAACAGTCAGGACCACTGTGTCCGCACCGATTATCGAAAGAGAGAAAGTCCCGTAAAACGCTTTGTTTTTGTTTGCCAGTCGCAATACGAATCAGCGCTCGATACGAAAAAAAGAAAGAAAAAAAAAGCGGCGGGATAGCGCCGCTGTCCAATGGAACGACTCAGGTTTTCCATTGCTAGAGTTGTCCCGCCCTGGATATCTTCTCGCCGATGAAGATGACGAGCCAGCGGATGAGGAAGAAGCCGCCGACAGCGACGCCGGCCAAGACGCATAACCACAAGACGAAGCCGAGGAAGCCGCCGGCGCGAAGGTATAGGTTGTGGATCCAGCGCCAGCGCAGGCGGGCTTCTTCTTCCTTCTCGATCTGCTTGTACATTTCGCGGATTTTTTCGGTCTTGCGGTCGGCTTGCTCCTTGGTGCTCATGCCCTTGAACAACTGCGCGAACTCGACATAGGTGCCCAGCGCCCGGTAATTGCCCTTGGCGGCGCCGCGGCTCATCTGGGCGGCGGCGTCGACGCTGCCGCTCTTGATGAGCGTGACGACTTGCTCGCGCTTGAGCTTCTTCGTCACCAGCTGGCCGGTGTCGTCGATGAACTGCCAGAAATAGAAATCGCGGTCCGCCTTGGAGTCCGGCCGCTGCGCGAACGTTGGCGACTGCGTGGCGGCCGCGACGGCCGGCATCTTTGTCGCAGGGGCGGGAGCGGGGGCCAGTGTTTTCAGCGGCAGTTGGCTCGGCGCGGCGGCGCCCTCTACAACGCTCAGCGCTTCGTGGTGCAAGCCGAGCGCTTCCAGTTCTGCAATCAGCTCGGCGCAGCTTGCATAGCGGTGCTCGGGCTTCTTCGCCACCATCTTTTCCACGATCAGGTCGAGCCGCTCCGGCACATTCTGGTTGAAATTGCGAATCGGCGTGTATTTGCCCCTCTCCTTGGCTTCGATCAGCTCAACGAACGTCTCGCCCTTGAAGGGCGCATCTCCCGTGAGAAAGGCATAGAGCATGCAACCCAGCGCATAGATGTCGACGCGGCCGTCGACGTGTTTGACGTCGCGGGCTTGCTCCGGGGCCATGAACAGCGGCGTGCCGGCGCCGGTGCCGGTTTTGGTCAGGGTCATGTCGTCGTCCGTCGCTTTTGCCAGACCCAGATCGGCGACTTTGACGACGCCCTTTTTAGTCAAGAGGATGTTGTCGGGCTTGATGTCGCGGTGCACCAGCCCTTGGTCGTGGGCGTGTTGCAAGGCGACCGCGGTCTTGAGCGCGATATGCAAGGCGTCGCCCAAAGAAAGTTTGCCGTGCTCGCGGAGCAAGTCGTCGGCGCTGCCGCCGTCCACATATTCCATGGCGAGGTAGTGATAGCCGCCCGCGACATCCACGTCGTAGCAACGGAGAATGTGCGGGTGATCGAGCTTGGCCATCACGCGGGCTTCGCGGAGAAAGCGCTCGATGAAGCCCGGTTTGGCGGCCAGTTCCTTGGAAAGCACTTTGACCGCGGCGTCGCGGTCGAGGCTGATCTGATGCGCCTTGTAGACTGCGCCCATGCCGCCCTGGCCGATTTTCTTTTGCAGAAGGTAATCGCCGAGCGTCGCGCTTTTCGCTTGAGCCGCCTTATGTACTGCATCGACCTCCGCCTTGCTCATCTGCTTGGTGTGGCCGACGGGCGCTGGCTCGTTCCCGCGCTCGCTCTTCGCGGAATCGTTCCCTCGCTCACGCGTCGGGTTAGTGTCTTCGCGCGGCGAAGCGACTTCGAAGTCGACGGGTTGTTTGTCGGCTGCTTTGCCAAAGGCGTGCGTCTGCTCCATGGGGCCGACGGTCTTGGCGAAATCGCTGCGTTCGGAATCCATTCCTCCCCCCGCAGGCAATAGATCGGGGGGAAGGTCGTTCGGAGCTGTGGAAGGTTCCTTGGTCATGCGCAACGCTCCTGGCGGCCGGGCCTATGGTTCCCCAACTGTTTTTGCAAACATACTAGTTTGCCCGACGCCTATTCTGGGCAAACAAGAATGTTCGCCCCACGTGAGAACCATGTCAATTATTGGTCTTTTACAGCCAACGTGCAAATCAAAATTGGCGGCAAAGGCGCCAAAGACTGCTTGAAAGGCTCGACGCAACCGCCTTGAATTTCAACTCTTAGCGACAAGAAACCGGTTCAACAAACTCGAACGGGAGTGATTGCAAACCGCGCGCGGCATCATATAATCCCCATCAACTTACACCCAATCCTCGTTCCCAGGCTCCGCTTGGGAACGCCATCCCAGAGGCTCCGCCTCGATGGCGGCGGCGAGGCAGTTCCTCGCGAAAATGGGTTCCCAGGCAAAGCCTGAGAACCAGAATGACAAACCAGGAGCGATGCATGGCTGAAGAGCGCAAAGAGACCAAGGCCGCGTGGACCAAGTTGTTCACCACATTCAAAGTGGCGCTGGATGTGAAAAAACTGCTGCTGGCCGCTGCGGGCATCGTGGCCATGGCTCTGGGATGGTGGCTCTTGGCCGTCGTTTTCTATGGCGTGCGCAGCGTGCCCCAAGCCCCAGATTTCATCACGGAGAAGATGGACGAGGCGCAAAAGCGCGAAGCCTTCACCAGCCTCAAGTCCGCCCGCGAGAAATGGAACCTGCTCTACGAGATGGCTGGACCCGCTCCCTCCAGCCCGAAGGACGCCAAGCGCGTCGATGCCGTCGATCTCGCGGATAACTATGACGAATACATTGAAATTCAGGCAATCGTCGATGCGCACCAACGCCTCAGTCAAACCGTGGAAGTGAGAAAGCAGGACGCTGATTACTACTTAATCATCGACGGGACCACGATCAAGAAGCGCATCACGAATGCGCTCGATCCCAAGGACACTGCACCTTTGGATAAAGCAAAGGAACGTAAATTCACCGTCGCTGACCTGACTATCGTCAATGACAAAGACAATTCCATTCGAATCGACGCCACGCTAGTAAAAGTCGAAGGAAACATTGAAGACCTGCAAAAGTTCCGCGCAGGCGCCGGCACGCCGGAAGCGATACGCGACAGTCAGTTGGCCAAGGAAGGGGCGAAGAAGGAGGTCATCTCCGAAGCATATCGCATGTATGTCGAGTCACTGAAGAAGCCGCAATACAAGCCCGCGGGCCGGCTGCGCACGTTGCCCTGGTTCGAAGACCGCGGACCGAATCCGTATCTCTTAGTCGCGGAGAGCTTCAAGGAAACCGGCACGGCCGGCACGCGCGACCTGCCCTGGGCCAAAGGCGGCTTCGTCGGTTGGCTACTGCACGATCAATTGCCGGTCTTGGTTGAACCATTGGTCAAGTTTCTGTCGCCGATCATGTACTTCTTCGACGCGCGCGCGGGCGGTTGGAACCGTTTCTATCTCATCTTTGTGATTCTGTGGACACTGCTTGTGTGGGGGTTTTTCGGCGGCGCGATCACGCGCATGGCAGCCGTGCAATTGGCCAAGAACGAAAAGATCAGCATGGCCGAGGCGATCAAATTCGCCAAGGAGCGCTGTCAGTCGTTTTTCTCCGCGCCCTTATTCCCGCTGATTTTCCTGGGCATCCTTTCGTTTTTCCTCATCATCTTCGGCATCTTCGAAGGCCACACGTATTTCCTGGGCGACATTTTCATCGCCGGTCTCTTGTGGCCCATCGTCATCGTCCTCGGCCTGATCATGGCCGTCGTGCTGGTGGGCCTGGTCGGCTGGCCGCTCATGAACCCGACGATCAGCACCGAAGGCAGCGACAGCTTTGACGCCTTATCCCGCTCTTACAGCTACGTGTATCAGCGGCCATGGCATTACATTTGGTACTCGTCGGTGGCGCTGGCCTATGGCGCCGCTCTGGTTTTCTTCGTTGGACTCATGGGATCGCTCATTGTCTATCTTGGGCAGTGGGCCGTGGGCCAAGCGCCGTTTCTTTCCAGCACCGATCCCACTCGCGACCGCGAGCCGACTTACCTCTTCGTCTATTCCCCGACGTCGTTCGGTTGGCGCGATCTGTTGATCCATAGCAGTCCATTTGCGGAAAGAAAGGAAGCCGTCACCGCGGGCGGCATGCGCACGGTCACGTATCAGTTGAAAGAGAGTTATCGAGAGAATCTGTCCTGGCATAACAAAGTAGGCGCGTTCCTCGTCTCCATCTGGATTTACCTGTTCTTCCTGCTCATTGTCGGCTTCGGTTACAGCTACTTCTGGACCGCCAGCACGGCGATTTATCTCTTAATGAGGCAGGTCGTGGACGACACCGACTTCGACGAAGTGCACATGGAAGAAGGAGAGATGGAAGACACCTTCACCCAACACATGGCGCCGACGCCGACTGCGGTCAACACGGGATTGCAGATGGTCGATCCGCCGGCCGTGCGCGTGCCGCCTCCGCCTCCTGCACCGCCGAGCCCGCCGCCGGTACCGCCAGCGCCGACCCCAGCGCCCCCTGCCCCAGCCACGGGAGGCGACGGCAATTCTCCTAGCTCTGGGCCTACGGCGGAACCATCCCCGAGCCAACCGACGGGGAACGGACAGCCTCCGGGCGAAGGTCAACCGCCTTCCGGCGACTCAAACCCGCCGCCGCCTAGCAATCCGTAACGTCGCCATTTGGATTTGGAGTGCACGTATCTTGAAACGCAGAGAACGCCGAGGACGCGGAGAACAAATCGATCCCTCTCTTCTTCTCTCTGCGGTCTCTGCGTGCTCTGCGTTTTGAAGCCGTTTAAGGTGATTCATGCCGCGTCCGGTTGTGCTGTTTTCCGGTCAATGGGCGGACCTGCCCTTTGAGGAGTTGGCCCAAAAAGCCAACGAGTGGAGCTATCAAGGCTTGGACGTGGCCTGCTCGGGAGATCATTTCGAAGTACAGCGCGCCGCCAGCCAGGACGATTACTGTCAACAGAAGCTCGACTTGCTCGCCCGCTACGACTTGCAATTCGCCGTGCTGAGCAGTCACCGCGTCGGCCAGGCGGTTTGCGACCGGATCGAAGCGCGGCACAAGCGCATTCTGCCCGACTACATCTGGGGCGACGGCGATCCGGCCAGCGTGCAAGAGCGCGCTGCCGAGGAAATGATGGCGACCATCCGCGCGGCGCAAAAGCTTGGCCTCGGCGTAGTCGCGGGCTTTTGCGGCTCGGCGCTCTGGCCCGGCGTTCAAGGCTATCCGCAAAGCACTCCCGACGAAGTGGCCGATGGGATGCGCGACTTCGCCCAAAAATGGCAGCCCATCCTCGATGTTTGCCAGGAGACCGGCGTCCGCTTCGCGCTCGAAGTGCATCCGGGGCAAATCGCTTTCGACTACTACAGCGCGGAAATGGTCCTCGACGCGCTCGACGGCCGTGAGGAGTTCGGTTTTCTCTTTGACCCAAGCCATCTACACTGGCAAGGCGTCGATCCAGCCGCGTTCTTGCGGCGTTTCGCGGACCGCATCTACCACGTGCACATGAAAGACGTGGCCCTGGCGCTCGATGGTCGGACCGGCGTCCTGGGCTCGTATCAACCGTACGGCGACCCGCGCCGCGGCTGGGATTTCCGCTGTCCGGGACACGGCGGCCTTGATTGGGAGGCTATCATCCGCACACTCAATGCCATAGGCTATGAGGGACCGCTCGCCGTCGAATGGAGCGACCCCGGCATGCAGCGCGACTTCGGCGCCGAGGAAGCGCTCAAGTTCGTGCAACGGCTGAACTTCGAGCCACCGGGCAAGGTGGAACAATAACAGAAGAATCTGATTCATCGTTTCGCGCTCGCGCGATGCTGTCATTGACTGAATCCAGCAAGCGCGAAACGATAAATCAACTTGGAACAGGAATAGACATGGACAACTTTGATAAGATGGACGAGTTACGCTCAGCGTGGATCGATCAGTACGTGACCGTAATTCCCAGTCGCCCGGAGCTCAAGCGTTTCGCCGGCATCGTCGGCCGCGTGGTAACCGTGAACTACAACGGCAAGGCGCTGATCGATTTCCAGGACGGCGGCTGGTACGACATCAGCGCCTCCGAGGAGTTTCTGACGAAACTCCCGCCCGAAGAAGGCAAAGCGAAATACAAGAACGTTAACAGCGCGCAGCCGATACCTGAGAAACAAGGCGCATAGTGGTTAGTGGTGAGTAGCGCATTGACCACTCACCACTCACCACTCACCACTCACCACTCACCAACATGATTCTCCTCATCGACAACTACGATTCCTTCACTTACAACCTGGTGCAACGGCTGGGGGAATTGGACGCTAGTATTGACGTGCAGGTCTATCGCAACGACAAGATCACGCCGGACGAAGTGAGCAAGCTCGAGCCGGCGCACATTATCATTTCGCCGGGCCCGTGCACGCCGCGCGAGGCCGGCGTTTCCAACGATATCCTTAGCCGTTTCGCGCCGACCGTGCCCATCCTCGGCGTGTGCCTGGGCCATCAATGCATCGGCCACGTCTTCGGCGGCGAGGTTATTCGCAATAGCCGGATCATGCACGGCAAAACGTCGCCGATCGAGCACGACGGCCTAGGGGTCTTCGCGGGTTTGTCGAATCCTTTCGAGGCGACGCGCTACCACAGCCTGGTGATTCGCCGCGACACGTTTCACAATCCGGACTTTGTGGTTTCCGCTTGGACCAAAGAAGGCGAGATCATGGGCGTGCGCCACAAGACCTGGCCCTTGCACGGCGTTCAATTTCACCCGGAGAGCTTTCTCACGTTGGAAGGCCCGAAGCTCTTGGAAAACTTTATCCAGATTCGCAAGCCAATATGAATCTTTACGACGAGCTGGAAAAAACGGTCGCAACCCAAGGCCCCGAGGCAGGCATCAACCGGCTCATCACAGAGCTGCGCGAACAGAAGAACTACGGCAGCCTCTTCTACGCACTGCTCATGAAGAAACGGCACGAGCTGGGCGTGTCGCCGGTGGCCACCGGGACCAACCAGGACCTGCCGGCCGCGGCGCATCAGGGTTTCGAGGAAGGCATTCGCGAGGCGGCACGAACGGTGGGCCAACTCTATCTCACCGAGGGCAACCTGCCCGCGGCCTGGGCCTATTTCCGCATGCTCGGCGAGAACGAGCCTGTGCGCCAGGCTCTGGATAAGTACCAGCCCGGCGCGGAAGAGGACGTGCACCCGCTTATTGACATCGCCTTCCACCAGGGCGTGCATCCCAAAAAAGGCTTCGACTGGATTCTCGGGCGCTACGGCACCTGCAGCGCCATCACCACCATGGGGGGCGGCGAAGTCCCTTTCCCGCCCGACGTCAAAGCCTACTGCATCGAACGACTCGTTCACACTCTGCACGAGGAATTGACCGAACGCCTCAAAGCCGAAATTCAGCGCGTGCAGGGCTTCCAACCGACCGGCAAAAGCATTCCTGAGCTTCTTGCCGGCCGTGATTGGCTGTTCGCCGACGATTGCTATCACATCGACATTTCACACCTGTCCTCCGTCGTGCAGATGAGCATGCAGCTAGACACGAACGCCGACACGAGCCCGCGCGATGCGAGCCCGCTGCGCGAGCAAGGGCACGGCCTCCCCTCGCCCACTGGGAGAGGGGCTGGGGGTGAGGGGAACTCCGCCGTGGAACTGAAACTCGCGCGCGAGTTGTGCGCTTACGGCAAAAACCTGTCGCCGCGCTTTAAGTTCCAAGGCGATCCGCCGTTTGAAAACCACTATCACGATTTCGACATGTACTTGGCCGTCTTGACCGGCGACGACGTGGACGGCGGTCTGGCCCATTTCCGCCAGAAAGCCGAAGAGGCCGATCCCGAAACCATCGGCACCTATCCCGCCGAGGTGCTCGTCAACTTGCTCCTGCGCATCGGCCGGCCCAAAGACGCGCTCGCGGTCGCTCGTAAACATCTGGCCAAGGCCGGCGACATGCGCCTTTCCTGTCCCAGTATCGTCGATTTGTGTCAACAGACAGGCGACTTTCAAACGCTCGCGGAAGTCGCACTGGAGCAAAGCAACCCAGTCAACTACGTCGCGGGTCTGATCGCCCAACGCGGTGCATAGTCGTCGCGGCGGCTTCTGAAACGCGATGCAGGCGTGTCGATGGCTTACGAGCGATTGCGACATAATAGAAAGGCCGAGTCGTGATTCTGCGTATTCTGGAAGCTGAGGTATGCGGGCCCCAATTGTTGCGCTTGGCATTTAACGACGGTACGCGCAAAACAATTGATGTTCGACCGCTGCTTCACGGTCCCATCTTCGAGCCGCTGCGCGATGCCGCCTACTTCGCGCTTGCAGAATTGGACAAGGTTTGCGGCACAGTCGTGTGGCCAAATGGCGCGGACTTTGCTCCAGAGGCGTTACACGAGTTGTCGCCTGTGGACGAGCCGACCACATTGCGACCCACGGCATGATCGTTGGCAACAGTTCGAATTGACAGCGCGCCATTCGCTATTTGCTCGCAAGTAACACCGCCGCCACGGCGCTCAGTCCCGCCGCCGCGCCCACCGCGATGCCAAAAGCGCTGCGCACCGACGTGCGCGCGGCGTACAGCCCAATCAGAATCGGAATGACGGTCCAGCCGACGCCGCCGATTGCGAAAAACATGCCAACCGCGCGGCCCTGCACTTCTGGGGCGAAATGACCGAGGAGAATCGCCATCAACGTCGGAAAGATAGGTCCGAAGACGAAGCCAGCGATGGGCACCAGCAGCATGGCGAGCGAGGCGGTGCGCGCTTGCACGACGGCAAACAAAACACCGATGCAGATCACCGCCAGAACCAAGATAAGCCATCGTTCCGCGCCGGCGGGCAACAAGAACGCGGTCAACAATCGCGAAGCCATGAACGCCAGCCAGAAGCCCGATAGTAGACCGGCTGCCTGAGTTTCCTTAACACCGTGGTTGGTGAGGAGGGTGGTGGCCCAGGCCGCCATCGAGGCTTCCAAAGGACCATAGAAGAACAGCGCAAAGCCGAGTATCCAAAGGAGCGGCGCGGTGGGCGAAGTCTCCTGGCCGCCGCCCGCCTCAGTTCCTGGCGAAACGGTGAAATCCACGCCGAAAGCGAGCGCACCCGGCACAAGCGCGAAGGCGGCCAGCAAGAAAAGCGCCTGCCTTAATCCCAGGCTCTGGACCAAACTGCCAAGGGCAATGGGCGTCAGGAATGCGCCGAGGCCGAAGAGCACGTTGCCGAAATTGGTGGCGAACGCGGTGGTGCCGCCAAACGCTAGAGGAACGAGCACATTGCCGACATTGATCGTAAGCGACCAGGCGGCGCTAAAGAGAATGACGCTGCCGAGCGCCTGCGCATAACAACGCGCCAAGCCAAGCGCTGCCAAGCTCGCGGCGAAGAGCGCGCTGCCGCCGATCATCACGACTTGCCGGCCGACGAGATCGGTGAGGAATCCCGCCGTGAGGATAACGGGTATCATCGTGAAGCCGAACAACGAGACGAGGCCGCCGACCTTGGCTTCGTCGATTTGCAGCTTGCGGGCCAAGGCCACTTTGATGCTGCCCAAGAGTGCCACGCCCAGCCCGCCCAAAAGGAGGGCGGCGATCATCATAGCTTGCAGCAGGTTCATGGTGCGGGCCTCGAGGGTTTAGAGCCTGCACCATGGTAACCGGAATTGCGCGGCTAGCAACGACCTAACCGGAAATGACTTATGTCGTTCCCGTGCGGTAGCCGCAGACTTTAGTCTGCGATCGCCGACGAAAACGCGGAGGCCGCAACCTAAAGAGTTGCGGCTACGAGCGACGCGGATTACAAGTCTCCATACGGCATTTCAAAGATTTTCTTGAGCATGCTCAAATCGCCGGTCTGCAGCCCTTGCCGGAACCAGCGCACCCGTTGCGCCGACGAGCCGTGCGTGAAAGCTTCCGGCGAGACGAAGCCCGACGAGCGTTTTTGCAGCCGGTCGTCGCCGATGGCGTTGGCGGATTTGATGGCGGCTTCGATGTCGCCGGGCTCGATGAAATTGAATCTCTTCTGCCCGTGATAGGCCCAAACACCTGCCAGATAATCGGCTTGCAATTCCAGTCGCACGGACCACTTGTTGTACTCTTCTTTGGACAGCGTGCGCCGCTTTTGATCGACTATGCCGCTATAACCCAAGAGGTTTTGCACGTGGTGGCCGACCTCGTGGGCGATGACGTAGGCCTGGGAAAACTCCGCCTTGGACCCGCCCAGTTTGCGCTCCAGTTCCTCGAAAAAAGTCGGATCCAGATAGACGGTCTTGTCGGCCGGGCAGTAGATCGGGCCGACTGCCGAAGGGGCCGTGCCGCAGCCGGTGCGCACTTCCTCGGCGAACAGCACGAGCCGGGGCGCTTCATAGCTCTGGCCCGCCTTGCGAAACTGGTCGTGCCACACGCTTTCGGTGAATTTTAGAATCGTGGACACGAAGGCCCGGCTGCGCTCTTCTTCCACTGTCGGCGGGCGTTTTTGTGCTTGCTGCCCCTCATTGGGCACATTGCCCAGGAATTGTTTGATCAAGTCCGGATTGACGCCGAAAACATAGCCCAAAAGCAAGACGAGCACCGCGCCGCCCCCGCCGATTGCCAGTCCCTTCCTGCCGAGCTGGCGACGATCTTCGACATTGCCGCTTTGTTCCTGTCCTTCCCATTTCATGTTGCACCTTAGAAATGAGTCTTTTCAAGGAAGGCGACAAGAAAACGCTCGAACGGCCAATGGGCCTAGCTCTGTCCCGTCTCGCCCAGAATCTTCACCAGCGAGGCGATCACTTCCTTGACGCCGTCGAGGTGCGGGTGAATGCGGTGTGCCCGGCGATAGGAGCGCAGGGCGGCGCGGATTTTTTTCAGCTTCATGTAGCATTGGCCCATGCCGCTGGCCGCGCCGAAATGGGAGGGATTGAGTCGGAGCACGCTCTCGCAGTCGGCAATCGACTCGGCGTAGCGCCCTAACCGGTAATAGACGACGGCGCGCTGGTTGTAGGCCTCGGCGAAAATCGATGCCTTTGTCAAGAGCGCGTTGAAGCCGGCCAGCACCGTCTGGGCCGACTCCTCGTGAACCGGCAGCTGCATCAAGCGCTGCAATACCTGGTTGTTGTGGGCCGTGTCCGCCTTGAACCACAGGGACCAAAGCGCATCTGCCGCCAGTTCGCGCACGGCGGCGTCGTCATCGTGCAGCCGCGCCGCCAGCGCCGCATTTGACTCCATGGACCCAGTGAGCCCCAGAGCCAAGGCGGCGGCTTGCCGCAGTTCCGGATCGGCTGCGCTCAGGAGCCGGAGCAAAGTGCCTTCGAAATAGCGCGACTGTACGGCTTTTCTAAACTGGCTCAGACCGCGTTTGAGGCTCTTGGCGAAAGCGCGAGGTTCGCCGGCGATGGCTTTGTCCGGCAACACGCGATACAACTGCAATAGCAACGGGGGATGCACGCTCACTTCTCCTGAAACCATTCAAGGCACTGGAGTTTTTTTAGAAAAAAGACAAACGCTTGCAACCGGCAATCAAAACAGAACAACGGAGAATGACAAACGGAGAATGAAGAAATCGCATGAATTGCGAATTCTCGGTTCCTCATACTCCGTTGCTCGGTTTCATTGGGTTGGCTAGGGCAGCCCGGCAGCGGCGGGCGAGCCTGCATCGGGCCGCGTCTTCTTCCAGGCCGCCACGTCTTGGGTCAAGACCTCCACCGCGCGTTCCAACTGCGGATCGTGGCCGCGCGCCAGCTGATCGGGATGCACTTGGACCAAAACGTCCGGCGCGACGCCTTCCTTTTCCAGGCTTACGCCTTTGTGCGTCGTGACGCGGATGCGCGGCGTGCGAAACGTGGAGCCGTCGATGAGAGTGATATCACGCGCACCGAGCACCTGGCCCGCCGTGGGCTCGCCGACCAGCTTGCCCAGGCCCAGCGCGCGGAAGGCGTGCGGGAAAATCTCGGCGTCGGAATAGGAGCGGTTGTTGACGAGCAACACCAGGGGTTTCGTCCAGCGCCGGTC
>JAKEFD010000287.1 GCA_022616245.1 Gemmataceae bacterium
TAGCGTTTTGCTCAAGCACACGGGCTCTTGCCGATGCGCCGGCCGTGCGCGAACTGCGCGTGCAACGCGTGGGCGAAACGACATATTTTCATGTGGTCTTTGACGAGCCCGCCGGGATGGCCGCAATGCGGATCGCGCCCGGCCCGTATCCCCTGGTCGAGCGGCGCGGCTTGGGCCTGCTGCCGATCGACAAGATCACCAAATGGGAGGAGTCGGCTTACCGCGAATTCCGAGAGGAATACATGCGCCTGTGGCGACAATTCTTCGATCCGGTCGGCATGCGCTTTTCCCTGGGCAAGGAGCGCGTGCGCGCCGAGGTCTACATCCTGCCCTTGATCAACAATACGCAATACAGAGAACTTCGCTTGATGACGGGCGGCGGACCGTTGCAATTTGATCCGGCAACGATCTCACCCAAGGCGCTCGTGCAGTACACGATGCACATGGCGAATCCCGGTTTCTTTGGGGAAGCATTCGGCAACTGGAGCGTCATTCGTCTGGACGATAGCCCAGCGTTCGCAAAGCTGGCTCAATTGTGGTTGCAGCGCGACCTGCGTCCTGAAGAGCGGGCCTTGACGGAAGTGGAGTATTTCGAACTGGCAACGCACGTGCCCTTGACATTTGGAGTCGCCATCGGGAAGAAAGAATCGTTTGCCAGTCTTCTGAAAATGGTTGTGGACTTTCTGGGGCCCAATTCGGCCGAGATCACGCTGCACAAAGGCGTACAAATCACAAAGCTCTGGTTTGGCCCCGGCAGCCCACTTGTAAGTCAAATCTTCGAGCGGGAACTAAAAACGCCCTTCCGCGAAGTCTCGATTTATCACGCGGAGATTGACGGCGGCTGGTATGCGAGCTTTTACAGGGCGCCTTTGGAAGACCTGATCGAGCGGCGCGGAATGCGCAGGAACCCCCTCACTCCCAACCCCTCTCCCTCAGGGCGAGGCGAGAAGTCGCCCGCGGAAACAGTGCCGATCAATACCTCACTGCACATCGCGCCGCGGGCCGCTGTGCAAGCCGGCGCCGCGCTGCGCTTCTATGTCGAATGGGAAAGCCACAAGCGCGCCTTGCCGAATAATGCCGCCTGGTACGCTCAGTACCGCTCCGGGCTCTTCGATGCGAAGACCCCGGCGTCCGTCCAGCGCGCGCAAGCTCTCAAGTTCCTCGGCTTCATCCCGGTCAGCCCCGACGATGCAGCGTATGTCTATGACGCTCGTCTGGGCGAAGTCGTCAACGAGCGCCACGGCTCGCTGCGCCGGCCGAAATTGCACAGCGGCCTCGCCGAGGAATGGCCGCTGAAGAAACTGCTCGACCAATACCCCGAAGTCCGCGCCGATATGCGCTTCCGCGAAGACGGCCTGCACGCCACAGTCACATTGCAGCGAAAGTAACAACGGCCCCTTTCATCCCACACCGTTCTCAACTATTCTGATGAAGTCCGCGCTGCCGTTGCCAACGTGCTGCGAGCGCGAAACGTAAACGACTGACTCCTGACCTCTGATCCCTGACTCCTGACCTCTGACCTCTGACCTCTGACCCCTGACCATGTCCGACCTCTCCATCAAGAACCCTGTCTTTGCCGTCATGTTGTCCGCGGCGATGATCGTCTTTGGCTATCTGGGCTACCGCGAAATGGGCGTGAGCCAGTTTCCGGAGATTGATTTCCCCGTGGTGAGCGTGCAGATCGTCCGCGAGGGTGCGCCGCCGGACATCATGGACGGCGACGTGACCGACGTCGTCGAGGATGCGGTTTCGGGCGTCGAGGGCGTGCATTATGTCATGTCGCGCAGCCTGGAAAGCAACAGCATGGTCACGGTGTTTTTCCATCTGTCGCGCAACATCGACGCGGCCATGCAGGACGTGCAAAACGCGGTTTCGGCCGCCCGCCGCCGGCTGCCATTGGACATCGATCCGCCGGTCATCTCCAAGGTCAACCCGAACAACCTGCCGGTGATGTGGCTGACGCTGTCGGCGTCGAGCCAGCCGGGCGTGCGGCCCATGCCGCTGCGCGAGATCAGCGACTTCGCGGAGAAGGAATTCAAACAACAAATCGCCGCCATACCGGAAGTAGGCGGCATCCAGTTCGGCGGCCTGCAGTCGCGCAACATCCGCATCCACCACGACGCCTTCAAGCTCGGCAGTTACAACCTCTCCGCCGAGGATCTGGCGCAGGCGATTCAGAAACAGCATTCGGAAATGCCGGCCGGCTACATCCAAAGCCGGCTCACCGAGGCCAACCTCCGCACCATGGGCGAGGCCTATTCGATCAAGGAGCTGAATAGGCTCTTGATCGCCCAAAAGAGCAACCAGCAAATCCAGCTCAAGGACGTGGCCGTCAGCGAAGACGGCAGCGAGGATCGCCGCACGTTCGCGCGCTACACGCGCATGCCGGCGGTGGCCATCGGCGTGCGCAAGGCCATCGGCGGCAACCTGGTCGCGGTCTGCGAGAACGTCAAGAAAGAGCTGCCCCGACTGCAACGCATGCTGCCCGAAGGCGTCGAGCTCAACCTGCCCGTCGATTACTCCGTCTTCATCCGCGAGAACATCGAAGAATTGAAATTCACGCTCTTCCTCGGCATCGTCCTGACCGCCGGCGTCTGCTTTCTGTTTCTGGGTTCGCTCGGCACTACGATCAACATCTGCCTGTCCATTCCCGTGTCCCTGGTCGGCACGTTTTTCGTCTTGCGCTATGGCGTGCAGCTTTTCGGGATGGAGCCGTTCACCATAAACCTGATGACGTTGCTCGGCCTGTCGCTTTCGGTCGGCGTGGTCGTGGATGACGCGATCCTGGTCCTGGAGAACATCTATCGGCATCGCGAGATGGGCAAGCCCAAGCGCGAAGCGGCCTTGCTTGGCGCGCGCGAGATCACGTTTGCAGCCATCGCCGCCACCTTGTCGATCATGGCGATTTTTTTGCCGGTCGCTTTCATGAAGGGGACCATCGGCAAATTCTTTTTCCAATTTGGCGTGACGGTGGGCGTGGCGGTTTTTTTCTCACTCTTAAGCGCGCTCACGCTGACGCCGATGCTGTGCGCGTTCTTCCTGAACTTGCATAAGCGCAAGCCGCCGCGGCCCAAGTTTTTCGGCTGGTCGCTGGCGGTGGTGGCCGGAGGCTTCGTGCTTGTCGTGGGCAGCGCGCTCCGAGTCGTGGCGCTGTGGGTGCCGGAATTGCGGCCGTGGGGCTGGTGGCCGGCAACGCTAACAGATTCGGTCTGGGGAGGCGCCCTACCGGCAATGGGCCAGTTGCAGACGCTGCCCTGGTGGTGGATCGGCGTCAGCGCTCTGGAGTTCGGCATCGGATTCTTGCTGGTGCGCTTCGGCAACCTCGTCTATTGGCTGTTGCTCCGCTTTATTCTCGAACCGCTGCTTTTGCATCCAACGGAATGGGTGCTGCGCAAGACGACGGCGGGCTACGCCAGATTGTTGGCCTGGTCGCTGTCGTACAAGAGCGCCGTCCTCATCCCAAGCGCCGGCCTCATCGCGCTGGCGTTTCTCTTCATTTACTTCAATGTGCTCGGCATGGAGCTGGTGCCGACCGAAGACCAGAGCCGATTCGTGGCTCGCATCATCGCCCCTGTCGGTTCCAGCATCGACTACATCGACGACCGCCTGCAACACTGCGAGCGGAAACTGCAAAGCCGGCCGGACGTGGCCAGTTTCCTGACGACGGTGGCGGCGGAGCCTGGCCAGCTCATCAACGAAGCGGATATATTCGTGCAACTGACGCCGCGGCACGAACGCAAGCTGACGCAGCACGAGATCATGGCCCAGGTCCGCGCGGATTTGGAAAAGGTGGCCGACATCCGCGTCGTCTTGCGCGATCAGTCGACCGAGGGCTTCACGGCGCAGCGCGGCGATCCGGTCGATTTCGCCATTCAAGGGGATTGGGACCGGTTGCCGCGCTTCAGCCACGAAGTCATGGACGAGATGGCCAAGAGCGGCAAATACCAGGACATCGATTCGGATTATCGGCCCGGCATGCCGGAGGTTCGCATCATGCCCAGCCGGGACAAATTGGCGCTCGTGAATATGACCATGGCGCATCTGGCCAACAGCCTGAGCTTGCACGTGGGCGGCCAGCGCATCGCGAAGTACACGGAAGGGGGCCGGCGCTACGACATTCGCATGCGCCTGCAGTTGCCGCAACGGGCCAGTCCCAGCCAGCTTGAGTCGATTCTCCTGAGGGCTGGGGATAATCGGCTGGTGCCGTTGGGGGACGTGGCCAACATTGAAATGGTTTCGACGCTGCCGATCATCAACCGTTACAACCATCAGCGCAAGGTGCAGATCAGCGCCAGTCCCGCGCCGGGCGTATCGCAAGGCGAAGCGATTGCTTATTTCGACGTGATCGTGGACAAGGCGAAAAAGACTTTGGAGGCGAGGGGTTGGAATCGGGGCGAGGTATCGAGCGAGCGCGAAGCCGCTAGCGGCCATGGGGAGTCAGCGCGCGACTTCACGATCACGGAGCTGGGCAACGCCCAGGCCATGCGCGAGACCATCAATAGTCTGGTCTTCGCCCTGGTGCTGGGCATCATCATCGCTTACATGATTCTGGGCGTGCAGTTCAATTCCTTTGTTCACCCGCTCACGGTGCTGTTGGCCATGCCATTTGCCGTCACGGGCGCGCTGGTCACGCTCTGGCTGACGGGCGGCACGCTCAACATGATGAGCATGATCGGCCTGATTCTGCTCATGGGCCTCGTCAAGAAGAACTCGATTATTCTTGTCGACTACACGAACCAACTGCGCGACGAAGGGTTGAGCGTGCGCGAGGCGGTGCTGAAGGCCTGTCCGATCCGGCTGCGGCCCATCCTGATGACTTCGATCGCCACCGTGGCGGGCGCGCTGCCCGCCGCCATTGGTCTTGGGCCGGGCGCCGAAACCCGCGCCCCTATGGCCCGCGCCATCATCGGCGGCATTGTCCTTTCGACGCTCGTGACGCTCTTTCTGGTGCCGGTGTTCTACGTCCTGGTCGAGCACATGCGCGGCTGGTCGCGCAGGCTGTGGTCGCCGCCGGAGGAGCCGTCTCGTGAGCCGGCGCAGATCGTGGTACATTAAGGAACGGCTGAAGACAAAGAGGAGAAGTCATGGCACAGATCATCAACCGCGGCCGGGGACCGGAAATCGCCGGCACACGTATCACGGTGTACGACATTCTGGACTATCACGACGCGGGTTGGCATCACACACTTATCGCGGCCACGTTACTGATATCGTCTGATCA
>JAKEFD010000034.1 GCA_022616245.1 Gemmataceae bacterium
CATCTTTTCCCGAATGGGCAAGCGCTGCAATGAAAATCTCAGCCCAGCGCCGCTTACTTGACAGGCGCGAGCCATAACCGCTTAGAATGGTGGCGACCCTGTCCGTGTGTCGAAAGGACGGACTTCATGCTTGCGATTGACGAGAAGTGGATGCGCCGGGCTCTGGAAATCGCGGAACGCGGCCGAGGTCACGTCGAACCCAACCCGCTCGTCGGCTGCGTGCTTGAGCGTGACGGCCAAGTTGTCGGCGAAGGCTGGCACGAAAAGTTTGGCCAGGCCCACGCCGAAATCAACGCGCTTAAGCAAGCGAAAGATCGGGCGCTCGGCGCAACCTGCTTTGTAACGCTGGAGCCGTGCTGCCACCATGGCAAGACGCCTCCTTGCACGGAGACGCTCGTAAAGGCCGGTGTGGCGCGCGTGGTCGCCGCCTTGGAGGATCCGTACCCCGAAGTCGCCGGCCGGAGTGCGGCCAAGCTGCGTGAGTCCGGCATACCGGTCGACTTCGGCCTCTGCGCCGACGAAGCCCGTCGGCAAAATGCTCCCTATTTGAAGCTTGTCGCCACGGGCAAACCCTACATCCATGCCAAATGGGCCATGACGCTCGACGGCAAGATCGCCAGCCGCACCGGCGATTCAAAATGGATTTCCAGTGAAGCCTCGCGCCGCAAAGTCCATGAATTGCGCGGCCGGATGGATGCCATTCTCGTTGGGATCGGTACAGCCCTCGCCGACGATCCGCTCTTGACAGCTCGTCCGCCCGGCGCGCGTGTCGCCGCCCGCGTTGTGCTTGACACCTTGGCGCGCTTGCCGGTCACTTCCAAGCTGGCGCAGACGGCTGCCCAAGCGCCGACGGTGGTCGCCGTCTCGGTAAAGGCGGCGTCGGACCAGACACAGGTGCTTGCAGACGCCGGTTGTCAGATTTGGCAAGTAAGCGAGGAATTTGGAAGACTCGACATCGACGCCGTCCTAAAGGAAATGGGCAAGCGGCGTTGGACGAACATTTTGGTCGAAGGCGGTTCGGAAGTATTGGGCAGCTTTCTCGACGCCGGCGCGATCGACGAGGTCCACGTCTTCCTGGCGGCGCGGCTCTTGGGCGGCGCTCTGGCCAGGACTCCGATCGCGGGACATGGCCTTGAACGCATCGCCGACAGTTGCAGATTTGTGGATTGGGACAGCGAGCAGATCGAGGAAGACATCTATCTGCGCGCTTGGCGATAATGCAGCGAATGGCTGTTCGCGCTGAATTTGAGAAAGTGCCGTAGCGAATCAAGACGCGACGCCAATCAGGCGGCGCAGGAAAGCCAATCCCGCAGAAACGTCTCTAAGCGAATCCTGTCCCGGTTCTTTGTCAATCACGAGCCACTGGCGATATTCAATCTCTTCCAGCACTCCCAAAAGCTGCAACCAATCGATGTCCCCTTGTCCCAAGGAAACCACACTGCGGCTGGCGTTGCGAGCGTCGGTGGCATGGGCATAAACCACGCGTTCGCGCATTGCCCGAGCGCTCTCGTACGGATTGTGTTGATGGACCAAGAGGCTGCCGGGGTTTAGCGACACACCCAGACTGCCAGTGTCGAAGCGCGCGACATAACCATTCAAAGTGGCGCCGCTGGCGAGGCCGGTTTCGAGAGCTAGAATTGCCCCGACACGGTCGCCATGTTGGGCCAAAGTAGAGAGAGCTTCCTGCAGGAGCGGCGCGCCCTCTTCCTTTTCGGGAATCTGACCGGCATGCACGACGGTCAGGCGCGGCCCGAGGTCGAAGCTGAGGCTCATGACTTGCTTGACAAGGTCAATGCGCGCCTCTTGGTTTTCGGCCACATCGAGGCCGTGCCGGAGAGGACAGGTGAGCGCAGTGAGCTCAAGGTCGTGGGAACGGAGCAAATGGCGCAATTCGCGCCGGCCGGTCTGCGACAGTTTTTGGGGCGCGAACTCACCGGCCGCATCGAGCTCAATGCCCGCCGCTCCCAGTTTCTGCGCTTCCGCCAGAGCGCGCCGAAAAGGCAAGTTCAGCGCTTTCAAACAAAGGCCGATCTTGATCCGGGCCATAACCGTCGCCGTCCTCCCTCAAGTATTCGTGGCTAAAGTAGCGGAAAGGTCGGGCCAGCTCGCGAAACACCTTCGAGGGCAAATGCACCGTGCCCCACTTCGGGCTGCGCAGTTTCATGTGCCGCCGATACGCTTCGATGGTGACCGAGCGCAACAGATAGCGCTCACCGCGCCATGAAAACAAATCCAGGGCATCCTCCGCCAGGCTCACGCTCGCGCGAATGCGATAGAGAAAGACGAACAGCCCCAGCGAGCCGGGCCCAAAGAGCTTGCTCCAGCTTTCCATGCCGTCGATATCCTCGAGCGTGGACCAGTTTTCCCAAACATAGCGCTCTTTGCCGTCGGGTCCGCCCGGGAATTGCCGGCCCTTGACGTCCACCAGCAGGCGCGTGCCGGCTGGGCCGAGGACAATGAAATCGAGGTTTTTGACCGATGTGCGGCCCCACTGCGAACGCCGCGTCTCATCCACGGCTACGGAGCACAGCCCGTGCGCCTGGAGATACGCTTCGAAAGCCGCTTCATAGGGGTTGCTGCGGTCCATGGGTCCCTCATGCGCGCCGAGAAGGTTAGGATAGTACTCCGGCGACGGATCAACTCAACAATGCTCGCAATTGTTCCTTGACTTGCGAGTCCATTACCGTTTTCTCTTCGCGCTTGGCCAGGTCTTTGATTTTCCACACCCCTTGGGCGAACTCGTCCGGCCCCGCGATGAGGGCGAAGCGGTGGCCGCGTTTTTCGGCGTATTGCAGTTGCGCGCCGATCTTCTTGGCTTCCGGATAAACCTCAACGCCGACGCCGGCCGCGCGCAGGCCGCGGGCCATCTTCTGATATTCGCCCAACTTGTCCGCGCTAAACTGCAAAACGAGTACCGGCGCGGGCGTGCCGGCGGATTGCAGAAGCTTCAATTCCTCCAGCGCCGTAAGCAGGCGATCGAGCCCCAGCGAGGCGCCAACGCCGGGCAGTTCCTGTTTGGTGAATTGCCGGGCGAGATTGTCGTAGCGGCCGCCGGAGCAGACGCTGCCGATGCCGGGCAAGTCCGCTAGAAACGTCTCATAAATCGTGCCCGTATAGTAATCTAGGCCGCGCGCGATGGCGACATCGAGCTTGACGATGGAGGGATCCACACCGGCGGTGGCTGTCGCCTCGAGGAGTTCCTTGAGCCGGCGAATGCCCTCTGCCGCCTTCGCATTGCCGCCGAAATCCAGCGTCAGGCGCTCGAGGATTTCGGAATTGGTTCCCTGCGTTTGGGCAAGGTTCAACAACTTTTCGGCCTGCTCGGGACTGAGCGCCGCTTTTTCCGACATCTCGGCGCTAACCACGTCCCGGCCAAGCTTGGGAAGCTTATCCAAGGCAATGAGCACCGCCTTGGTCTTGCCCGCAAGCCCCAATTCCTCCAGTACACCGTTCAGCACAAGGCGATTGTTGACATGAATCGTGAAGCGCTCGACCTCCAGTGCATGCATGAGGTCGTGGATGACCAAAACCACTTCGATGTCGGCCGCATTGGAGGTTGTGCCGATGGTGTCGAAATCGCACTGCCAGAACTCGCGGTAGCGGCCTTGGCCGGTGTTTTCGCCGCGCCAAACGGGCCCGAGGTGATAGCGCTTGAATGGCGTGCCCATCTTAGGCACGTACATGGCGGCGAAACGTGCAAAAGGGACCGTCAGATCGAAGCGCAAGGCCACGTCGCGGTCGCCGTGGTCCTTGAAACGATAGATAATCTTGTCCGACTCCTCGCCTCCCTTGCCAAGGAGGATTTCCGTGTATTCAAGCGCCGGCGTGTCGATTGGTGCAAACCCGTAAGAACGATAGACCCGCCGCGCTTGCTCCAGAAGCCGTTCGCGCGGAATCATGAGCTCGGGCGGATAGTCGCGAAAGCCTTTGAGCGTCCGTGGCTGGATGAGATCGGCCATTACAGGAGTCAGGGGTCACCGGTCAGGCGTCAGGGGTCAGGAATCAGGCGTCGAGCAAATACTGACACCTGACTCCTGATTCCTGACGCCCGACTATTTGTTCTTCATTCGGTCTGCGTAGCGCTTCAGGAAGCGCTGTTCTTCGTCCGTGAGTGATTCCTTGCCAAAGCGCTGGATCTTATCCAGGAGTTCGTCGACGCGGCGCGCTTCCTCTTGTTCACGCTCCTGGTCCCTCTGCAGCTTGCGGGCGGCGCGGCGCTGCAGCCAGCGTTGGATGAAGTTTTGCCGTTTGCGCGGCCGCTTCTCGGCCGGCGGCTCGTCGCGCTCCAGACTTGTATAGCCTTGCGAAAAGTCGTAGCCGAACATCGACTCCTCGCTGCCCGTCTCCAAGACGATGTATTCCTGCTTGCACGCGGTATAGATATACAAGCCGAGGAAAAACGGCAGCACTTCCTTGAGGACCAGTGACGAGAGCAGCACCAGGAGCATACAGCCGAAGCCGGCGAAGATGGCATAGAGCGTCGCTTGCCGATAGCCGACGTAGGGCCAAAGGATGGCCTGGAAAATGCGTCCGCCGTCGAGTGGGAAGCCGATAAGCAGCACGTTCAAGAGAAAAGTGATCCAGCTGACCCAAAACAAACGCGCCAGCACGATCAAGGCGAGGTTATCAGTGCCGAACACCGAACCGTCCCAGCTCACCAGTTCCACGAGACCCCGGTCATTGCGGTACGGTATCCAAAAAGGATTCCAAGTCGGACGCAGCACTGTGTCAAAAGCAAAGAGCAGCGCGGCCCCCGTGATGAAACAGATCACCAGATTCACCAAAGGCCCGCCCACAGCCGTCACAAAATGCGCCTTGGGCGAGTGCGGCAAATCGACGTTCGCCAACCCGCCCAGAGGCCAAAGCACGATTTCGCTCGCTTCGCCGTTGACGCGGCGGGCGGCGAAGCAATGGCCCAACTCGTGCAGAAAGACTGTCAAGAACAACAGCCCCATGACCATGGTGGCATCGATCCAGGCTCCGGGCACAGTGTCTTTGTCGGCGGCTTGATACCAAATGAGTCCGATGGCCACGATGGGAAACAGGATGTGCACGCGCACGGTGATGCCGAACAGCCAACCGATAGGAAACGACCAGGTGATCGGGTCGCGCATTGCTTAGTCCCGGGATCTACTTCGCTCCTTGGAAGTTTATCACTCGGGGGGGTTGCATGCAATGATTCACGAGCCTGTCCGCTGCTCCAGCATGCCGTGGAGCTTTGCCAGAGCGCGAATGAGGTCTTCCTGGTCTTCTTCGGAAATGTCTTGCATGCGGTCGACAATGCGATTGACACGCTCGCCCTGGTACTCCAGCAGGCGCTTTTCGCCATTACTCGTCAAACAGACGTCGATCTTGCGCTTGTCGCGCGGATTGATGCGGCACTGGATGAGCGGCCGTTCGCGGTTTTCCAATGCGCGGATGACGCGCGACATTTGCGCCGGCAACACTCCCAGCAAGCGCTGGATGTTGCCGACGATCATGGTGCCGTTGGCGTGCAACAGCGACAGTGTCAGGAACTCGACTTCCTTCAATTCCCCCAGGCGGCGTCGGCCGCGCAGGGTCGACAGGCAGATTTGCGTCACTACCTCGAACAATTCGTGCGCGATGTCGAGAGTGCGCGGCGCGGCACCCGTGGCCATGGTGGGCTTTCCCCTCGCCGTCCCGAAAGACTGCTCCGGCGCTGGTGGAGAATCCTGATGAACGGCGAGCGTGTTCCGTGAACTGGTCCCTCTTCATGATAACCCGTGACAGGGGGCTGTCAATGGATCACAAGTAGTGAGTGGTGAGTGGTGAGTGGTGAGTGGAAAGTGAATACCACTCACCACTCTCCACTAATGAGCGCCCGGGCAGTCGCGGAAAACGCGCCAGGGCAAACGCCGGCATTCCGGCTCGCAGACCGGCACGCACACCGGCACCCGCCTGCACACTTTCTCATTGACGCAATACGCTTCCATTTTGCACGTGGTCACGGGCACGCAGCGCACGACTTCCTTGGCCGCCATGCGGCATACGGTATAGGGCACTTGGCAGACTTTTTCCTCCCGAACGATCGTGCAGCGCTTGCAGCGGACCACCTGTTGGCGCTCCTCGCAAGTCATCCGGCAGACCGTATAGGGCACTTTGCAGACCTTTTCCTCCGGCACCATGACGCAGCGCGTTTTGGTCACCAGTTTGCAATGGTGCTCCGGGATCACGCGGCAGGTCGTATACGGAACGCGCTGCACGCGTTCGCATGGGATCATTACGCAGCGCTTCGATGTCACCATCTTGCAGTGATGCTCGGGGATCACCCGGCAGGTCGTGTACGGAACGTGTTGCACCTTTTCACTCGGGATCATCACGCAGCGCTTGGACGTCACCATCTTGCAGTGATGCTCGGGGATCACCCGGCAGGTCGTGTACGGAACGCGCTGCACCTTTTCACACGGGATCATGACGCATTTCTTGCGCGTGACCATCTTGCAGTGCTGCTCGGGGACCATGGTGCACGTCTGGTAGCAAAAGCGGTGCGTCTTTTCTTCCGGCGTCACGACGCAGCGCTGGCGCGTGACCATCTTGCAGTGCTGCTCGGCCACCATGTTGCAGGTCGTGTAGCAGTGCTTGCGCGTCGTCTGCACCGGCACCACCCGGCACACGTTGTACTTGACGGTCTGCTCCACCACGTTGGGAACCATCCTGCAGCATCGGATCGTGCGGATTTCTTCTCTTGGCACCCAGACTTTCTTGCACACGGTCCGGCCCGGCAACTGCACTGGCGTTCGCACCGTTTCGCCGGGGCAGTATTTCGACCGGCACGTGCAGGGATCAAACGTCCAAGTCCCGGGCAACCGGCAGCACCTGGTCACTGTGGGGCCAGGCACATAGCACTGCTCGGTTTTCCATTCGCCGGCATCCACGCGGACTTGCTTTTCCTCCATGACTTTTTCGAGTATGCACGATCGTACAACGCGCTCGCAGGGCTCAACCACTGTCTTGTACGTGACGCACGGCACGTCCACTTCATGCCGTTCGTATTCCGGCCGGTAGGTAGTGTAGTGGCACGGCGCTTGATAGCATTCCAGCCTGCGGTGGTAAACCGTGTATTTGTGTTCCTTGACATGAGTCTGATACGTCGGTCGATAGGTCGTCCAGCGCACCGCTTCCTGATACTCTTGCCACTGCGGCTGATAGACGACATAGCGGCATTCGCGCACGTGCTGTTGGAACTCCTTGCGATAGGTGGTCCAATGCACCGGCGTTTGATAGGTCTGCCATTGCGGGACCTGCACCGTGTAGCGACATTCGCGTACGTGCTGTTGATATTCCTTGCGATACGTCGTCCAATGCACCGGCGTCTGATAGGTCTGCCATTGCGGGACCTGCACCGTATAACGGCACTCCCGGACATGGTGCTGAACTTCCGTTTTGTAGGTCGTCCAATGGACCGGCTCCTGGTAGCATTGCAGCACCGGCTTGTGCACGACGTAACGATGCTCCCTGACGCCATGCTCATAGACAGGTTTCATCACCGTGTAGTTGCGGACCACGTCGTAGCATTCCCAAACGGGTTTGCAGACGGTATAGCGGTGCTCGCGGACTTTCTGTTCGTATACCGGATAATGCACAATCGTTTTGCACTCTTGCAGCACGGTCTTGTACACCGGCCGATAGCAAACACGCGTGCGGTCTTCCCACACGGTTTGGTAGGACATTCGATAGCGGACCGTTGGTTGGCAGGCAGTGTCGCAGGGCGTCGCTGCCGTATAGCGGGACGCGCCGCAATGCGCCGCCGACGACGCCGACGCGCTGGTCAGCACGCCGAACGTGACAAGCGCCAGCAAAAGCGTCTTCCTCATGGCTGGGTTCCTTGCTGCTAGACTTCGAAGGAAGCACGGCGCCGGGAGCCCGCGCGCCGGTTAGGAAAACTGTGCGCGATGTTTCCATTGGAGCAAGCTCTTACCGCTGCGAAAGCGGGGCGATTTCAGCGGCCAGGATGCGTTCGCGAAGAATGTGCGGGCGAAACCGATTGTTGCGTTTGGCGGGGAAGTGCGTACAACCGCTAAGGATTGTTTACCTGTCGTAATCTATTGGCGGAGGAGTCGTTCATGTCGCGCTATCTGGTGGCATTGGTTTGGCCGCTATTCTCGGTGTGCGCCGCCCACGCGGAAGCGCCGGCGTCCCAAACTCCCCTCGCCCCCGTGCGCGGGAGCGACGAGATGCCCCTGTTGCACGTACGCACCCCCATGCCGGCGCCGGACTGGGCCTTGCTCGAGCGCGAAGTGCTCCGCGCTAGCGCCACGGCCTGTGAGGAGTTCTTTGCCAAGTATTTCGATGAGCGCGGTTTTCTCCTCTGTGTCGAGCGCTGGGGCGGCGACGACGGCCCGGACGACGCGATCGAAAACTGCAATGACTGGCCGATCTTGCATGCCCTCGGCGCTAAAGACAAGATTCTCCGCCTCTACAAGAAAGCCTGGGAAGGGCACCTGCGCCAGTACACGCTGGCGAAGACCACGCACGTCCCTTTCGCCAAGGACGGCATGTACTACAAAGAGTTTCCCGTGATGTTCGATTGGCTGCATCACGCGGAAGGCTTGACTGTCTTCTGTAATCAAGGTCTGGGCGACCCGGGCGATCCCAGGCTGTTGCAACGGGCGCGACGCTACGCAGGCTTCTACTTGAATGAAGAGCCCGGCGCGGACAACTATGATCCCAAGCACAAAATCATCCGCAGCATGTTCAACGGCAGCCGGGGACCGCTCTTGCGCAAGGCGACCGCGCTCGACTGGGCCGGCGATCCTATCGAAGTGAACAACCGCTTCGCGCCAAGGCACGGCGAGCGCAGCTATGACGAGATGCTCGCCCACTTCAAAGACTACAACGACATTGTCGGCGACCATCCGCAGAATCTGATGGCGACGTCGCTGGCGCTCAACGCCTTCCTCTTGACCGGCGAGAAAAAATACAAAGATTGGATCCTGGACTACGCCGATGCTTGGCGTCAGCGCATCCTCGACAACGGCGGTATACTCCCGACCAACGTCGGCCTCGACGGCAAGATCGGCGGCGCGGCAGGCGGCAAGTGGTACGGCGGCGTTTACGGTTGGGCTTTCACCGTCGTTGTTCCCCAGACCGGCAAGCTCGCTCACCGCAACAACCACGTCCTCGGCATTCACGGCTTCGGCAACGCCTTCCTCCTCACCGGCGACGATCGCTTTCTCGATCCGTGGCGGCAAATGATCGACAAAGTCAATGCCCATTCGAAAACGGCGAACAGCGTTGCCCTCTATCCGCACATGCACGGCGACCAGGGCTGGTACGATTTCCGACCGGACAAATACAAGCACGGCGCCGAGGAGATTTGGTACTGGTCCATGCGCGACAGCGACCTGGCCCGTGTGCCGCCGAGCGGCTGGATCGCCTACTTGCAGGGCAAGAACTCGAGCTTCCCCGAGCAAGCGCTGCGGCAAGACCTTGAAACCATCCGCAGGAAAGTCGCCCACATGCGGGCCGACAAAACGACTCCGGATACGCGTTTGGCCGACGATCCCATGGGCTACAATCCGGCCGTCGCCGCCAATCTGGTGCGCCTGACGATGGGCGGCCTGCACCACGGCAATCGCACGTTGACGCTGCACGCCCGGTTGCGTTACTTCGATCCCGACCGACGCCGCGCCGGACTGCCGGACGATGTTGCCGCCCTTGTCGAGAAAATGACGGCGGAGGAGACGGTGGTGTGGCTGGTCAACGTCAGCCCGGTGCATGGGCGGCGCGTTGTCCTGCAGGCGGGCGGCTACGGCGAGCACGAGTTCACGCGCGCGTCCGGCGACGGCGTCGCTGTGAAAATAAGCGGCAGGCATTTACAGGTGGACTTGGAGCCGGGCGCTGGCACGCGCTTGGTCTTGCGAATGCGTCGTTACGTGCATCCGCCGAGGCTAAGAATGCCGTTCAATTGATGCGGGATTGTACGCGACTCTGCTGGGCCGGGGCGGACAAAGTGCCTGTTCGATCAACTGTCGGGCATCGCAGCTGCAATTGAATGGAGCGGGTATTCCTGGACAGACATCCACTTGCCGTTTCGCTGCCAACTACTAAAGTGCTAACTCACTTCGCAGCCGTCCATTATCGCCCGGGCATGAATAACACTCTGCGGGAGGCGACAATGGAGAAATCACGACTGTTTCTGGCAATTCTGGTGGTTTTCGTCGGTGTCAGGCAAGCTCATCCAGACGAGATTAAGTTTGATCCCGGCTATCCGAATCCCGTAGATTTCTTGCAAATTGACTTCAAAGGTACTTACAAACTAGACCCCGGCGATGAATTCTTTGCAGTTGAACTCATTGCGGTTTTCAAAACAGACCTAACCAACAAAGTCACTGGTAGAGACGATGTGACGTCCGGGATGGGAAAATGGACTGGAACTCTAAAGGTTAATAAGGGAGGGACATGGCTAGTCCAAGCGATCCTGGTTGTGAGGACTCCCGAGTTTGTCGTGAAGTCTACTGCCAAGACCGAAGTCGTTGAAGTCATTGTCAAAGAGTTTGACGACGAAAGGTCAAGCGCGCTTACAAGGATCGAAGATCTTCACTGGCTTAACGATACCGGCATCCGATTAAATGGAGTTCCTCGGTTCAATGTCAGATTCTCTGACCTCGCCGATAACAAGTCTCGAACGTATTCTGCTAAGTGAGGAGTCGGAACATGCTCCATCGCCGAACTGCCTTCACGTTACTCGAGGTCTTGGTTGTGGTTGCTATTATCGCCATTCTCATTGGCTTGCTGCTCCCAGCCGTTCAACGGGCGCGCGACGCTGGCATCCGACTGGAAAGCGCGAATAATCAGAAACAGATCATTCTGGCCACTCATGCATTCGCGACGACACACCAAGGTCGGTTTCCTACCATTAACGGATCACCCGGAAGCCCGAACCAGAAAAGACCATTCCTGATTGCCCTCTTACCATATATCGAGCAAGGTAATTTGGCACTTGAAGCATGGTTTGATCGGGATCCAAAGAAACTCATTGTCGGCACATACATAAGTCCGGCTGATCCTACGGTATTTAACCAGGGTCGCGTGCCAATACAAGACCCCGCAAGCTACGCAATCAATGCGCAGGCCTTTTACGGGAGCCCGCGTCTGCCAGCGACGTTTCAAGACGGGACAAGCAATACAATCGCATTTGCTGAGCATTACTATTTGTGTAAGGATAGTAGGTATTATTATAGTGTGGCTTCGATCACCGTTATCGAAATTGGTAAGGCAAAGATTGTTTTGGGTCTTCGCCCGCCCACGTTTGCGGACGGCGGCCCCAACGTTCCCATTGACGGAGAAGACAATCACCCGGTTACGCGAAATGGGATCACTACCGGTGCATTCCCCGGTACATTCCAAGTCGCACCTCTTCCGGAAAAGCAATGCAATTCGAAACTAGCGCAGACGCCGCATCTTTCCGGAATGATTGTATCCCTGGCTGACGGAAGCGTTCGCACTATTTCGCCGACTATTTCGGCAAACACTTATTGGAGCGCCGTTTCTCCTGGCCGAGGTGACATTCTCGGAAGTGACTGGTGAGCAAGGGGGCTTCACTTGACTGGACCAAGCGCATTCTCAATCAGATCCAATGCCGAACGCCATTGCTGTTTTGAATAGATGTTCCCCCCCCCCTGAAATCCTGGATGGTCATCCGGAATCAACTCCAAGTCGACTCGTGCCATTTTTACGCCGGCAACAACAGCGTCTCTGACCGCTCGACTCTGTTCGGGAGTTTCGATCATGACTGCAACGCAGCCCCAAATGCGATGACAGGCAATTAAGCTCTCGACGCGTTTTCGGTATTTCTCTTGCAAAGCCTGATAACGCCGGAGCGCTTCGGTGTAGTTGTTGCCCGCAAAAAACGCGTCGGCCGCCCCAAAGAGCGCCGTACGTAAGAGCAGCAGCTCTTGCGGCGAAAGCGATGACTTGCGCGCTTTGGCCTCCAGCTCATCCGCCAAATCTTGGTAAGACTGCGCCGCCAGTTCCAGCCAGCCGCGGCGCGTCCGGTCGTGATGCGCCCTCGCTTCGACGCCGGGGGCCGACTTCATTTTCGCTTCCGCCTGGTCCGCCAGCTTCTTGGCGCTGTCTGCCAACAGCTCGCGCACCAACCGCGCGTCCGGATGATGCTGTAGTTGGACCGCTTGCTTGCCGTAAAAAACGGCTTCGTCGAAACTGCCCATGCGGTACAAGAGGCGTGTAATAAGGAAGAGCGACTCGTCCTGGGCCTGGCGGTCCGCATTCGATCCGCCGGCGGACAGATTCTGCTTCAGAATCGCCTTGGCTTGGTCCAGATGGTTCTGGGCCATTTCTTCCACGGCCAGCCGATAGCGAGCGCGATAGGCGTAAGGCGTGTCCGGATACTCGATGCACTTGTAATAAGCAGCCAGGGCTTTCTCCTTCGCGCCCTGCTCCTCGTACACCTCGGCGAACGACAGCCATCCCTCGGCCAAGCGCATTTCGGACGTTTCCAAGCGGACGAAGCGATCGAGCATTGCCGCGGCCCGAGGCGCTTCCTGGGCCGCGCGGTAACACACGGCACTGCGCCAGAATGACTCGATTTGCGCCTGGCCTTCCTGCGATTGGGCGGCGCGCTCATAGGCCTGCCCCGCCATCCGCCATTCTTGCCGCGCCAACGAGCGTTTTTCTTCGATGTCGAGTTGTTTCGCCAGCTGCTCGGACGCACGCGCCAGCGCCTTGTGGGCAACGCCCGGCGCGGCGACCTTCCGATAGAGTAGCGCGACCTCTTTGCTTTCCAGAAACTGTTGTGTCTCGAAGAAATGGCGCACGGCCTTGTCCAAGATCTCCCGAACTTTGTCCAGTGGCAAGGCTGCATTCTCGTAATCGACTGGCTTCTGGACCGCCGCCAAAGCTGCGGTCCACTGGGACAGCGCCGCCTGGAAATCGTCCGGCGCGCCGTAAACCCGCATGCCGCCCAGGTAGAGACCGGCCGCCTGCGCGTAAACGCCTTCGAGCGCCGCGGCTTCTTGCCAGGCGGACAGTGCTGCCGCGCGATCCGCGGGCTCCGCGCTATGGTGGCACAGACCAAGCTCATAGAGAACGCGCGCCTTGCCGCCCTCCACCTTATCCGCATCGCGCAGGAGTTCCTTCCAAAGAGGAATGGCTTGTGTCCAGAGTTTTTCGTCTGCGCACGCCCGCACCTGCAAGAGCCGGGCCTGGCGGCGCACGTCCTCGGCGGCGCCTTTGCCGATACGCTCCAACACTTTCAGAGCATCCGGACGCTTGCCCAGACGCAGAAGCAGCTCGCCGCGCACCAGCCGGGATTCGGCCATGGCAGCGGCATTGCGGTCGTCGAGGTATTCCATCTGTTTCTGGTTGGCTGCCAAAGCGGCTTCGACGTCCGGCTGCGGCAGTTTCAAATGCACCTGCGTCAAGAGCGCGTAACCTTGTGCCGGCCGATCCGCCCCTTTGTCGATGCCGGTTGACCATTGTTCAATGGCCCTGGGCCAATCGCCCTGGCGGAAGTGTATCAAGCCCAGCCGGTATTGCAGCTTGGGTAAGTCGCCTTCTGCCACGCCCAGCGCGCGCGCCTGTTCGAAGTGGTGTTTGGCTTTTGCCTCCAGGGCCGCGGCCTGGTCTTGAGGACACAACTCGGACTGGCGCAAATACACGACCCCCGCCAGGAAATGCACTTCCGCTCCCCTACCCGGAAAGGATTCGATGCGTGCCAGCGCGTTTTCCGCGCGCGCGACAAGGACGCCGATGTTTTCAGCAGCGGAGCCAAGACCGGCGCGCAGGTGGCTTAAATCCAACTCGAGGTCGGCACTGGATGCACTGTGCCGCGATACGGCGTTGGCTGCCACGAGGATGAAGGCGCCCAGGCCCAATAAGAACATGGGCGCCTGCCAGAGCTGACCGGGAGCGCGCCGCGCCCGGCCGACTTTGCTGCCCAGCTTGCCCAGAGCTCCGCTCATGTTCGCCCTTCCCCAGGGCCGACGATATCTTTTCGAAGGTAAAATGGGGAAGGGGTTGTGGCAAAAAGCGCGGGTGGTGTCAAGGGCAGCTGAACTTTGGAATGGGGGCGACAGTCACCGCACTCTAAGTGTTTATTCGAAAAACTCTGCCACCTTGCAGCGGAAGCCGGGCAGGACTTCACCGCCATCGAGTTCATTTTCCGCCGCGTAAACGACGGGCTCGGAATCGGGAGTGAAGACGGTGACGCGCTCGACGGAAGGGTCGATCACCCAAACCATTTTGACGCCCATGCTGAGGTACTCGTTCACCTTTTCAATTAGCTTTTTCCACGATTGCTTGGGGGATCGCACTTCGACTGCTAATTCCGGCGGATAGTCGTCGTAGGTTTCCGATTCTCTTTTCGCGCCTTTACGCTTCCATTTGGGATTGAGATAGAGCATGACGTCAATGCCGCGAACGGTGTCCGGATCTCGTTCGGTGAGAATCCCCGCGTCGTTGCCCACAACAGAATCCTTGCCGCGCCTCTTAACATACTGCTTGAGCAGAAAGCCGGCATTGATACATACTTCGCCATGTCGTCTTCTAGGTGGGGGTATGGGCACTAATTCCCCTCGGACCAATTCGAAACCGTCCGTTTCGGGACCGGTCTTGGCAAATTCTTCCGCAGTTATCAAGGTCTTCGTTCGCATTAGTTCTTTCTGCTTCCGGCGTGCGGAGACCAGTCGCCGCACTCCAAGTATCTACAGCAAGTGTTTTCGCTTCCTCAGCACCCACTCCGCGGTGAAGAGTCCCAACACCACCAAGAACATGAGCCAGTGATTCCAAAGTAGCACGGGCGGCCGCGGCGTGCTCAGGGACACGCGAAACCCCGCCGGCAACTCGTCCAGCAAGTCGTTGGCATTGGCAATCGTGTAGAAGCGGCCCTGCGTCGAGTCCGCCGCTTGCATCAATTCTTGCTGGTTCATGCGCAGCCGTTCCAACTCGCCGGGCGGCAATTCCACGGTGGCTTCGGCGCTGGGCTTTTCGCCGTCGGGTTGAATTTTGCTCACGTCGGGCGCAGTGAGGCGGAAACGATACTTGCCTTCACGGGTGCGATTGACAAGCGCCTCGAACGTCGCCTGGCTGCCTTCCAGTTTCGCCAGCGTGAGGGTTTGGATTTCCGGGTCGCCGGGCGTGTCGCCTTTTTTGGCCGTCGGGCGATATTCGACAGTCACCTTGACGTCGAGCTTGGCGCGCACGTCCGGCCCGCCGGGCGCGTTTTCCGGGAAGCGCACGGTGACTTTGATCGGCTCGCCCAGCCGGTAAGGCGTTTGCTTGTCGAGGCGCAGGTCGGTTTTGGTGACGCGCGTGCGCGACAGGTAGCGAACGACTTGAATCCAGAAGTTTTTGAAGCGCGGCTCGTCGTCGCGGAAGCGCCAGCGCCAGGTTTCGTCAATGCCGAAAAACATGCAGCGTCCTGAACCGACGAAATGCTGCACCACCAGGGGGAGCTTGCCGTCGCTGCCCGGATCGCGCACCGGCGCGCGCTCGGTCGGATGCACGGCCAATACTTCGGCCAGCGGCTTGAGCCGGAAGCCCGATGAACTCCAGTAAATGGGCGCGAGTTTTTGCCACAGGGCAAAGTTCTCGGCATCGTCGTTGGTGAACTTGAAGATGCTGTGCATGCGGCCGATCGGCGTCAGTTCCATGCGATAGGACTTGGGGCGGTCGAAGTCGGCGGGCACTTTGTTGGTCAAAGGCTCGATGGGCAGCACCTCGGCCAGCGGGGTGTCTTTGAAGGCGTGCGGCGCGAACATGGGCCCGCCCACCATGAGCAAGCCGCCGCCGGTACGTCCCGTCTTGTTTCCTTTCGCATCCTCGCCGCGCACGAAATCCGCAAGCATCTTCAGGCGCTGCGGACCGAGCTGCTCGTGCTTGGGATCGCAGTCGCCGATGATGACGACGTCATATTGATCCAATTCGGCGCGCGTCGCCGGGAAGAAGGGCAGTGCGGTCTTGTCGGTCTTGGCGAACTCCGGATCGGCGTCGAGCTGCACGATGCGCAAGTCCACGGATTTGTTTTTCTTGTCGTCCGGATCTTCGCGCTCCAGGAGATACTTGATGAAGCGAAACTCATAGCGCGGCGTCCCTTCGACATACAGCACCTTGATGAGCTTGGCTTCGATCACATCGATAGTGCGCTCCAAGCGCAGGCTGGCTGGATTGGGGGTTTTGTCCGGCCGTTCTGACTTGGGCAGCTCGACTTCGACGACAAAGTGTTTGCGGCCCGCCTCGGTCGGCTGGTAGCGCAGCCTGAGCTTGACCGACTTGCCCGAAGGATCGATACGCACCGGAATGCGGTGCAGCTCTTTCTCTTTGCCGTCCTTCTCCTTCACTTTGAGGACGACGGGGACGGTGAGATCTTTGTAGCCCTGGCCGGTGAGCCGCGCTTCGAAGTTGATGTAATCGTTGACGAAGACAGTGTCATCGACTTGCAGGTCGTGTAAGCGCAGATCGCGAATCTCGTGGTCGTCGCCGATGCCGACGAAGAAGAGCGGCACGCCTTTCTGCGCGGCGTAGTCGGCGACCAGGGCAATGGTCTCGTCGCGGGTGGTGACGCCGTCGGTGAACATGATGACGCCGGTGAGGGCCGAGCCGCGGTAATGGTCGATGACTTGCCGCAGCGCGGTGCCGAGCCGGCTGTCCATGGCTTCCGCTTCCAGGTTGGCAATGGCTTTGTGGGCGCGCGTGATCAGCGTCGGATCCAGTTCGGTGATTTCACCGGCTGCGCCTTGGGCGTCCGAAAGCTTGATTGCCCGGCCGCTGGCGTCCAGGTGGTAAATGTGCACCTTGGAGCGGCGCTCGTTGACCAGCGAGTGCAGCCAGTCGCGCTGCGGGCTTGCAAGGACCGCGAGCGCAAGCTGCAAGCGCGTGGGACGCCACGTCGGCGAATTGACCTGGGTGAGCTGGTTTTGCCAGAACTGCAGCCGGGCCGTGAGTCTTTCGATCTCGGCCGTGGTTTCCGGACTGTTGTCGGCCTGTTTCGTTTTCGCTGTGAGCTGCGTTTGTAGCTCAGTGATCTTGGCCGGCAATGAATCCTGCAGCTTCTTGCGGATCGGTTCGGACAGTTTCTTCGACGCCTCACGCACCTTTTCATCCTGAAAGTGGTCCGGCTCGCCCATGCTGCGCGAGTCGTCGATCAGGACGACGATGTCCGGCCAACCCTGGCGATCGAAGCGCAATTGCAATTGCGGCAAGAGCGCGACCAGCGTGATCAGGATGAGCAACAGGCGCAAGCCGCCCAGAATGAACTTGTAAGCGGGATGCACGTTGGGCGCTTCGGCGCGATACGTGAAGAAGACCATCAGGGCGGCGCCCAGAGCGAGGAAGCCGGTGATCCACATGGTACTGTCGATGTCCGGCAGCCACGGCTGGCGCTCCAGCTCCCAGCGCGTGTTTTCGCCCGGCGGCGGCGCTGGCACGCCCAGAGCAGTCTCGACCCCGCCGCGCAGCCCGTCCGGCAAGAAGCTCAAGAAGTCCCCGGTGCGGGCAGCGTCGAAGAGGACCCACGCTCCTACCACGAAGATGCCGCCCGCGATCACTGCGATGACAAGCGGAAAGCCGGCGCCCACCGCCGCGGGGGCTTGGCCTTCGACCGAACTGTAATGGCCGAACTTCCAAGCGAGAATCACCTCCGCGAACAACAGGACGAGCGCCAGGACGAGCAGCCAATGGGCGATATAAGGACCGACGGCGCCGCGTTCTACCTCTACGTCGTCATTGACCGGGCCGCCCGCGAATTGGGCCATGCGCGGATCGCCGACAATTTGAAAGTCCCAGCCGGGAAACGTCTCTTGGAGTTTGGTCTTGTCGACGCGGCTGAGGTCGCTTTCGCTGCCGCGCTGATCCGGCGTAGTGGCCGGCGTGTTGACGGCGAATAGCAATTCCTTCGGCGCCGAGGCCAGCGCCGCGCGATAGATGCCGCTGTAGTCCGTTTCGGTCCAGCGGAAAATGTTGAGATCGTCGACGAGGCGCGTGCGCATTTTCTGCGGCTTTTGGCGAGAGCCTTCGGGGAAGTGCACTTCGATTTCGACCTCGTTGCCGCCCGCGAGCAGATAATCTTCGAGGAATTGCCCGACCACGTGGGCCTGCTCGCGCAGCTTGCCCGAAGCAGCCAGGCGGGTGCATTCCTGCATCATGGCGCCGAAACTCGGCGAGCCGGGCCAAGTGTTCCAATCCATGTTGACGGTGGAAGTGAACAGAATCACTTTGCCGCGATAGCGCAGGGGCGCTAACGTACGCGCGCCAGGCGTGCGATCCAAAACGCGCGGCAACGGCGGGTTCCATTCAATCAAGGCCGGATCGTCGATGGCCAAGGATTTGTCGAATTTTGTCTCCGTCAGGGGATCGAGTTCGGGCATGTAGGTCATGATCACGCGGGCGCGCGGATCCTGGCCGACCTTGGCTTGCACGTATTGACGGAAGCGGCCCGAGCGCAGGCCGATTTGGTCGTCGGCATCCGAAAAAGCCTTGAGCGGCGCTTGAAGAAACGCTTCTTCCTGAGCCTGCAACGTGAAATGATGGTCCTCGGGCGCGGCCACTTTCTTGAAGAGCTGAGCGGGCAACAGGCCGCGCTCGTTCTTGTAAAGCAGACGGTTGTAGACTTCGATGTTGTCCGCTGCGCGGTCGCCGAGAGAGACAATGAGCCCGCCGCCGCGGCGCAAGTGGCTTTCCAGGCGGCGCAATTCGCCGCCGCCCAATTGCGGTACGTCGCTTAGAAAGATGCAGTCGAAGTCGGCCAGGTCCGCTTCCTGCATGTCCACGAACTGAGCGGCGCTGATGACCTGGGGCCGCAAGGGCGCCCATTTCGGCTCCTGTCCCTTGGGGAATGGATTGAGCACGAGCCGTAAATACTCCGAAGCGCGCTCGAATGGATCCGCCGCCGGCTTGCCGTTGATGATCAATACCGGAATGGTGTCTTTCACCGTGACGATGACAGTGCGCGCATCGTCGTACTCGAGCTCGTCGCCGTCGATCTTGACCTGAAGGGCGTAGGTCCCAGCGGCTGGAAACTTGAGGCCGAAATTGACGGTTTGCCTTTCGCCGGGAAGCAGACTGATGAGTTCTTGACCGACCACGCGCAGGCCAAATGGCTGATCGTTGGCGGCTTCGCGGGCCCGTCCCAAAAGGATTTCAATGCGCACGTTTTTACGGTCTTTGGCGCCGAAGTGCTGCACCGTAGCGCTCACCGGCACGATCGCGCCGGTGGTTACAAAGGGCACATCCAAAGCCAGGTCCGTGATCGCTGTGTTGCTTGCCTCCTCGCGGCCCAGATCGATGAAAGCGGTCCGCCCGCGATTGTTGATCTCCAGGTGAGGCGGCTTTTCTTTGGCGTCCGCTTCTTCCTTGCGTGCCTCAGGCGGCGGCAGGCCCAGCCAAGTCGCGCGTTGCAGATCGGTGAAAAAGTAGACATTTTGCACAGGGAAACGGCCGCTCGCCTCCATGAGCTTCGCGGCGACCATGTTGAGCGTGGCGGGCAAGGCGGCGTTGCCGTGGCTGGGTCGCAGGATCTCGATCTCGCGCGCGACCTTGCGCGCGTCCGGGGAAGCCTCGCCGACGATCCAGACAGGGCTGTCCTTCATCACCAAGACGCTGAAGCCGTCACCCTGCGGCGCTTGATTAACATGGTCCAGCGCCATCTGCCGAGCGCGGTCAAAGAGAGTCTTGCCGTCGCTTGCGAGGTTCATGCTGAGCGAGCCGTCCAGAACGTAGATGTGGTGGGTGCGGCCGCCGCGCTTGGACGCGGCGCCGGCGCCCTCGGGCCAAAAAGCAGCCCATAGCGTTTTCGCCCAGGGCATGACGGCGGCCATCGCCAACACCAGGAGCAACACGAGCGAACAGCGCACCAAGAGCAGGATCAATTGCTCGAGGCGCATCTTGCGCGTGTTTTGCTTCTGCGCGGCCAGCAAGAAACGCATCGCCGCCCAGACAACGATCTTGAAACGCCGGCGATTCAGCAAGTGGATGATGATCGGCACCGACACGGCGGCGGCCGCGACGCCAAGCGTCGTCGCCCAAAAGCCGAAAAATGCAAACAAGGGGGTCGCCATTATGGACCTTCCGCCGAGGAGTGGAAACGAATGTATTGTCCATGAAGCGGCGGGAGGTGAAAAGGGCTTCCGGAAGTTTTTCTCGAAACAGGATTGAACCACAGAAGCACAGAGAGAAAAGTGGAGAGTAGAGTAGAGCGAAGGCATGAAGAATGAGCTGTACGTCATTGCTCATGCTTCATTCTTCATTTGTCTGCTCTGTGTCTCTGTGCCTCTGTGGTTCAATCCTTTTCCTCTTCCACAAACGCGAAGAAACCGATCAGCATCTCGTCCCACGTCTGATCGCCCCAGCCGACGCGCTGCGCCGGGTTGGGGTTGGCTGGGTTGTCGGCGGAGTTGTCGTAAACCGCAGTGCAGATCAGCCGGCTGCCGGCAGGCAAGCGCCTGGGTTCGGCCAGCTCATAGCGTAGTTGCCAATGGAAGTCGTAGCGCGGCACGTCGAGCAGAATCTCGCGGCGGCCGTCCGGATAGGCCGCTTCGATGCGAAACGACTTGCCGCGCAGGTGCAGGTGCGGCGACAGGCTGAGTAGTTGCACGCTATTGGTGAAGACATGCTCGGCGGCTTCTTGGTGGTTCTTGGCGTTTGGCGGTATGTCGATGTTCGGGTTCAGAACCGCGCCGCCGCGCACCTTGTGCTTCACCTTTTTGGGGTCAGCGAAAACCAGTCCCAGGTAACTGCGGTCGGTTTGCTCTTTGCCGTTTGGCGTGTAGTGCATCTGGAAAAGGAACTTCGAACCGGCGGGCACGTGAATCGCCCAGCCATCCGGAAGTTGAGTGGGCTGCATGCCGGGAGCGTAGTTCAATAGAGCGCCCAGGCTGTCCGGCAAACCTTCATGTTCCCCTCGCCCTAGAGGGAGAGGGGTCGGGGGTGAGGGGGCATCCTGACGCGGATAGACGATGCTCACAAGCGCATGATGCACCACGGCGCGATTGCCGGGCCGCACTTCCGCGGCCTGAATGAATTTGTCCGCGCGAAAGCCGGGATCGACCAGGAAGTATTGGTATTCCGTCTCTTGCTTGGCCGGCACGCGGACTGGTTCTTCCGCAATGTAAAAGACCTGATCCGGGCGTGGGATGCCCCAGTCGGGTATGGCAGACAGGAATGTCTGCCCCACGACCGGTGGCCCTTGCGGGCAGCCGACGTCGATCCATGCCAATATCACCCGCTTTTCCTCCGCTGTCAGGCGCGTGTCGTTGCGGAAATGTCCGACGCGTGGATCGGCGTGCCAGGGCGGCATGCGGCCCTCGACGACGACTTCGCGGATCATCGCGGACCAGGCGGCAACCTCTTTCCACTCGATCAGCGGGAACGGCCCGATCTCGCCGGGCCGATGGCAGCCCACGCAGCGACGCTCGAGAATCGGCCGCACGTCCTGGAAAGTGGCACTGTCAGAGCCGCGCCCGTCAGGAAGCGGGGCACTGGGTGTGCCTACAACTCTTCGGCCAATCAAACAACCTGCCGCGGGAACATGCGGTCGCGCGACTTCACGGCCGGCCAACAAATCGTCCACAGCATCCTTTAGTTCCTGTCGAGACGTGCTCGATTTGCGCATGCCGACAGCCACCCCGTCGTCGATGCGCCCGAAGTAGCGCACAAAGCGGCTTTCATCCATAACGAACGCCTCCGGCGTGCGTGTGGCGCCGAAGCGGTCGGCGACCGCCTGGTCCGCGTCTTTCAAGACCGGAAAAGGAATAGCGTGACGCCGGACATAATCCGCCACATCCGCCAGCGTGTCCTGGTCATTGGCGTTGATTCCCAAAAATGCGACACCGCGCGCTTCGTATTCCTTCGCCATATCCACAAGAATTGGCGCGTAGTGTTGGGCCAATGGGCAAGCAGTCCCAAGAAACACAACCACGACCAGCTTCTTGTCCGCAAAGTCGCTGAGCGAAACTGCGTGGCCATGATGATCGCACAACGTGAAATCGCTGATCTGCCGGCCGCGCGGCAATTCGGCCAATTGCCGTGCGCGCTCAGGCCTCGTTATCAGAATGGTTGCCGCAAACAAGGACAGGAGGATGAGCAGAGTCCTCATATTAGACATTCCAGACATGAGAAAATAGATTGCAGGGCTGGGTTGCAGAGAATCATGTGCCGAACTGACAAGGAGTTGCGGCGAAAACTGGCCAAAAAGGTTTGCAGGGCTGGTGAGGGGGGGTTGCAATGCAAACCATTTTGGCGGAGGTCCTCTTACTTTCCCGTCATGTTCCAGGCGGCGGCCGTGGTCACGTTGCAATGCAAACCATTTTGGCGGAGGTCCTCTTACTGTCGGATTCATTGGCCGCGCGCTGTCTTCGCCGACAGCGGCACGATTTCGATCGTGTCCGGGCCCGCGGCCACCACGCTGCCGTTCCACATCGTCAGGATGTGCTCCGACTTTTTTGAATGGACCTGCCCGAGCAGGTTCCCTTTCGCGTCATACTGAAAGACCCCGTCCCAGCCGTGCAGGTAGCAATGGCCCGCCGGTCCGAGAACCAGGCCGCTGTTACGCATCATGTTGCTGGGCAGTTTCAGGCTGGTGAATTGGCGCGTCTTGAGATCGAGGTAACCGAAACTGTCGGTCCAAACGCCGTAACTGAAGCGCATACACACCATGAAGGCTTTGTCGCCCTGAATGCGCAGATCACGCACCGAGTGATACCCGCTTGTCAGATTCAGTTCTTTGATCGGAAAGTGTTCGATGATCTGGTAAGTGTTGAGATTGACGATGACAAGTCCCTGCTTTTCCCCAGCCGCCATCGCATAAAGGCGGTCGCCTTGCACTTGAAAGCCCATGAGATTCAAGCGCGCATTCTTGTTCGCTTCCCCCAAGGAGACAGTGCCGAGCGTTTTGGCGTTGGCGGCCTCGAGTATTTGGATCTCGTTGTTCTGGAGAACGACGATGCGGTCCGGGCCGGCGAAACCGACGTTGGCGATGTTGTTTTCGAAAACCTGAACGGCCACGATCCTCTTCTTGGCAAGGTCGGCCACATAAACGCGATTCTGGCAGGCCAGGCACGCCTTGTCGCCGGCGACGTCGAAGTGACTAGGTATCAGGTCGAACCGGCCGAGCCATTTCAAGTTGGCGTCGGGACTGTCGAGGCAGACCAATGGCCCCGAGCCATGGATGGCGTACAAGCGGCCGTCGCGGACGATGGCCGAAGTGATGCCGCCCGGCACTTTGATCGTTGCCTTGGCGCTGCCGTAATCGCCGCAACAGTAGGCGACAGCCGCGGCGACGAACAGCACGCCGGTCGCCGAGAAAACAATCGATTTTCCGCGCATGACTGAAACCTCCCAGGTTGGTATTGAGTGCAGGGCGTTCGAATGGCCCTGTACTTACCAGAACGGGGAAGCGTCCCAAGAATCGTTTAGCGTTCACAGCGACCATGCCGCTTCATAGGAATCTCGAACGCTTAGCAATCAATCGACGTTGCGCGCGACGCGCAGGCCGACGATGGTAAGAACGCCGTAGGTGATGCCGCGGGACTCTCGGGCAGCGGGGCGGACCTGGGCGGCGCCAAAGTTCCAGGCGCCGCCGCGATGCACGCGGGTTTCGCCGGTTCCCGATCCGGGCGGATCGCTAAGGGGCATGCGCTTGTAGTAGGCGGGATCGTAACGGTCCCAGCACCATTCGGGCACGTTGCCGAGCATATCGAAAAGGCCGAGTGGATTGGCTTTCTTCTGAGCGACAGGATGCGTGCGGTCGCCCGAGTTGGCGGCAAACCAGGCATGCTGGCCAAGATCGTCGCGGTTTTCGCCAAAGGGCCAGGTCGTGGTCGTGCCGGCGCGGCAAGCGTGTTCCCATTCGGCTTCGGTGGGCAAGCGATAGCCATTGCCGCCGCGGATGGTCACGACGTTGTTATCGATTTGGTAATAGGGCTGCAACTCGTGGCGCTCGCTGAGGCGATTGCAGAAGCGCACCGCGGCCAGCCAACTGATCGATTCCACAGGGTGCTGGCTAGTGTCTTTGTCCTTCACGCGCTCTTGAAACCTTCCCTTGGCGCTGAACGCGCTGGGATTCTCGCCCATGACGTCCAGATACTGCGCCTGCGTGATCTTGGTTTTGCCCAAAAGAAACGGCTGCGTAATCTTGATGCGCCGGCGGGGCTTTTCATCCTCCCCAGCCAAGGGATCGCTGTCCGACGAGCCGAGCCAGACTTCGCCGGCGAGCACGCGGACCATGTCGATCGTTGGCGCTTTGTTGCCAACAACTGCCTTTGATGAGTTTTCTTGCGATGCAACACGTTCGTTCGCCGAATTTCCCAAGCGCGGCAAAACGACCGCAAGAATCACAAGCGCCGCCGCCATGACCAAACCGGCTGCCCATAGCCAACGTCGCGCCGCGAATGAACGATGGGCCCCGCGCCCGATGAGGTCGATCTCCGCGCCGACGTCAGCCATCGAGGCGGGCCGGTCCTGCGGGCGTTTGGCGACGAGCTTTTCGAAAAGTCGGATGACCGCGACGGGGCAGTCAGGCCTCAATGATTGCAGCGCAGGGATGGGCTGATCGCGGTGCGCCAAGAGCACTTCGACGCTGCCTTTGCCGCCATAGGGTGGCCGGCCGGTGAGCAAGAAAAACAACGTGCATCCCACGCTGTAAATGTCGCTGCGCGGGTCGGCGTCTTGGCAGCCGGCGGCTTGCTCCGGCGCCATATAAGCGGCGGTGCCCATCACGAGACTTGTGTCGACGGCATTCGTACGTTCGCGCGCGGCCTTCGTGTCATGGATACGTGCCAGGCCAAGGTCTGATACTTTGACAACGCCTTTGTCGTCCAAGAGCAGGTTTGCCGGCTTGACATCGCGGTGCACGATGCCGGCCACGTGCGCGTGCTCCAAGCCGCGGGCCGCTTGGCGGACGAGATGAAGTGCCCGATCCACGGACAGCGGGCCTTCTTCCTTGACCACTTGCGCGAGGTTGCGGCCCGAAACATACTCCATCACCAAGAAATCGTGCCCGTTGCATTCCCGCGCATCGAAGGCCGCGACGATATGCGGCGACGTCAACCGGGACACGGCTTCGATTTCGCGCTGAAACCGCTCCCGCGCCGCCGGCGAACGCACCATCTGGGGGGCAATGAGCTTGAGCGCCACCAGCCGTTTCATACGTTGGTGCTCCGCCTTGAACACCCGGCCCATGCCGCCCGCGCCGATCGGCTCCAGCAGTAGATAATTGTCCAACACGTCGCCCGGTTTCGGTGTGGGATGGATAGGCAGACGGTCCGGCGCGTCGGCCGATTGGTTCTCGAGTGCTTTCACTTGATGGAGCAAACGAGCGAAACCGTACTCTTCGTTCACGCCGCTGGAGTGTGCTTGTCCCAAACGCGCAAAGATCGCGTTGGCCCGTTGGTCCAAAACGTCGACCGCGGACAGGCAAGCCGCACATTCCTCAAGATGATCGTCGATGGCGGACTGCATGTCCGGATCGAGACGACCCAAAAGGTAGTTTTCCAGTTCTTTTGGCGCGGGACAGGCACAGACATTCATGGTTACACATCGCGACTCTGGTTCCAACATAAAGAACGCCGGCGCGTCCCGAGAAAACGTAGCCGCATTCGCAAGAATGCCGTTTTTGCGGCGGGCGGAATTCCTGCGAATTCCGCTACGAATCATTCCAAAAGATCGCCGAGTTCCTGCCGCAGCCGAGCCAGCACGCGGAACTTGGCTTTGCGGACCGCGGGCTGTGTCATGCTTAGCTCCGCCGCGACATCCTCCGTGTTTTTGCCTTCCATCTGCACTTTCCAGAACGCGGCCCACGTCCGCTCTTCAAAGTCGCCGCGCAGCGATTCGAGCAGTCGCCGCACCTGTCCTTGCAGCACGTCGTCTTCCGAGGGATCCTGGTCCGCGAGGGGGTCGGGCAAATCCTGCAGCCGCCGGTGCGCGTCGGTGCCCCCCGCGGCGACCGCTTGCCCGTCCAGCCGGCGGAAATGATCGAGGATTTTCCGCCGCGCGATGGTGCGCAGCCAGCCGCGAAAGGTATCGCCCGCGCGGTCGCGGCGAAAGCGGCCGATGTGCTCGGCCACGGAGCGGAACACTTCCTGAAAGACGTCCGCTGCATCCTCGCCGCCAAGCTGCGCTTGCCGGCACCAGTGATACACCAAGGGACCGTAGAGATCAACCAGCCGCTCCCACGCGCCCGGCTGGCGCGCTTGTACACGAATGAGCAAGCTTAGCGACGTGGCTTGCGATGGGCTCGGTTCGGGCGCCTCCTTGGAGACGGGCTGCGGGGCGTCGCTCGAGTTTTCTGCCGTCCGGGTCATGCGCTCATTGTGCCAGCGGTGGAAAGAGCGGTCAATGGACGCTCCGCCTTTGGCAGCTAGTAGTCCCCGTATTCCCTTATCGTGGTCATCGTGGTGTGTTTCCATGAGCGCAAGATACGTTGAAATGCTATTATGAACGAACAGAAAGACGATCAAGAGCAACGATACACCTTTTCAAACCGTGTTGCCGTTTGCGCAACAGTCAGGAGTTCATATGCCGCTGCTCGATCACTTCCACCCGCCGCTGAGCGAACGCCGACATTGGGAAGCGTTTCACGCCCGCTGGGCCAGCGCGCTGGCGGATGATTTGAACCAACAGGGACTTCCGGAGCATCTATTCGCAGAGCCGACGGTGCACATCGGCGGCTCCGTGGAGGTGGATGTGGCGACGCTCGAAGAAAGCGCGGAAAAGTCCGCGCATGGGGGCACGCCTATCGCCACTCTGCCCCAGACCAGTGTTTCGGCCCCCTCTTGGGTTATTCCGGCTGTCTTCTCCGATTCGTTCGAAGTCCAAGTGATCAATACCGAGGGCGGCCCGAAGCTTGTCGCGGCGATTGAATTGGTCAGCCCCAGCAACAAGGACCGCCCGCAAACTCGACGTGCCTTCGCCGTCAAATGCGCGAATTACTTGTGTCAAGGGATTCCATTCATCATGATCGATGTCGTGACCAGCCGGCTTGCCAATTTGCACAACGAAGTCATGGACCTCTTGCAGGCCGCGAACTTTCGGCTGCCCGCCGAGCAGACGCTGTACGCGACTGCCTACCGACCGGTCCGCCGCGAGAAGCGCGAAGAGATTGACGCGTGGCATGCGGCGCTGGCGGTTGGCAGCCGACTGCCGAGCCTGCCGCTTTTCCTCGGCGGCGACCTTTCGATTGTAGTGGACTTTGAAGCAAGCTATCTGGAAACTTGCCAACGCTTGCGGCTGGTGGCGTGAGGCCCTATCGACTCGACGGCCATACTCGTCAACTCAAAGCCGCACTTTGTACAGTGCTCCGAGGAAAACGCAGAGCCCAACACACCGAAGATTCCGAAGAAATAGCTTGCCACGATCGGCAAACAGCCGAGAAACAGCGCCACGCCCCAATGCCAGCCGAATTCCAGACAAAGCCAAAACACAGACAGGCCGAGCCCGATGCCGATCAAAAGGACTATCATGGCTCAACCCACTTGCGGCGGTTTCGGGAGCTCTTGAAACTACTCCTCCGCCAAAGACACCCGGTCATAGATTTCTGTCAAATGCAGCGTGCACTTGATCGACGGAATGTCAACAGTCGCGTCCAGACCCACGGAGCGCCGGTAGGTCCAGTCGCCGTTGGCTTGGCGCGAGTAGTGTTCGAATTGCGGCTTGTCTTGCGAGACGAGCACGTAGTCGGTGAGCGTGGGATTCCAAGTCTGGAAGCGGTTGAACTTTTCGCCGCGGTCGAAGGCTTCCGTGCTCTCCGAGAGAACCGCGAAGATGACCTTCGGATTGAGGATCACGTCTTGCAGCGCGTCATGGTATTCGGGCTCGCCGCACATGACGACGATGTCGGGGTAGGAAAACAAGCCGCGCGTGGTTTCACCCGCGGACAGGATTGGGCCGCTGCGGACCTTCGTGTCCTTGGTGCGGGCGCGACAAGGCGTGCCTTTGAGCTGATTGCCAACGGAATCGCACAGGTTGACGGTGATGTCGCCGTGCGCGCCGCTCTCGCCGGCCATCGCGTTGATTTCGCCGTCCAGAAAATAGTGACGCTCCGCGGCGGCACGCTCAATTGTCAAGTATTGGTCCACGGTGTAGGCGAATTTCGTTTTCGCTTGGGGCAGTCCCATGAGACAATCTCCCAGCAGTATGTCGTGCATCGCGACCCGTCCCTTCACCGCTCATTACCTTCGCCACGATTCAGGTTCATGCGTCTTTCCCGTAACGGTCGAGCATGGCTACCGACTCCTCGCGCAATCGATCCATTTCTACCGGTTCCCACGAACTATCGTCGTAGATATCCTCCGCAAGACGGTCGTAAACGTCAGGCCGCAACATCACGTATTCCTGTCCGTTTTCACAGACTCGGACGGCTCTTCCTTCCTGGATAGACTTTCGCTGCACTTGGGTGAGTTCGATCATTGCAGTCTCCTTGCTGAATCTTAACGGGAAAGCGAGTCAATGCACAAGTCTCACAGCGTTGTGCGACCGCTATGACTTTGGAATGTCCTTCTTCGGATCCAAGAACGGCTTCTTCACCACCGTCGCGTTCCGTTCCCCAACCGGCGCCTGCACGACCAGCGTGTTGCCCAGCTCGGCCTGCTTGATCGGCACCAGGGCGTAGCCGACGTTCTTCTTCATGCGCGGCGAATAGAGAGCCGACGTGATCTTGCCGATGACCTTGTCGCCTTTCTTCACGGGCCATTTGGTCATGTTGAATTCGAGCGGGTCGCCGTCAATTTCCACGCCGACCAGCTTCTGCTTGATGCCCTTCTTTCGGACTTGTTCCAGGGCCTTCTTGCCCATGTAGTTCGCGCGCTTGTTTTCATCAACCAGCCAGCCCAGACCGACTTCGTAAGGATTGGTGTCGAGCGTCATGTCCGCGCCCCAGTTCAGGATGCCCGCCTCGACCCGGCGAATGTCCGATGGGCCCGTGGGCTTGATGTTGTGGGGCTTGCCGGCTTCCATGACCCGTTCCCACAGATCGACGCCGCGGCTGCCGTCGCGCAAGTAGATTTCGTAGCCGACTTCCGCGGTCCAGCCGGTGCGCGTGACGATAACCGGGATCTTGTCCAGCTTGGTCGAAAGGAAATAGTAGTACTTGAGCTTGAGCACCTTGTCGCCGAAGAGCGTCTTGACCACGTCTTTCGATTTGGGCCCCTGAATCTGAATGGGAGACACGTCGGGCTCGGTGATGTTGACCTTCATATTCGAGCGATAGGCGAGGCCGCGCGCCCACAAGAGCACGTCGCTGTCGGCCAGGGCGAGCCAAAAGTGGTTCTTGGCCAAGCGCATGAGCACGGGGTCGTTGATGATGCCGCCGTCGTCGCCGGTGATGAGGACGTATTTGCCTTGGCCCACGTCGCATTTGGTAAGGTCGCGCGGCGTCAGGAGGTTGGTGAAAGCGGCGGCGTCCGGACCGGTGATCTCGACATTGCGTTCGACGCTTACATCCCACACCGTGACGTGATTCAAAAGGTGCCAGTACTCGTTCTCGAGCGTGTCGTAGCGAATCGGAAAGAACATGTGGTTGTAGACGGTGTAGCCCAGCGGGCCGTAGCGCTGAGTGGCCTCGAAGTAGGGGGTGCGCCGCAGCCGAGCGCCGCACTGGACCAGATGCATATCGAACGGTTCACTCATATCAGTGCTCCTCCGTGGGGTTTCCCTCGTTCGCGCGTCGGGCTGGTGTTTGCCCTTGCTTGCGCCTCAGGCTCGCTTGCGCGTCGGGCTGTTGTAATTCACAAGGAGACATTCTGGTCAAACGACGCTCCAACAGCAATAGATTTATCGCTGGTCCGGGAGCTTTATCTTGCGAGAATGAGTTCATGCTCACACTCCGTGGCTGGTGGTTTTTCGTGGCGCTGCTGGGCCTGTTGGCGGCTGCGCTGGCGACCGCGACGGCCACGTTTGTTCTCGTGTGTTTCGCGGTGCTGTCCTGGTTTCTTGGTCAATGGGCGCTATTCGCTTTCCGTCTGCGGCGCGCGCATGGCCGGCTGGGGATTCACCGCGAGATTTGGGACGACCGCACTCCCCTCGAAACGCTGTGGGCGCGCCTGCCGGCGGAAGTGCGTTTGACCCTCGAAAGCCCCGTTGCATTTCCTTATGTCTGGATGGTGGATCGCGTGCCGCCGCTGGCTCAACGCGTGGAAGGAGAAAACGCGACCGCAGGACCCCTCTCAGCCGAGCAGCCGTTGGAGCTGGGTTATCGGATCGAGTGTCCGGCGCCGGGCTTGCTGCGCTTCGAAGGAGTCAAGCTACAAGTCGCGGACTTGCAAGGTTTTTTCAGCAAGACCCTGTTCGTGCGCGACGTGCGCGTGGTCCGGGTGCTGCCGGCGCTGGCCGATGCCCGCGGGCAGATTCCCGCCGTCAAGCGCCACAACCTGATCCCCTTGCCCGGCGGCCATCCGCATCGCCGCGCCGGCACAGGCCACGAGCTCCTCGACGTGCGCGATTATCTCCCCGGCGATCCGCCCAAGCTCATCGCCTGGAAAGCGTCGGCCCGCCGCGACCGGCTCATGACCAAGGAGCTCGAAAGCGAAGTTCCGGTCCGCTGCACGATGTTTGTCGATCTGTCAAATTCGGTGCGCATCGGCGCCGTGGGCAGGAACGCCCTGGCCCGTATTGTGGAAATCACAGCGTCGGTGTTGCAAGCCAATGCCGCCGTCCGCGATCTCACCGGCGTGTGCCTGTTCGATGAAGCCCAGGTGAAGGCTTACTTGCGGCCCGGTCGCGGCACGAGACACCTTTATGAAATCACCAATCTGTTGACCGATTCCGCCTGCTTGTTACCACGTACAGACGACGTGCCGCTTAGTCGGCTCTTACCCACAGCTTATGGCGTCGTGCAGGACCTTTATCCGGATTGGCTGGACCCTGGCGTCAATTTCATGCCTCTGTGGCTGCCGTTTTGGGCGGCGCAGCCTGCCTACACGATGCCGCGCCGTATTACGCCGGCGAAACATTGGTGGTCGCGCAGCCTGCACTGGTTATGGCGGCGTCTCAATGACACTCCGTTCGGCCTTCGCCGCGGCCGCGCTTCGCGCTTCACCGCTTACTATCACCGCCTGTACAAGGCACGCAAACAGATCGCCGCGGTTCTGGCCGTGCTCTACGACCTAGGTCCCGGCGGGTTGGCCCTCTTGCTCGAGGACGACGAGACTTGCCGCGGCTATGTGCAGCGTTTTCTCGCCGAGCACCAGGTCCCTTGCCCTTTGCCCTTTTACGATGACCGTGGCGAGTACTTTTTTGGCTCGCCCGGAAAGATCGATGTCTTGGCCGGTGCCCTGCTTCAGGCCGTGTATCGCGGACGGGACAACGAGTTGTTTGTGCTCATGGCGGACTTTTTGGAAACCGGTCCGCACCTGGAGAAGCTGTTGCGAGCAGTGCGCGTCGCCCTGGCGCGGCATCATCAGGTGCTGGTCGTATGCCCATGGCCGCCGAGCGTGCCGATGCCGCAGCGCAAGAAAATAGTGGGCACGCTCCGTGTGCCGTCCAATAGCAAGAGCGCCCTCCGAGTGCCGGCCGAAGACGACGGCATACGGAGTGAGCCTACTACATTGCAAGATTGGCTGGGCCGGGCCAGCGCGGCGCGCTTGCATCACGCTTTTGCCAAAGTGAGACAGGAGTTCGCCCGAATGGGCGTGCCAGTAGTGCTTTCCGCAGAACACGAAGCCGTGGGCATGGTGCTGCACCGTTTGCAACGACTGCGCACCTTGGAGAGAGGCCTGCGATGACAGAGCCCCAAACACCAAAACAACCCCAGCCCGCTGCTTTTCACTACCAGGCCTTGTGCGGTCTGAGCTTGGCTTTGATTTTCCTGGCCCAGCTCAATCAAGGAGAACTCCCGCTCAATGTTTTGTGCGTGCTGATCGGCACTTTGTGTCTGTTGTCTCGACTCAAGTTGGGGCCGATCTTGCTGCTGGTGATGATCGGCGGTGTACAGTGGTGGATACAATTCAGGATGTTTCGCGGTCCGGCGCAGCGTGCACGCGCGCTCGAAATAGTCGATGTCGTCCTTTGTGCGGGTGTCGTCGGTTTCGTCGCCGCGCACTACCGGCTGCAAAGTATTTGGCAAAACATGTTGCCCTTGGACCCGCGGCGTCGCTCCGGCACGCCCCGGCGGCGGTTTCCCTGGTTCCGCAAACAGCCTCCGATCATGGCCGAAAAGCGTGCGCAGGAACAAATCACGCCGTTCGAGCTGGCGGGGCTCGTGCTGAGCCTGCCGGCCTGGGCAGTAGCGGCCCAAATCCTCTGGGCGCTATTGCCAAAGCAGGTGGAGTTCATCGGCCTGCCGCCGCGCGTTTTGCAAATGATTGTCGTCGCCTGGGGCTTGGCAGTGGGCTTCCTCGTCATGCGCGGCGTATTCAGCCTGTGGCGCTTTCGCCAGGCGGATGCGGCAACAGCGCAGCTGATACTCCAAGATGCCCTCTGGAAGGAGACGCGCGGCGAGCAACGCCGCATCCAACGCTGGCTAGCCTGGTGGAAATGGGAAAAACGGGAACGCGGCGAATAGGCAGTCCGGGATTTCTCCTTGACCGAACGACTGTGGCCGGTGTAGGTTGAAGATGGCCGTCCTGAGGCATTTCGCAATGCACACACCAAGGCGCGCCGCCTTCACACTTATTGAGCTTCTCGTCGTCCTCGGCATCATCTCCATCCTGGTGGCCCTGCTACTGGCCGGCGTGCAAAAGGTGCGCGAGGCCGCCAACCGGCTCACCTGCGCCAACCACTTGAAGCAGCTCGCCCTGGGCGTCCACGCCTATCACGACACCGAGCGTTCGCTCCCCTACGGCACCTATCACGGCAAGTTCGGCGCGGGGCCGAACTCCTTTGCCTGGAGCTGGATGAGCCGGCTTCTGCCCTTCATCGAACAGCAAAACTTGCACAATCA
>JAKEFD010000288.1 GCA_022616245.1 Gemmataceae bacterium
GCGCTGCCGATCAGCCTGACGGGGACAGCCAGCATCACGAATACGGGCTTGATCTATGCCGCCGCCGCCGAAGTTCGGCTGCGCGGCTTGGCCGGCGTGGGTGTGGATCTGTTGGCCGGCGGCGTCGTTGCCAACACCATCAACATCGGCGGGACGGGGAACATCAGCATCGACCTCCTGGGCAACGAACCGCAGATTCCGGAAATCCGGCTCGTGGAATGAACGATTCAGCGTAACCGCAGAGGCGCGGAGGAACGCAGAGAGAAGTAACGTGTTGGAAAGCGTCGAGCGCACTTGGAATCCGGAAGCCGTCGACCTTAGCGTCGATGAGTTTGTCCGCCATCTTCGCAACAGCAAACTGCTGTCCGAAGAGCAGTTGAACTCTGCGCTCGACGGCGTCGCGCTCCATTCGCCGGCGCCGGCGTTTGCCGGTTCCCTGCACCAGGCCGGCTTGCTCACCCAGTTTCAAGTCAAGCAGCTCCTTGTCGGCAATTCGCGGTTGGTGATCGGCCCGTATCGCTTGCTCGAAGAAATCGGGCGCGGCGGGTTCGGCGCCGTTTACAAAGCTCGGCATTCGCTCATGGAGCGCACCGTCGCGCTAAAGGTGATCGCCCCCGAAGTCGCCGAAGACGCGCGGGCGCGGCAATGGTTTCGCCGGGAGATCGTCGCCGTCACGCGCCTCACGCATCCCAATATCGTTCTCGCCTACGATGCCGCCGAGGCCGATGGGTTGCTCTTCTTGTCCATGGAGTTTGTGGACGGGCTGAACCTGCACCAGCTTGTCCGCAAGCATGGACCATTGCCCTTGCGCCTGGGTTGCGAGCTTTTACACCAAGCCGGTAAGGCCCTGCAATACGCCCACGAGCAAGGTCTCGTTCATCGCGACATCAAGCCGGCCAATCTGCTCATTCCGACGAGCGCTGTTGCTTGTCTGCAGGCCTCGACTCCCCTTTCCCCCTGGGGCAGAGGAGTCGGCGGTGAAGGATTGCCCGCGCCGCCGGTGATGGTGAAGGTCGTCGATTTCGGCCTGGCCCGGCTCCAAGGCTCGGCAACCGTGGCCAGCATGATGCCGTCCCAGAAGCGCGGCTTCCTGGGCACGCCGGAATTTGTGTCGCCGGAACAGGCGCGCGACAGTCAAGACGCCGACATCCGCTCCGACCTCTATAGCCTGGGCTGCACGTTTTACTTCGCGCTCACGGGACACTATCCCTTCCGCGGCGATTCGCCGCTCGAAACCATCGTGCAGCACCTGGAGCGAACGCCGACGCCGATCGAACAGCACCGCCCCGAGACGCCGCCGGGTTTGGGCAGTGTGCTGCGCCGGTTAATGGCGCGCGATCCGGACAAGCGCTTCCAGACGCCCGCCGAGCTGGTGTCGGAATTGACGTTTCTTTTCGGTCAGGTCGTGGCCGCGACTGGAGAAAGCACCAACGCGGCGCGCGCAGATGCAGACGGCAACCCAAAGCCTGATAAGCAAACAAAAAAACTGCAAAAGCCCCTGCCGATAATTCTGGAACCCGCGTCGTCGGCGGCGCCGTTACCGGACATGCCCGCGGCAGGCGACCCGCTCCCTCACGGTCGCGGCTCGGACATGGCCAGGACGACAAATCTCGCGCCAGTGCGACCCGGTCGCTGGACGCAATCGGCGCTGCTTGTCGCGTCGGAGAACAAGAAAGACGAATCGGCACAAGCAGTCGCGCCGGCCCCGGCAACGAATAAAGGCGGAAGCGACGCTAAACCGGCTTTGAAACAATGCTGGCGGCAATGGCTCGGCGTCGTCCAAGCAGTCGTCAACCGGCGCGTCCCGAAATGGCAGGGGGAAGAGTATTCCCAACTGCATGCTCTACTATTAAGGGAACTAGGCCGGGCTCGCGACGACGCCGATGCGGCACAGCGCGCGAACATTGAAAAACTCTCCAGTCTCGTTCAACCCTGGCTGAGCGTTCAGACCATCGCCGACGCCGATCGGGCCGCGCTTTGCAGTCTTCTCGATTTGTGCGAGGGCCCCGCCGCCCTATTGGGACTGACGCCGCTGTCGCTGCGGCCCGTGCTGATGGTGGCGCTGGCGGCGCTCAGCGCCGGCGGACTGTTCGGCTTTGTGGCCGCCGCCGCCTCGCGCGGCACGGCGGGCGGTTTCACGCCGGCCGCGCTGTGGGAGCTTGTGAATGCCTACCCCCTCTTGGCCGCCGCGGGCGTCCTTCCTTTGCTCTTGTTGGTCGCGCTGCTTTGGTCCGGTCGCTCCAGTCCAAATTGACATGTCGTCCGCAGCGACCTATCTTTCAGTTCCTGACAGGATGCGCAACCATGCTGATACTCTGGGACCAAAACAAATACCCCGGCCGCGTGGCGTGGGTTACCTGGTTTCTGGTCCTCGTCAATCTTGGCGTTTTCATCGCCCAGCTCACACTGGTCGATAACTTCACCTACGACCTCGCCCTGGTGCCCGCCGAGGTTGTCAAGAGCCTGGAAGGCGGCGCCAGTGTCGACCCGGACCGGCCCGCGCCTGCCAAGATCCTCGTGAAGGAAGGCGACCAATGGGTCGAGGAAGCGCAGTTCCGCGTCCCGAGGCCGTTGACGCTGATCACGTCGATGTTTCTGCACGGCAGTTGGCTGCACGTCATCAGCGACATGTGGTTTCTCTTGATCTTTGGCAGGAATATCGAGCGAGCGATGGGCCCGCTGCTTTATCTCTTCTTTTACCTGTTCTGCGGCGTCGCAGCGGGCGTCGCCGACGTGCTCGTCGATCCCCAATCGCTCGTCCCCTACGTCGGCGCGAGCGGCGCCATCTCGGGTGTCCTGGGCGCTTATCTGATTGTCTACCCGATCAACAAGATCTATGTGTGGCTTATCCTGATCTTCGAATGGCCCGCGTTCATCGTGCTTGGGTTGTGGGTGGTCGTTCAGTACGTCAGCACATTCGACGCCTTCGCCTCCGGCGACATCTACGGCGGGGGCGTGGCCTATTGGTCGCACCTGGCCGGCGTGGCCATCGGCATCCTATTTGTGATAGTCACCCTGTTTTGGCTGCGAATCATGCGACGCCCGGCCCCAGCCCCTGAAACGCGGACACAGCCTTGGCCGAA